>NZ_AUPJ01000305.1:0-2876 GCF_000427315.1 Arthrobacter sp. TB 26
ACAAGGCCAGAACAGACACCACGGTAGCGGCCGGGAATGTGGAGGAATGGACGTTGATCAACACCAGTCCCATGGATCACCCGTTCCACCTGCATGTCTGGCCGATGCAAATCATCGAGGAAAACGGCCAAGGGACGAACACCCCCATCTGGCGGGACGTAGTCAACGTACCCGCGAACGGTCGGGTGAAGGTCAGGGTGGCTTTTAGGGACTTCCGGGGACGCTCGGTGTACCACTGCCACATCCTGGACCACGAAGACCTCGGCATGATGAGTGCCATCGAAGTTCAGTGAGACGTCTCATCGACGCACCCTGGCTTCTGGCCAACCCCATACTGCTCGAAAGTCGCACTGCGACCACAAAGAGCTGCTTTCTGCGCGCAATGGAGCAGCAGGCCTCCACCATGACGTCACGGTCTGAATATTCACGCCGGGAAACTTGCCGCAGCCCGACCCGTTGACCTTTTTAATAGCACTCCCCTACCTTGCGGCCCTGGCGCTGACGCGACTTGCGGGGGCCGGAGATCTCCGTTTTCGCGGAGTCGTCGTCGCTGCCTGCAGGGTCCGCTGTGTCCCGGCTCCTCTGGGCGGAGGGGATGGCGGGAGTGGTTTTTTCCGAAGTTGTTCAGGCCGATGACTTCGTCATCGAGAAAGGCTGATTGTTCCGGCGTAGCCGAAGCGGGCCAGCACCGGGGCGTAGGTGAGGGTTTCCATGGCTCCAAAGTACATGCGTCAATGTATTCAGGCAGTTGCGTAATTTCCGGCGTCCCCGGGGGTTTCCTATGCCTGGACGAGCAGCCCGGTCACGAACATCACGGCCAGTCCGAGGATGATGCCGAGAGTGGTGAGTGCCGTGAAGGTTTTTCCCTGCCGGTCCTTCAGCAAGGGAAGGAGTTTGATGGCCACCTGGGCTACTGCGCCGGCGCCGATGCCCAGCAGGAACGCGGAGAGGGCCGGCTGGTAGACGGTGGCGCCGATCAGTGCCCCTGCGACCGCGGGGGCCCCGGCGATGAGCCCCAGCAGTACGAGCCGGCCGATCCCTGGGGGTTCCTTGGCGAGCGGGGTCACGATGGCCAGGCCCTCGGTGGTGTTGTGGATGGCGAAGCCGACTATCAGTGAGGCCCCCAGCGCCAGGGAGCCTACTGCGTAGGCGGAGCCGATGGCGAGTCCTTCGCCGAGGTTGTGGAGGCCGATGCCGATGGCGATCAGCAGGGCCAGGCGCCGGGGCGGCAGAGCCTCGGGCCGGCCGGCAATGCCGGGCTTCTGGTGCCGGCGCATCCAGGCGTCCGTTCCTTCCAGCACCAGATAGGAGACCAGTGCCCCGAGGAAGACGACCATGGTTCCGCCGAAGGCGCTGTTGTTGGCCACGAGCTCGACGGCTTCGAGGGTCGCGTCGAGGGCCAGGAAGGCGAGCAGTCCGACGGTGATGCCGAGCAGGACCCGGATCCACGCTCCGGAGGAGCGGCGCACGAAGGGCATCCACAGCATTCCCAGGGCGACCGGGATCACGCCGACGTATACGCCCAGCAGTGTCATGAGTCCGAAAAACTGGCTGCCGCGTTCCGGGCTCGGGGCCGCCGCCGCGATCTCGGTAAGGATTTTGCCGCCGGTGGTGGTCACGAGCGCGATCTCGTAGGGGTCGCCGTCGACCCAGTTGTAGTCGACCGTGAGAGTGGTGGCCTCCAGCGGTGCCATGGTTTCGCGCGTCTGCGTGAACAGGGCGTAGTAGTCAGAGACGTTGACCTGGGCGATGGCCACCGGATCCGGGCCCTCATTGCGGACTGTGATGGAGATTTGGCCGGGCGTCAGCCGGATGTCCTCGACAGCGATCTCCTCCTTGGGCGGAATGCCCTCGGACAGTTTGGACAGTCCCGGTGCGTTCAGGAGCGAAAAGAGGCCCAGCACGACCGCGATCAGGACCAGCGGCCCGAGCCCGAGCAGCCAGCGGGGCAGCGGTGGCCGGCGGTGCACTTCGGCAGCCTGCGCCGGGTTTGTCTTCTCATCCAGGGTCATGATGCGCTCACTTCGAAGAAGCCCATCCAGCCCAGTTCGGCGAACTCGGTCTTGTGGGCGTGGAACATGTACTTGCCCGGGTACGGGAAGCGGAGTTCCAGGATGCCGCGCTGGCCCTGGACCTGGGAGATGGTGTCGGTGTACTCGCTGGGCGTCAGCATGGTCCCGGTGGGGTAGTAGTGGAAGAAGTTTCCGTGGATGTGGAACGAGTTGATCGGGTCGTATTCGAGAACATTGATCAGGTGGATGCGCACGAGTTCGTTTTGCTTGACCTTGACCGGGAAGTCCATGAAGTGGAAGGGCAGGCCGTTGACGGAGTAGAACTCATTGTCATCCCCGCCGTCGGTGTTGTAGCCGTTCATGACCATTACCATCTCATCGTCCGCCGGCGGGCGGCCTTCCTTGGGCTCGATGATGAAGCCTCCGTAGAGGCCTTTCGCGATGTGCGGGGCCAGCGGTGACTGGTGGCAGTGATAGAGGTGCGTGCCGAACGGTGTGGCGTCGAATTCGTAGGTGAAGCTCTGGCCCGGGGCGATGGAGCCCGCGCCGATCCCTGGTGTGCCGTCCATGGTGGCGCGGTGGATGCCGTGGAAGTGGATGGTGTGCGGGTGAGCTCCGGCGTTCGTGAAATGGATGCGCAGCTCATCGCCTTCCCGGGCCCACAGCGTGGGGCCGGGGATGCGGCCGTTGTAGCTCCATCCCTTGAAGATGATGCCGGGGGCGATTTCGAAGTCCTTGTCCACCGCCACGATGTCCCACTCGCGCAGTGTGCGGCCGTCCGGGAGAGTGCTGGTCCGGCCGCGGTCGAAGTCGCGCAGGATGGCGGTGGGGTCAATGCCTGCCCGCTCCGGCAGCACGGACCCG
>NZ_AUPJ01000305.1:2886-10265 GCF_000427315.1 Arthrobacter sp. TB 26
TGGCCGGCATGGTTGGTCATCGCCGCGGGGCTCGTCCCCGATGTCCGGCCTCCCGTCGCCGAGCCGGTGCCCGACGGCGCGGCCGCCCCTCCGCCGCTTCCGCCCCCGCCATGCTGGTCATGCCCGCCGGACGCCTGAGGCAGTAGCGCGGAAAAGGCCGGGACTGCGGCGAAAGCGGCCGCGCCGGACAGCATGGACCGCCTGCTCGGCAACGTCTCCGAGAGTTTTTTCGGCATGCCGATTCCTTGTCACTTCGTAGCGCTAAGAAAATTGTTCGTTAAGCCTAACATTCTGCTCCGGCTTGGTACCCTTGATGGCATGCCGGTTTCTGATTTGTCCTCTACAGCCCAGGATTACCTGAAGCTGATCTGGTCCGCCACGGAGTGGTCTGCAACCCCCATGACCGTCGGCACAATGGCTGAACGTCTGGGCGTCAGGCCCTCCACCGCGTCCGACGGGATCAAGAAACTGGCCAGGCAGGGCCTCGTGACCCACGCACCATACGGGAGCATCGAACTCACCGACGCGGGCCGGGGCCACGCCGTGGCCATGGTCCGCCGACACCGCCTCCTGGAAACTTTCCTGGTCCAGACGCTCGGCTACAGCTGGGACGAGGTCCACGACGAGGCCGAAATCCTGGAGCACGCCGTCTCCGAGAAGCTGATCGAACGTATTGATCAAAAGCTCGGACATCCGACACGGGACCCGCACGGCGACCCGATACCCACCGCAGACGGTCGTCCGCACCTGCCGTCGGGAACGCGGCTCTCCGCCGCAGACATCGGCCGGACGATGGCAATCACCCGGATTTCCGACGCGGATCCACAGATGCTGCGCTACTTCACCGAACTTGGCCTCGCGCCGGACACAAGGCTCTCCGTTCGGGAACACCGTCCATATGCGGACGTCACCACCATCCGTCTGCAGGGACGAGACCGGGACATCGACCTTGGCGCGTCGGCGTCGGAGGCGATCTGGGTCGTCGCGGTGTAGCAGTACGGAGGGAGGACTCATCCGGCTTGAAGCATTTCCAACCATCAGAGGTGTGGATACCTCCACCACCACTTACTGCGGCGGCGGGGGTCGCTACCGATAAGTCACCTAAGCGGGCAGAGCCGGAAGTCCCCGTGAGTGCCAAAACGGGCCGGGAAACGGCTTAGCGGGAGGGACCGCTCTTAGCCCGATCAGCACCCATTGTTGCCCCTGTGGGGGTCTTTTTGGCCTTTGCTGCGCCCTTGCCCATGGTGACGGCTGCGCTGGGGTGTGTGCCCTCGCTGCGTTCTGCGGCGGCGCGTCCTCGGACTTGGGTTTCGTTAGCTCCGGTACTTACGAGGGATGCGGCGAAAGCTTCCTGGCGTTCCGCTGAGCCGTAGTCGGTTGCTGACGTGCTTTCCGTTTTGAGGCCCTGGTCTTTGAGGCGGCGGCTGAGGTTGCCGGTGACGCGGTTCTCGATCTCGCGGCCGACGCTTTCCATGCGGGCGAAGAGTTCCTTTTCGGCTCGTTCGTACCGCTGTTCCACGGGCGTCCGTTCGGACCCCGTGAAGCCTCCCTCTGCCAGGAGTTTGGCTTCGTGCATGTCCTTGGCGGCTTTCACGAACGCGGGATCCTCGAAGTGTGAATCTCCGGCGCCGTTGACGTTCGCTGTGGTCTCTTTGCGGAGCTGGTCGATGTCGGGGCCGTTGATCCCGTCCTTGCCGATGAGGAACAGGCGTTCCTGCACGGTGGCGTCCGCGGCCGCCACTGCTGCGGGCGTCTTGGCCGTGCGTGCAATCTGCAATGCCTGGGCCAGCTCGGGGTTGGCCAAGTATTCGGCTGGCACCTGGTGGCGTTCCATTTCCGGTGCAAGTGTCGCGGCCTGGGCGCGGAGTTCTTCGGCACGGGCAGCAGCGAGCAGGCCCATGGCCTTCTCCTGTTCGGCGGCCGCCGCGCGTGCCTCTTCCTGGCTGCGGTCCAGTGCGTCCTGCCGGGCCTTGTCCGTCGCGGCATTCTGGACATCTGACTCCAGATATCCAGAGTCCTTGCCGGCCTCGCGGGTGTCGATGCCGTAGCGGGTGAAGACTTCCTGACGGATCTTTTCCGAGGCCGCCAGGGCGGTCGGGTCGTGGTCTTTCCAGCCTTCAGCGACGGCGTGGGCCGTGGCGATGTCGTGGGGCTGGGCCTTGTCCCACCACTGGTCCTTATTTACCGGCGCCAGCGCCGCTCGCGCTGCGCTGCGCTCTGCCGTGAGGCGGGCCTGCGCTTCGTGGGCTGCCTGGGCATCCTGGTGTTCCTGCTGCCGCTGGGACTCCTGCCGGCGACGGGCCAGCGTCTCTGCAATGCGGGACGCGATCATCAGGGACTGCCGCATTCCGCCGTCCAGCAACTCGTCCATTCCGTCTGATTCACTCATCGTGCTCCCCTTGCAGTTGGTGGTGGTCTTTATCGGTCAAGTACGGGGCCCGAATCCCGGCCCGTGCGCTGGTGGGTTTTGGCCGGCGGTGATGTGCTCGGCACCGCTGACCCTGGACGGATGGGCGCCATGCCACGCAGTCCAAGTTCTACAGAGTTCGAGGCCGCTGCCTGTTCCGGCGCACCCACGGTGACCGGTCGGGGCATGGTCGCCGCGAACGGTTTCAGCTGCTCTGTGACGACGGCCCGGAGCCGCTGCGCTTCACGGGTACGTCCGGACTGTAGGTGCATTTCGTGGATAGCGAAAGCAGTGTTCACCAGCTGCAGCATGAGCGCCGATTGGGCGGCCGTCTTGCTCTTGCTGGACGCGGCCATGAACAACATCGCAGTGCCGGCAATGGACGGCAGGGCAACGGGCTTGCTGTGCTGCCGTGGGGCCCGGAGCTGGGCGGTGCGGGACAGCTCGGCGGCGGCGGCCGCCAGCGGACCCGGCGTCAGTTCGAGCCGGTGGGACCATGCCGCGAACGCGCCGGATACCTCCCTTGCTGCTTTCGCCCAGGTCGCGTGATCATCACGGGGCAGGGTGCGCAGCTGCTCAACCAGTGCGGTCGCGTTCCGCGTGTACTCGACCCACATTTCCGCCGGTGGGGTTCCGTTCTCGGGACCGGTCCTGGACACGGTGCGCCTGTTGCGGGCGGCTGCGTTCCATTCCGCTGCGGCCTCGGTTGCCAGGTGTGGTGAGTCCATCCACTCTTCACGCAA
This sequence comes from Arthrobacter sp. TB 26, assembly GCF_000427315.1. Classification (GTDB taxonomy): domain Bacteria; phylum Actinomycetota; class Actinomycetes; order Actinomycetales; family Micrococcaceae; genus Arthrobacter. The sequence continues at coordinate 6,037 of NZ_AUPJ01000305.1, forward strand.
AGCACCGAGCTTCAGGTCGGAGGCGAGGGTGCCGCCGCCGAACCAGATGGGCCGTTCGCCCTGCTTCGGGCGTTCGGCCACGGAGTACCCAACGATGACGTCGGTCGTGTTCTTCGCATAGCGGGGACGGACCAGCATCCCGGTGTCGCGTGCGCGCCGGACGAACTCCCCTTCGGTCGCGGAAGAGCTGGCGCTGGCGCGGACTTCCCGGGCCAAAGAGGAGCGGTGCATTTCCCGCTCGTCCCGGACAGCGGTGGCTTTCTCGGCCCGGTCGTAGCCGCGGGTGGCGTGCACGGTGGAGAGCTGCTCCAGACCGTACTTAACTTCCAGCTCACGGCACGATTCCTGAGCCCTCTTGTAGTCGCCGTGCGTGGATGCCTTGGTGCCGTCTTCGCGGACCAGGGAGACGGCCAGGTGGATGTGATGGTTGCCGTTCTCACTCGTGCCGTGGTTGACCGCAACCCACCGGCAGCGCGCTTTGCCGCTGCTTTCGGTGAAGCCCATGGAGTCCACGAAATCGTTCGCGATATCGCCCCACTGCTGATCCGTCAGGGCGCCTTCTTCGGCGCGCAGGCTCAGCGAGCAGTGCCACACGCTGGCGTCCTTGTAGCCGACGTGGACGCGCTCCTTCTTGGCCGCATCCCACTGCATGTCCTTGATCTGAACCGATACGCCATAAGCCCTGCGCGGACGGTCCAGATGCTTGGCAATAGCAAGCGCATCGTCACGGTCCAGGACACCGTCGTCGTACCACGCCATAATCGCAGCGTCCCCTGCTACCAGGTGCGGATCAGAGTGTGCGTTCTTCGTCTTGTTGGCATCCGTGGAAGCCAGGTAAACCATGAGCCCGCCCATGCGCGAACCGCGGGTGATGTTCGGAATCATCCCTACATCAACCCGTCAATGGCATCGTCAATGCGCATCGCAACCGAGCGGATGTGCTTCAACGCTTCGTGCGCCTCGGCGGGGAACTCGCTCGTGGCGTTGGCCTGGCGTGCGAGCTGGTTGATGTTGTTCGAAGAACGCGCCAGCAGATTGTGCAGCGACATCAGTTCCGCGATAGCGGCACGCCGTTCGGTCGTCGTCTCCTGGGTCTCGGACAATGCCGAAGTAATCAGCAGCTTCGGGACGGTGACTTTCTCCCGCTCAGCCCTTGCAACGAGCGCGGCTTCCTCTTCCACAGTGACCCACAGGTCACGGCGCTTCTTGCTGCCGGCGGGAGTGTTCTCCCGACGTCGGCGCGACAGATTGAAACGGTGAGCGAATCCCTCATCCGACATTCAATCCATCCCTTCAAAGGCCCAGCGCAGCGACCCCGGAAACGGGGACCACACTGACCAGTGTGCCGCACTCGACCGCCAGTGTCGAGCGCGACAAGCTATTTACACCCGTGTAAGTGTATAGCTTGCTCCGGAAGGTCGTCTTCGGCGGTTTTTTCGCCTCGCGTGCGGTGCATCGGAAACCTGCCTCCTGCTGTCAGCGTGGCCGGTAGGGTTTGGGTATGGACATCAACGACATTGCCGCAAAAGCCGCCGCGAAGATCGACGCCGCCAGGGACACCAAAGTCAACGCCGTCAAACAGGCCGCAGCAAGCGGCCTCTCGGTTCAGGAAGCAGCGCAGCTGCTCGCTGCCGCGGAACAGAAATACGCCAAGGACTACCAGGCTGCCCTGCGCGCCGAGTGGACTGAATCCGACCTGCGTGGCTTCGGACTGGACGCCCCGACCAAGAAGGCCGGCGGGCGTCCGCGGGGCCGGAAAGGCGCGCAAGAGTCAGCTCCGGCCGCGGGCGTCTCCGAGTAGTAACCCCTCGCCCACATGGGCACGGCAAAAGCTATTTCCTACGGGCTTTTCCCGCGCACATCTGGACGACGGGACCCACCTGACCGTCTGCACACAACCACCACGTCACCATCCCCAGCGCACGTCCCCCTGGGTGAGCGGTGGCCGTGCACAGTCTCCGTATGGGGCGGCCGACTCGGAGACAGTCAAAGGAAGACCACTGAGCCGTAGGAACTGCACCGCCCAGGTATAGAGCCGGTCTCCGGTTTGCCGTCCGGGTGCGTTTGGTTAAACAGAAAAGGACCGGCCTGGTGGCCGGTCCTTTTCTGCTCCTCGGACAAAGGAAGTCTGTGATCCAACTTAGCTGAATGTTGTACCGGCGCTGAACGGCTGACGTGTCATTGTATCGCCGGAGCCGCGGCACTTGGATGGTTCCGGGAGGTCGCGTCAAACGGCGGTCTGCTGCCGGTGAGTGGCTGCTGTGGTTCGCACCGTGCGGCGGACCGCCCGACCTCTGGAAGGTTCCTGACCCTCATGCGCTGAGTGGCCGGGGGCCTTGCCGGGCGGCTGGGGCTCCGCCCGGCAAGGGGCTCTTATGCGGCTGCGTGTTCCTGGGCGGGGGCGGCGCTGTCGAGGATGATCTGCTCGACCGGACTGGCCGTATACCCCCAGGCAATGAGCCGGGTCAGGTAGTCGATGTGGCGGATGCTCGGTGACCGCCATGAGTCCTTGGCGATGGTCTTCTCATACCCTGCGCAGACCAGCGCGATCAGGGATACCTCGGGCCGTACCGTGGACCTGGCCACGTGGTCCCGCAACGGGTTCCAGCCCCAACGATCCGAAGTCTCCCCCGTCTTGGCTCCTGCCATCTCGGCGGCGACGGTCCCCTCGTAACCGCTGGCCGCTTCGGGATGGTGGGTGATGGCGTGAACGGTGAAGTGCTGCCAGCCCTTGGGCGGCTGCTTCTTCGCCAGCAGCGACTTCACAAAGTCGCGCCGGACCACAGTTGCCGACTGCATCAGCTTGTTGTTTTCGATCAGGGTTTTCCGCTCGGCCTTCTGCTCCTCCGTCATCGGACCCTTGTTCGCCGCTGACGCGCCGTGGCCGCTGTACCGGAGCGTGAAACCCAGCTCCTTCCATCCGGCCACGACCGGGACGGTGGAGTGATGGCCGTTGTAGGAGGAGGCGATGTGCACGGCGTTGGCGTCCTCCTCGGTGGCCGGTTCCCCGTCTGCCCGGTTCAGCGAGGACACCCGGACGTTCTCACTGTCCGCGTCGTATCCGGCCCGTTCCACCACGGTGGTCCCGGCGGCTTCCAACTCTGCGGTCAGCGCCGCGAGGGCGGCGGCACGGTCGCGGCGGTCCCGCAACTGCTGGGTGACGTGGGCGAGCATGTCCGGTTCATCGGCGATGACCGATTCCAGCTCCTCCACCGCGTCACCGTCAGTGGCAAACTCGGCCAGAATCAGGGCCGCTTCAATCGTGTACCCCTTGCCCAGCGCGGCGGATCCGGCGCTCGAGGACTTGGCTTTCAGCGCCCCTTCCACGGTCGTCTTCGTCCGTCCGGTCTTCTTCGCGATCGTCGCGGCTGACACGCCGATCAGGGACAGCTGGTGGTAGGCGTCGGCCTCGTCCGCTTCGGTCAGTTCTGCGCGCTGGATGTTCTCCACGACCTGCGTCACGATGCGCTCGGCTTCCTCCGGGGACTCGATGATCATCACCGGGATGCTGTCGCGCCCGGCTTCAACAGCGGCGCGGGTGCGGCGCTGTCCCATCAGGACATGCACCGTCCCGTCGTCCTTGCGGTGGGCGATGACGGGTTCCATCACGCCGTGTTCCTTGATGCTGGCGATGAAATCGGCGGTCAGGGCGGCGTCTTTGCGGACGTTGATGTCCACGGTCAAGGTGGCCGGGTCGAGCATTTCGAGGGTGGGTGTGGTGTTCATGGTGTTGCTCCTTCTTGTCCGAGAAGTTGGGTGGGTGGGGCGGCTTAGGTGACCGGCCAGCTCCCCTGCTCCCCCGTTGTTTTTTTGTTGCTGGCAAGCTCGCTTGCTCGGCGGCCGACGGAGGCCTGTCTACCGCAGGCAAGGGGAAGGAAATTCCTGGAGGAAATCAGCGACGCAGGAGCGCCGGAGGGACATTTCCTGCACCGCAGGCCCCGACGGAGAAGGGGCTGGACGGGCTGGAGCGGACGCCTAGAATCCGCAGGACAGCAATACAAAAACGTCGCAGACATAGACAGGGCCAGGGCGTCCGGAGCCCTGCGACGGAGGCACTGGACCCAACAGCCGGCCGCGCCAGCGGACGCCCAAACAGGGGTGAGCGTTTCGAACCATTTATAGGCACCCCCGGGATCTGCTCCTGGTGTGCTGCGGCCGGCTGGCCGCGCCGCTCTGGCTCCCGCGCCTGAGCCTGCGGTTGGCGGTCCGCCGCCGGTAACCAGAAGCGG
>NZ_AUPJ01000306.1 GCF_000427315.1 Arthrobacter sp. TB 26
GGGGCACCGGCTCTGGCGCTTCTTAGGCGGCGTTGACCGTGTAGGGCATCCGGTAGCGGGACGGAAGTTCCGCGGCGGCTTCCGGGAGGTCATCCGGGCCGTGGGCCTGGCCGTTCTTCCAGTGGAAGAACGCCTGTTCGGTGATCGCGTCCCACTGCCGCGCCTTGGTCCGGTAGAACGTGCAGCTGACGTCTCCCTCGCAGTACGTGGCGACTCCGAACAGGTTGCCGATGCTGTCAGCGGTCCGGGTGGCCGCGACCATGACATAGGGCCACTGGCCCAGGTCCCAGCCGTCACAGCCCCAGCTGGGGATGACGGCCCAGCCTTCGGCTTCGATGAGTTCCATCCAGTCGTAGCCGCCGTTCTCGTGGTAATCGCCCAGCACGGTGACGCCGTCGATGGCCTCCCCGGTGTCCTTGGTGGTCACCGTCTTGGTTGAGATTGCGTTCATGGTGTTGCTCCTTCTTGTCCGAGAAGTGGGGTGAGTGGGGCGGCTTAGGTGACCGGCCAGCTCCCCTGCTCCCCCGTTGTTTTTTTGTTGCTGGCAAGCTCGCTTGCTCGGCGGCCGACGGAGGCCTGTCTACCGCAGGCAAGGGGAAGGAAATTCCTGGAGGAAATCAGCGACGCAGGAGCGCCGGAGGGACATTTCCTGCACCGCAGGCCCCGACGAAGGAGGGGCTGGACGGGCTGGAGCGGACGCCTAGAATCCGCAGGACAGCAACACAAAAACGTCGCAGACGTAAGGAAGGGCCAGGGTCACCGGAGCCCTGCGACGGCGAACCTGGCCCCAACAGCCGGCCGCGCCAGCGGACGCCCAATAACTGGTTGGAGCGCAGCGGAAATCAGGGCCTTGCTAAAAGGTGGAACGGTCCCGCCGGTTGCAGGTACTTCTCCCCCGAGGGGACCTCCTGTCGGGGCTTTTTCAGGCAAAGGGGCAGCACATGGGGTTACGGAGTATTTTCAGGAAACGCCACGCAACGGCGGGCACGGCTGATGCCACGCACGCTGCGGCCGGCCCGGAGATTCGGGAGCCCCTGACGGCAGAACAGCTCAAGGACCTCGAAGAGGCGTGGGCCGAGCTCGCGGCGGCCCAGGAGGCATCGGAGCTGACGAACTTCCATGCCTGCACCCGCACGGACCGGCCCTGGACCGAGGACCCGGCAGCGGTCAGGGCGGTAGCGGCGACGCTGCGGGAGTTCCCCGCGGCGGAAGCGCAGCCGCCACGGTAGCAGCGGCAGTCCGGCCGACGGCTGGCATGCCTGGCCCCGCGCCGGTCTAAGAGTCCTGCCCGAACAGTGCCGTGAAAACGGGCCCGGTAAGTGGTCGTCGGGGCCGCCGGGGCTGTCAGTGACAGCACGAAGTTCACGAGAGTCAGCGGTTCCATGAGGGGGCCTGTTGCCTCCCCCTTCTAGAGGCCAGGGAAGTCAGGCAGGGCTCTCTCCCGCGCAGTTCAGAGCTGGGGGCCGCCGCCACTGGTTCGCTTGGCCCGGTCATTCTTGTCCGGGGTTTCCGGCACGATGCGCTGCAGGAGCGCGTCGTGCGCCTGTTGCAGCGTCTCTGCTCTGGCCTCGGCCGCGGCCAGCCTGGCAGCTGCGTCGGCTGCGATGTTGCTGGCCTGCTGTTCGGCTGTACGTGCCTGTTCCAGCTGCGCCGTCATCGCCGCGGCCTGGGTATCGAGCGCGGCGACCCGGACAGTGAGCTCGGTGACGGCCGCGTCCTTCTCGGCGCCTACTTTGTCCAGGTCAGCGACGAGTTCGGAGATCTCCAGCGCCAGGTCCTTCTTCTCCTGCGCCCAGACCGCTTCCGCGGCGGCGTGCCGCTCATTGGCCAGGGCGGACGCTTCGGCCCAGCAGGCCCCGGCCAGGCGAGCGGCCTGTTCCAGCACTGCCGCCGGCGTCGCGGCGACCTGCCCGCCCGCGGCCTGCTTCTCCTCCACCCATTCCTTCAGGTAACGGGTGGCATCGGCGTTGCTCACACCAGCCGCTGCCCGCACGGTCGAAACGGTAGGCCGGCGCTCGGCGCTGATCTGCTCCGCAGCAGCAAACACACGGTCTTTCACACTCAACGCCACGGCGACAACCTTAAAGTAGTAGGAGTAGTAACAAAACTACTACTCCTACTACTTTCTATCAGTACCGCCGCCCCCCGAACTGCGCCATCGGCCGGTCGTTGCCGCCGCTCCGGGAACCTTGACCGGCGGCCCGGGCGGCCCGTGTCCTGGGCCCCGCGTTGCCGGTCCGCCGTGCGGGGAGGCCGTGGCAGGATGGGGTCCATTATGGACAGGCGGTTGCGGGCGCGCTCCGGACGCGGAATGGGTGTTGATGTACCGGCTCGGGCTGAGCCGGAAACGCATCGCTGAGCTCGTGCGCGTTCATCCCGCCGTCGTCGGCTATCACCTGGTCATCGCCCGCCGCCGGGAACCGGAGCTTGAGGCCGAACACCAAGCCGCTGCCGGCGCCAGAACCAGCCTCTCCCCCAGGAGCCTTGCCCGGATGGAGGAGGTCATCGCCTGGATCTCGGCCGAGGGCCGGCTCCCCCGTGGCCATGCGGAGAACAGGGGTGAACGGTCGATGGCCCGGTGGCTCTCGGAGCGCCGGCGCGAAGCAGCCGAAGGCATCCTTGACCCGGCATACCGTGACGGACTAGCACGGGTTCCGGAATGGGCCGGGAAGCACCGGGCAGCTGCGGGCGAAGCCAGGTGGCACGACCGTCTCGCCCAGCTCGTGGAGTTCCGACACGAAGGCCACGACTGGCCACGCCACCACGACTACGACTCAGAGCGCGAACACACCCTCGGAGTGTGGATCCACGCCCAGCGGTACAAACGGCGCCGCGGCGATCTCGACCCCACCAGGATCCGGCTTCTGGATGAGGCCGTTCCCGGTTGGCAGGCCGGGAGGACCCGGGGCCGCCCTCCCCGCCGGTGACCGGTTCGGGTTGTGCCCATTGGGGGCAGGTGGAGCCCTCCGCGCAGCTCAAAGCTGTCCCCACTGGGCGTGCAACCCGGTCTTTGTGGAGCCCCGCGCGGGCGCGGACCGGACTGTCGTAGCCGTCGTCCATAATGAGATCTGCGTGATCATGCATCAGATGCAATTCGGCATGATTGCGCTTTTTCTTGGTGTGTCGATTCGAACATATATATTGGGTATCTGCTTAGCTGAAGTAGGCTGGGCGCATGACGGATTCGTCCCCGCAGATGCCGTTTGCCGGGGTGGACTATCCGAAGACTTTCGGGCAGTTCCAAGACTGGTTCAGTACGGATGAGGCGTGCTTCGAGTACCTGGCAAGGCTGCGCTGGCCGGGCGGGTTCGTCTGCCCGAAGTGCGGCGGCCGGGACTACTGGCGCACGGGTGCCGGGCTCTGGATGTGCAAGGCGTGCTCGCGCCGGACGTCGGTGACGGCCGGGACGATCTTCGACCGCACGCGAACACCGTTGCGGACGTGGTTCGCGGCGGTATGGTTCGTGACCTCGCAGAAGAACGGCGTGTCCGCCCTCGGCCTGCAGCGGGTTCTCGGGCTGAATTCCTATGAGACGGCGTGGGCGTGGATGCACAAGCTCCGCCGGACCATGGTCCGCCCCGAGCGGGAACGGCTCTCCGGGCTGGTCGAGGTCGATGAGAGCTTCATCGGCGGGGTCCACCGCGGTCTGCCCGGCGTCGGCCCGGACAAGATCTCGGTCCTGATCGCCGCGGAGCATCTGGACCACAACCGGATCGGGCGGATACGCCTCGAGCCCGGACCGGCCGACCGCAGGCTGGCGCTGGTGAAGTTCGGCCAACGCGTCGTCGCGCCAGGCTCCACCATCCGCACCGACGGGGCGAGGCAGCTGCGGCGCTTCGCCGACCTCGGCTACCAGCACGAGTACTTCACCCAGCTCGGCTCGGACATCCCGGCACACGTGAACATGCCGGCGGTTCACATGGCGGCCTCCCAGCTCAAGCGTTGGATCGACGGCACCCTGCACCAGGGCATCTCACGAGAACAGTTGGCCTACTACCTCGACGAGTTCACCTTCCGCTTCAACCGCCGCACCGCCAAGAGCCGCGGGCTGCTGTTCTACCGGCTCCTGCAGCAAGCCACGAACACCGACCCCGTGCCCCTGAAGGACCTCGTCATCCCTGTGGGAACATCTACCTGATTCAGTACCGATGTGACGGGGCGGATTCTGGACCGCCTTCTCATGACGGCGTCAGGCAGAGCCCTTTCGGGCCACACCCCCGGGGCGCGTGGACGCGTAGGCTGGAAGCAATAGGGTCGGGAGTGTGGCCGGCCAAAGGAGGCACGCCATGATGGGCGGGTACGGGCAAGGGATGGACTGGTCCTGGTTGTTCTGGCTGCTCCCGGCCGCGGGAGCGATCCTGGCGGTGGCTTTCGCGGTGCGGGCGTTCCACCGTGGCATCGGCAGAGGGGTTCCCGGAGCCGCACACGGGCAGGACAGCGGGGACGCGGCGGACACGAGCACCGCACGTCGGATCCTCGATGAACGTTATGCCGCCGGCGAGCTGGGCACGCAGGAATACCGGGAGCGGTTGGCGCTGCTTACCGGGAATGGAACACTACCGGAAATACCGGGGCCATCTCCGGGTGAGGGCGGGCGCAGCGGCCAGCCGGCGGCGTTGAGTCTTCCGGAACTGAAGCAAAGGGCCGGGTCGCTGCTGATAGCGGCCGACGACGCAGTGCGCGCCGGGGAGCAGGAAGCCGGATTTGCCCAGGCCCAGTACGGGGACGCGCCCGTCGCGCCGTTTGTGGAGGCCCTCGCCGATGCCAGGGCGAATCTGAAAGAATCCTTCAGGCTCCAGCAGGAGCTCGACGACGCGGTCCCGGACACCGGGGAACAGCAGCGGGCCTCCTTCACCGAGATCATCAGGCGCTGCGAGTCGGCCAACCAGGCCCTGGCCGAACAGAAAGCCGCCCTCGATTCCCTGCGGGAACTGGAAAAAAATGCCGCCCGGGCGATCGAACAGCTCCGGGCCGCCAGCGCCGGGGTCGCGGCCGGGATCGCAGACGCGGAGCAAATCCTGGCCGGGCTGCGCGCACGGTACTCCGAGACAGCGGTCGCACCGGTATCGGACAACATCACCCAGGCCCGTGAACGGCTGAAATTCCTGGACACCGCCGCGCAGACTGCGCAGCGGAAGCTCAAGGAGGCTGACTCGGGAGCCGCGGCCGTCGCTGTCCGCGCCGCCGAAGAAAGCCTGCGCCAGACCAACGTGCTCGTTGAGGCCATCGGCAGGATCTCGCACGACCTTGACACCGCCCGGACCCACCTGGACGGCGTGGTCGAGGACGCAGTCCGGGACCTCGCAGAGGCCAGGGCCATCATGGCCGCCGGCCGGCACGCTGACCTCGCCGGCCCCGTCGCTGGCCTCGAGGCGGTCCTGAACCAGGTCCAAGGCCCGCTGCCGTCCGGAAGGATCGACCCGGTCAGTGCGCTGCAGCGCGTGGAAGGGGCGCGGCGCGGGCTGGATCAGGCCCTGTCCGCCGTCCGGAATGAGCAGGATCAGGCGCGGCGCGCCGGTCAGGTCCTCCGGCAGGCCATCATGAGCGCACAGGCCGGAATTTCGGCTGCCTCGGACTACATTGCCGCCCGCCGCGGTGGCGTCGGCCCCGGGGCCAGGACACGCCTGGCTGAGGCGCAACGCAATCTGGACACTGCGCTCTCCATCCAGCAGACGAATCCCGGATCTTCCCTGGCCCATGCGCGGCAGGCCGGCGCACTGGCATCCCGGGCCACAGAGCTGGCAAGCTCCGATGTGCAGGGCTTCGGCGGTCTGGACAACCGGGGTTACGGCGGCGGCATGTTCGGGGGCCGGGGGTGCGGCGGGGGCCTAGGCGGAGCCGTTCTCGGTGGCATTCTGATCGATTCGATCCTGCGCGGCGGACGCGGCGGCGATGCCGGTACCGGGGCCGGCTGGGACGGTGATTCCCGTAACGGCTGGGACGGCGATCCCGGGGGCAGGGGCGGCTCCTGATCCCCACATCCTGTTCATGCCGGTCCGTCGATGTCATCAGCTCGATCCGGACGTCGCAGAAAGATTCCGCCAGCGGCAGTAACGCCCCTTTGATTGGCACAAACAAAGGCCACACACCATGGCGAAGCCCCCCTTTGTTCAGGCGCACCGCCCCGTTGAGCGGGGCGAACCTCGTCACCCTGCCTGGCCGGGGCGGGCAGCGTGGAAGATGCTCGCACGGAAGCCCGTCTGCTGCCCCCCGGGCCGGGGTATTGGCGGCAGTGTCGTGTGGAACCGGCTTCAGCCGCGTGGCACGGACCCGCGCGGGCTCTGCCACAACCGCCCGCTCACTTCAAAAAGACGAAGGATGTGCAAGCCCCGTGAGAATTCTGATGGTCATCAACGGTGCCGCCTACGGTCAGGACGCGACCTATAACGCGGTTCGTCTGGCCGGCTCGCTGGCTAAACGTGAGGACGTGAGCGTGCAGGTCTTCCTGATCGGCGACGGCGTGACCGTGGCCATCTCGGGGCAGAAGACACCTGAGGGTTACTACAAGCTGGACCGGATGCTCGCGGGCGTGGTCCGTCACGGCGGCGAAATCGGTTGCTGCGGAACATGCATGGACGTCCGCGGTATCACCGAGGCCATGCTGACCGAAAACGTCCACCGGGCCACGCTGGACGCGCTCACCGACTGGACCCTCGCCGCCGATAAGGTATTGGTGTTCTAGTGGACGGCCCGGACCAAGGCCCCGGTCAGACCGTGCTGGTGCCTGGCGGGGGCATCGGCGGCGAGTACAACATTCTGCGAAGGTGGCTATGAGCACCCCCATTCCGGAACTTTCCCCGACGTATCTGGACTACAACGCCACGACCCCGGTGGACCCGCGGGTCCTGGAGGCCCTGCTGCCGTTCCTTGGGGCAGACTTCGGCAATCCGTCCAGCGACCATGTCTTCGGTGAGGCGCCGAAGGCTGCGCTGCGCCTGGCCCGCGGCCGTGTCGCCGCGCTCCTCGGATCTGACGCCCAGGAGATCATCTTCGCCGGCAGCGGTTCGGAAGCCGACGCCCTGGCGATCCGGGGAACGGTCCTGGCCGCTGCCGCGACAATGAAGGGGCGGACCGTGCATGTGATCACGCAGGTTACCGAGCATCCCGCCGTCCTGGCCGCTTGCCGGGCACTCCGGGGCTGGCACGGGGTGCAGGTAACCTATCTGCCGGTGGATGGCCACGGGCTCGTCGACCCGGCGGACGTCGCGGCAGCCATCACCCCGGATACCGTCCTGGTGACGATCATGCACGCGAATAATGAGACCGGCACCGTCCAGCCCCTGCGGGAGATCGCCGACGTGGCCCACGCCCACGGGGTCCTCCTGCACACCGACGCCGCCCAGAGCGTCGGGAAAATCGCTGTCGATTTGGGGGCGCTCGGCGTTGACCTGCTTACTGTGGTCGGGCACAAGATGTACGCCCCTAAAGGCATCGCCGCCCTGTACGTGCGCGACAGCGTGCCCGTCACCCCGCTGATCGGCGGTGGAGGCCAGGAACGCGGGTTGCGGGCCGGTACCGAGAACGTCGCCTTCGCCGCAGCGCTCGGCGCCGCCGCCGAGC
>NZ_AUPJ01000307.1:0-28156 GCF_000427315.1 Arthrobacter sp. TB 26
GGCTCGCCACGCTCCGGGACCTTCTGGTCGCGCGCCTGGATACCTTACTGCCGGGCCGGGTCCACCTCCACGGCCACCCGGGCCGGCGGCTGCCCAACACCGCGAATCTGCGCATCGACTCCGTTCCCGGGCATGAGGTCCTCGCGGCCGCGCCGGAGATCGCTGCGTCCACCGGGTCAGCCTGTCACTCCGGCACGCACGAGCCTTCCCCTGTCCTGATGGCGATGGGCATCGGGCCCGGCGCCGCGCTCGGCGCCATCCGCCTGTCCCTCGGCCGCTGGACGAATGAGCAGGACGTCGCGGGCGCCGCCGACGCCATCGCCCGTGCGGTCCGAAACCTCGACGCACGCCGCTGAGCCGTGGCCGGGTTGCCTCCCGGGCGTGGGATTCTCCTGCTCCGGGCGGCGGCCACGACAGTACGAACACCCTGAAGCACGTGCGTTTCAGGCGAGCGGGTGATGATCTGTTGAGCGCATGCGGACTGCCACAAGGAGACCCGACAAGGCCGTCAGTCCTGCGACGACGCCGACGGCGGCCGGAATGCCGTAGGCGTCGGCGATGATCCCGGAGAGCAGGGCGCCGACAGCGAAGCCGCCGTCGCGCCAGAGCCGGTAGATCCCGACGGAGCGTGCACGCCATTCCGGGTGCGCGACGTCGCCGATGGCCGCGAGCAGCGTGGGGTACACCATTGCCGTGCCGAGGCCAAGGAGGACGGCGGCGGCCAGCCAGATCCCGAAGTCCTGGCCGACGGCGATCATTGCCAGGGCGGCGGCCTGGAGGAGCATGCCGCCCACGATCAGCCATTTCCGGCCGTATTTGTCCGACATTGCTCCGGTGACGAGTTGCGCGGCACCCCAGACGGCCGGGTAGACGGCGGCGAGGATGCCGATCTTCTCGATGGTCAGTCCGGCGGCGGCGAACAGGACAGGGAAAAGTCCCCAGGCGAGGCCGTCGTTGAGGTTGTTGACCATGCCGGCCTGGCTGACCGAGGACAGGGATTTGTCCCGGAAGCTGGTGAGGGTAAAGATTTCCCGGTTGCTCAGCTGTCCGTGGGCGTTGGCGTGGGCGGACGTGTGGTTGGCCGCTTCAAGCCGGGCGTGGCCCCGGGTTTCCTTCACGGCAAAGACTGACAGCCCGAGGCCCAGGGCGATGTAGGCGGCGCCGAGCAGGAACGGTCCGGGCCGCAATCCGTAAGTGGCGGCGATGTAGCCGGTGGCCAGGGCGGTACCGGCGACGCCCAGGTAGCCGGCCGCTTCGTTCAGGCCCATGGCGAAGCCGCGGCGCTCCGGGCCGACGAGGTCCATTTTCATCATGACGGTGGTGGACCAGGTGAGGCCCTGGCTGATGCCCAGGATCACGTTGGCCGCGACGATCCAGCCCCAGCTCGGCCCGAAGATCAGCATCAGCGGGACGGGCAGGGCGATGACCCAGCCGGCGACCAGAACGGGTTTGCGGCCGTAGCGGTCTGAGAGGGTGCCGGCGAAGTAATTGGTGGCGGCCTTGGCGAGGCCGAAGGCCAGGATGTAGGTCAGCGCGGACGTGTAGAGGTCGAGGTGGAAGACCTGTCCGGCCAGCAGCGGGAGGACGGTGCGTTCCTGGCCCAGGGTGCCGCCGACGAGGGCGTTGACGGCGACGAGGAGCATGAACTGGGCCAGGTTCTGCCGCAGGCCCAGCGTGAGGCCGGTGCGGCCTGGGTTTCCGGTGGTGGTGCTGTGGTTGCTCATTTGGCGGTCGCCAGATCCGTACCGGTTTCGACGTTGTTGCCGGTTGCTGCCGCCCAGTCGGCGGGTCCGCCGTTGAATACTGCGATGCCGGTGCGGCCGGATGCGGCGAGGATGCTCGCCCCGCCCATGGCGCGTTCGCCATGTCCGCACATGACGATGACCGGCCCGGCAGGTACAGCGGCGATGTTGTCGGCGAGGTAGCCGAGTTCGATGTTGACCGCACCCGGGACGTGCCCTGCCGCGTATTCACCGGACTGGCGGATATCGAGGACTGTTTCCCCGGCCTGCAGGCGTTCGATCATTTGCCCGGGCTCGAGCAGGGCCACTTCTTCCGTGCCGGTGTGTGCCCGGGTCCAGGCGGGGTAGCCGCCGTCCAGTTCCCCGGCAAGGGTGTCGAATCCGACCTTAGCGGCGGCGGTGGCGATGTCGGCCGGGTCCTGTTCCGGGGAACGGACGATGACGACGGGCCGGTCCGGGGTGGCGAGCCATCCGAGCCAGGTGGCGAAGACCGGACGGAAAGGGATCGAGAGGGAGCCGGGGACGTGGCCGGCGCCGTAGTCTGCCGGTTGGCGGGCGTCGATGACCTGCGCACCGTCCGCGATGAGCGCCGCAACGGCAGTCGCGGACAGGGGCGCGAGGCGGGGCTGTTCGTGCAGGACGGCCGGGCCGCGCTTGTTGATTTCCCCCAGCCGGAGGAAGTACTCGGGAAAGGTCCCCAGCGTTCCCAGCAGGGCATCGACGAAGGCGTCTTCGCCCTCGACCTGCAGCAGCGGGTTGGTGGCGCGTTCGGCGCCGATGGTGGTGACCCGGTCACCGCTGCCGCCGGCGGAGCAGAAGGAGCCGGCCCCGTGAGTGGGCCAGACGGGGGTGGTGTCAGGGAAATCCATCAAGCGCTGCAGAGACCGGTACTGTGCCCGGGCCAGGGGTACCGTCATGTCCGGGCTGACCAGGTCGGTGCGACCCGCGGTGCCCACCATCAGGGACCCGCCCGTGAAGATTCCGGCCAGGTCCCCGCCTTCCAGCAGCAGGTACGAGAGGTGCTCGGGAGAGTGCCCCGGGGTGTGCAGGGCCTGCAGGGTGAAGCGCCCCATGTCAACGCTTTGCCCGTCGCTGAGCCCAGTGTGGGCGAAACCGCGGGGCCCGACCTCCGGGGCCAGCACGGTCGCGCCCTCAACCGCGGCGAGTTCGGCGACGCCGGAGATGAAATCGGCGTGCAAGTGGGTTTCCACCGCGTAAGCGATGCTCAGCCCGCGTCGGGACGCTTCGGCACGGACCTGACGCAGGTCACGCTCCGGATCCATGACCAGTGCACGGCCCTCACCGAGGTCGAGCAGGTACGTGGAGTTGCCCAGTCCCTCGTCCACGACGGGGATCAGATTCAAGGAGTCCATGACTGTTTTCCTTCCAGACCGGGGGTGAACCGGCGATATGCTGGTATTCCACCAAAGCATGGAATAGTATTAGTTCCAGTATTACATGGATCTTTGGAGGAGCAAGTGGTAAACAAGGCCAGGAAATCGGAACTCTTCGAAGAGTTCGCCAGGGTAGGCAAGGCCCTTGCCAACGGCAAGCGGCTGGAACTGCTGGATCTGCTCTCCCAGGGGGAACGGAGCGTGGAAACTCTCGCTGCTGCCGCCGGGCTGGGGCTCAGCACGGCCTCGGCCCACCTGCAGGCGCTGCGCCAGGCCGGGCTGGTGACGACCCGGCGGGAAGGCAACCGGATCCACTACGACCTCGCCGGCCCCGACATCCTCCGGCTCTACAGCCTGCTCCGGTCAGTCGCGCAGGAGCACGTGGCGGACGTCGAACCCAAACGCGTCGCCTACCTGGGATTGGAGGGCGCGCGGGCCGAAGAAGAGGAAGTCACGCGCGAAGAACTCCTCGCCCGCGCCGCTGCGGGAGCCGTGACGGTCCTCGACGTGCGCCCGGACGAGGAATACAGTGCCGCCCACATCCCGGGGGCCATCTCCATCCCGCTGGAGGAGCTCCCCGGGCGCCTCTCCGAGTTGCCCGGGGACCGGGAGATCGTGGCCTACTGCCGCGGCGCCTACTGCATCCTGGCCTACGAAGCCGTGGACCTGCTGCACTCCGCCGGCCGCCGGGCCCGGCGGCTGAATGAGGGAATGCTCGAATGGCGCCTCGGCGGCCTGCCGGTCGAAGCAGGGACGGCCGCCTAGCAAGTGGGCGGCAGGCGTCTCCATGACCAAGGACCCTGTTCGCTGGACGCTCAACGGGCAAAGGTGTAAGCAAGCAGCAGCCACAACTACAGAGAAAGGAGGTCCGGACATGATGTACGGATGGTACGGCGACGGGGGTATCGGCGGCTGGGTGGCCATGGCGCTGATAATGCTGCTGTTCTGGGGAGGCGTGGTGACGGTGGTGATCCTCCTGGTCCGCGGTGGACAGCCCGGCGCCTGGCGATCCTACGGGCCCCCTCACGATGACCCTGAGCGGATCCTCAACGAACGCTTCGCACGCGGGGAAATCGACGCAACCGAGTTCAATGAACGCCGCGCCGCTCTGAGAAGGAAGCCGTGAAAACCCTGTCCCACAAAGGGCAGATCCTGCTCGGTGCCATCGCGACCCTTGTCCTGACGGCCCTGTCCATGACGGCCATAGTATTTATGAACGGCGGGGCGGCGCCGGGCGGCTACGGGTATCCTGGAGCCTCCCGGTGCACGGCGCCAAGCCTCGCCGGCACCGTCATCAATGTCACGACCACTGACATGGGAGGCTCCATGATGGGCGGCGCCGGGATGATGCGTGGCAGCATGCAACTGACCGCCGACCGGGCCACCGTGACGCGCGGCGAGGTGTCCTTCTTGGTCACCAACACCGGCAATATCCCTCACGAAATGATGATCGTTCCGCTCGCAGACCCCCAGAGCGCAGGGACCCGTCCGGTCGGCCGGGACGGGAAAATCGACGAGACCGGCAGCCTGGCCGAGGCCGCCGCTACCTGCGCCGAAGGCGAAGGCAACGGCATCCTCCCGTCTGCGGCCGGATGGATCACCCTTGACCTGCCGCCCGGGCGATATGAACTGTTCTGCAATCTGCCGGGCCACTACTGGGCAGGGATGTATACCCAGCTCAGCGTCACCTAAACCCGCCGGTACGCATCAGAAGGCGAGGACCTTGTCCGCCGCCAAGGTCGCCGAACTCGTCCATCGTGGACCGCCTTGCCACTCAACAACAGACCCGAACCATCCTCGGAGATGACAGGTCCGCCGAACGCTTTGCTGAGCACCGTAAAGCCTTCGAGGCCCTCGGCGGCGGCTTGGCCCGCCAATATCCGGTACGAGAGCCTCGGCTGCCCCCAGCGCTCACACGGCGCCTCACTGGTCAAGGAGGGACGGGGTCACGCTGGATATTGGTGCCGCTCCCGATTGTCCCGCCGGGTCCGTCTTCGCCGTGCGTCAGTTTTCATTTGACGGTAGATCACTGTGGCCAGACGGCGTTGAGAGCGAAACCCGCCGCAGTCTGAGGAACCCGGCTGCCGACCCAAACTCCCTATCCCCCCGTTTAACAAGCAGGTCTCTTCCCGGAAATGCCGCCCTCACTGCTACCGGCCGACGCATCACGAGGTCGCTGTCCGCGGACGCGAAAAGGTGCCCGGGCATCAACAGCAGACCGCGCGAGCCGGATCGTTGTTACGAGCGGTTGCGCTCGTGAGGGACGGGGATTTTGCTGTTGGGTGCCCAGCGTGTCCCGTCCGACCAACCGTCCCACCCACTCGGCTGCTGGCCCACGACCCGGGTGCGGCACCAGCTCTGGACACGGTCCTCGTCCGGCCCGCACTTCCCCCAAACCCGGCCTGAGGGTGTGCCGACCGAGCCGCGCTCTGCCGTGCACCCATTGGTGCGACGGGCCACTGACCCGCCGGACCTGGGTATGGAGTTCGGCGGTTACCCGCCGGGAAGAAATGATGAACAGGAACTTGGGAGAGCGCGTAAACCGTGACAGCAGTAGCGAATGAAACAACTCTGGACGTTGACGTTGACGTCCGGTTCACCCCGGCCGGCACTCCCTTGGCTGTCCGGTTTGATGGCCGGATCTGGGCCGTGGCGGCCGATCCGGTGCACTGGTTCTCCCGGAACGCCTGGTGGGACACCCGGCGGACCGCGGCCGTCGGCAGCGGCGACCTGGTGAGCATCGAATATTGGAGGGTGCAGGTCCGGCTGGGGTCCAACTCAGCCCTGCGGACCTTTACGCTGCGCAGGAACCCGCTCTCCACCCGATGGCTGCTGGAAAGCATCAGCGACTAGGCATGCGGCCACAATGACCCCTCAAACGATCAGCGATCAGACCTGGGCCGGGATCCGGACCGAGTTCACGCTGCCGGCCCTCGTGCAAGTGCACCGCCGGCTCTCCGAATTGATGGAAGACCCGGAGCCGGTCATGCGCCAGCTGGTGCGGGTCTTCTTATCCGGACTACTGAGGGTGGACGTGTGCCCATGCAGCGAAGAGGAGTCCCCCCGCCCGGCATGCCGGATTACTCAGGACCGGCCGTTAAGCCTTTCGATGAACTCATCGGCCTGGGCCAAGTTCCGCGCCATCTTTGCCCTCTGATGGACGGCCCGCTCCAGGAATCCCGCCAGCGTCCCGGTTCGTTCAGGTTCCGCGCCCTCCGCGGTGGCAAGGAGGCCAAGGATCTCGGCCATTTCTTCCAATGAGAAACCCAGGGGCTTCATCTGCTTGATGACCATGAGGCGTTCGAAATCCTCTTCCGAGAACACCCTGAACCCGCCGTCCGTCCGCGCGGTGGCAGGGAGCAGCCCGACGTCGTCGTAGTGGCGGATGGTCCGCAGAGACAGTCCCGTCCGCTTCGCCAGTTCGCCGATGTGCATGGTGTTGGTGCTGCTGGTCTTAGCCGTCATCAGCGCCTCCGTCCTGTTCTGATTTAAACCCTACCATCACGTTAGGGTAGGGTTTAGGTAGTGGGGTGAGACCTTCAAGGCTAATTCCCCCTCTTCCCGGCGCGGCGCTGCGCCCCCTCATTCATTAGCAAAACGAAGCCGCAGACGCGCGTCTTCTTGACCATGAACGGAGCCAGAAATGGCCGTCACAAAAGCCGAACACCCGCCGGCGTTCACCCCTGAACAGCTTCAATCGGTCCGGGGAACCCTGATGTCGCCGCGCCGGCTCAAGACCGAGGTCCTCGCCGGGCTCGTCGTCGCGCTGGCCCTCATCCCCGAAGCCATCGCCTTCTCGATCATCGCCGGCGTCGACCCGCGGATCGGGCTGTTCGCGTCCTTCACCATGGCCGTCACCATCGCCTTCGTCGGCGGCCGCCCCGCGATGATCTCCGCGGCCACCGGTGCGATCGCCCTCGTGATCGCGCCGCTGGTGAAGTCCCACGGCGTGGACTACTTCATCGCCGCCGTCATCCTCGCCGGCGTCTTCCAGATCATCCTGGGCCTTTCCGGCGTCGCCAAGCTCATGCGGTTCATCCCGCGCTCGGTGATGGTGGGCTTCGTCAACGCCCTGGCCATCCTGATCTTTATGTCCCAGGTCCCCGAACTCCTCGGCGTCCCGTGGCTGGTCTACCCCCTTGTGGCTCTGGGCCTGGTCATTGTCTTTGGCCTGCCCAAGCTCACCAAGGTCGTACCTGCCCCGCTGGTAGCCATCGTGGTGCTGACCCTCATCACCGTGTTTGCGGCCGTCGCGGTTCCGACAGTGGGTGACAAGGGCGACCTGCCCGATTCCCTGCCGACGCTGTTCATCCCGAACGTGCCCTTCAGCCTCGAAACCCTGCAGATCATCTTCCCGTTCGCCCTCGCCATGGCCTTCGTCGGCCTGCTCGAGTCCCTCATGACGGCAAAGCTCGTCGACGACGTCACCGACACCCGCTCCCACAAGACCCGCGAGGCCTGGGGCCAGGGCGTGGCGAACATCGTCACCGGATTCTTTGGCGGCATGGGTGGCTGCGCAATGATCGGCCAGACCATGATCAACGTCAAAGCCTCCGGCGCCCGGACCCGGATCTCCACCTTCCTCGCCGGCGTCTTCCTGCTCATCCTGGTGGTGGCCCTGGGCGGCATCGTTTCCGTCATCCCCATGGCCGCCCTCGTGGCCGTGATGATCTTCGTGTCGGTCGCGACCTTCGACTGGCACAGCATCCGCCCCCGGACCCTGAAGATGATGCCCAAGAGCGAAACCATCGTCATGCTTGCCACCGTCATCGTCACCGTCGCCACCCACAACCTGGCCATCGGCGTCGGCGTGGGCGTGCTCGTGGCCATGGTGATGTTCGCGCGCAGGGTCGCCCACTTCGTCACCGTCGAACGGTCGGTCAAGACCCTCGGAGGCCACGAAACGGCCACCTACGTGGTCGACGGCGAACTGTTCTTCGCCTCTTCCAACGACCTCTACACCCAGTTCGAATATGCGCTGGACCCCGAGCACGTGGTCATCGATATGCACGCCTCCCACCTCTGGGACGCCTCGACCATCGCAGCGCTGGACGCCATCACCGAGAAGTACCACCACCACGGCAAGGACGTGAAGGTCATCGGGCTCAACGACGCAAGCGTCCTGATGCGCGAACGCCTCGGAGGCAAACTCGGCGCGGGCCACTGACCCGTCGATCACCGGCTGATCTGTGCTCCCGCAAGGCTTAAAAGTGCGGCCAGAAGTGAGTGCAGAAGACTTCTGAACCGCCACCACTTTCTGAGAGGTTCTGGCTAACCTGCGCATCCTGCTCGTCCGTCCGGTGATCATTTACTTGGGTTCCTTCATGTTCCGGACTCGCGGGGTTCCGAGTTCTACGATTGCTCGGTCGTGGGGGTTCTGCAGCTTATACATTTGCGCGAGTTTCATCTCGGCACTGTTGAGGGTGACGCGCAGTCCTTCGACGTCTCCGAGCCAGCCGTGTTGCTTGGCCTCTGCGATGCGATCCCGGAGGTTATCGATGATGTCCTGGAGCCTGTTGATCTGGCTGGGATCCGGATGGAGAAGGGCGCAGCGGAGGCAGGCGTGTTCGTGTTGGCAGCCTGTGCCGTAGGCGCGTCCGCAGCTGCCCAGGCTGAGTTTACGTTGCACGAAATGGGCTTCGAATTCGTCCCATTCGGCGGCGGTTGGTTCGCGGTATTCTTCGGTGGGCCGAATGACCCGTCGCTTTTCGATGAAGGTGCGGTGGTGCCGGATGACGTCCCTGGGATAAATCGCTGCGTATCCCTGAGTCGTCGCCAGACTGGCATGGCCCATCAGCACCTGCACGATATGTGGAGGCAGGCCGCTGGCAAGTGCCTCGGTCGCGAAGATGCGACGGAAATCGTGCGGGGTGAACCTCACCTCGGCCCCGCTGACCTTGATATGCGCGCGTCCCGCCAAGTCATTGAGCAGCGTGGAGACGGTGGCCGTCGTCATCACGTTCGGGGGTCCGGCGCCACGGCGGCGGACGAACAGGTGCGGAAGAGGTGAGCTCAGCACTTTCTCAGCTGAGTCCCATCGCTGTGTCAGCGGTGCACCACCCGTGTCCTTGGTGATACGAGAAAGCACTCGGTAGAGCACGTGCACGAGCTCGGGGCCTGCCACCATCAGACGCTCTGTGTCGGTCTTGCTCGGAGCAAAGTGCAGCAGCGGTATGGTCTCCCCGGTCGCTTGAACCTTATAGGGCTGGATGCTCATGTGCACCAACTCGAGGACTTCTTCGATCCGTGCACCGGTGTGTCGAAGTGTCTCAACAAGCGCCCAAGTCCAGAAGGCGTTGTCCTCGTCGAAGGACAGGTCCCGGTCCTTTCCGTTGCGCCGAATCCGCACATGCGCATGTTCACTGCTCTGGAAGACTTCCCAAGCCTCGCCGTCCACGTCGATGGTTTGGCCGGCGCCGGCCGTGGTGGCATCCGCCAGCGTTGCTTCTGCTGCGCGGAGGGCCTGTTCGGCAGCCTCCACCAGACGGGGCAACACGGGAGCCAGTTCACGGGTGCGCTGTTGCATCGTTGCGATGGTCGCGCGCCGGTGCTTCACGTAACCACGGGTTTCCGCGAAGGTTATAGGGCTTGGGGCGGCCCATTGCGCCCAGAAGGCATCTTCGAGTGCCCATTGGCTGATGTCGAGATAGAACGCCCGGACGGAGAAGAAGACGCTGTAAACTTCCCGGCGCGGCGAGCCGTCGGCTTTGACTTTGACCCTGGCTTTCCAGCCCGCAGCCTGCTTCGGAGTCAGTGCGAAGTCGCGTTGGCCAGGGTAGTGCTTAACGATGTCGGCGAAGAAGAGGCCGGCCAGATACCTGCCCAAAGCACAGAGCGAGGCGTAGTCGAGGCCAGCCGACCGGACCTGAAGATAGCGGATGAGTGGTTCCCGGCAGGGGCCGGTGATGTCGTAGTAGTCGACCATCTCATCCACCGTTTTCGGTCCGACGCGGAGCCGTGTGGGCATGGTCCCGGAATCGTGTCTGATCCATCCCAGCCCGTGCAGCACGGGCCATACGGCGGTCAGCCCGCTGCGGCTGACGTCGATCAGCTTCCCGGGAAGCTGGGTAGTCAGGTCGAGGATGTCTTCGGCTGTGAGCTGGCGGATCGATTTGCCTGTATGGGCCTGAATGCGACCTAAGGTGAGGATCCCGCTAGTGGCCTGGGCCGGTGAAGCCTTCGCATGGACGAGGGCTTTTTCGAGTTCAGCTGTGTGGGCGGGATCCCGGAACCGGCTGAGTGCTTTCCAGAAGGCAAAGCGCTGACCCGCGAGCCACCGGTGGGACGGGCGCATGACGTCCAGAGCCAGCAGCGGTCCCATCGCCGCATTGAGTCCTTCGACCTCGTTGCGATTCTTCGTGTTCTTGCTTGAACCGCCGGCTATTCTGAGCCGCCACGTCAGAGCGTCATGCCCGACCTGGCCCTCGAACAGCGCCCAGCGCTCCTGCCAGGTGTCACCCGGCAACTGCCTCAAATGACCGAGTAAGCGCCTAATGCGCGCCCTGTGCTCATGCACCTGTGGCCAGTACGGGCTGCAGTCCTCAAGACGGTTGATGATGTCCTCAATGCTGGCGCTGGTCAGCGGTCCAGAAGGGACGGGCGGCAGTGCAGGCGGTTGTTGTTCCTCTGGTGGCGGAGTGTGGTCATTCCAGCTTCGTCGTGCGGTCTGGATCTTATTGACGGGCGGCGTTGTCACTGGTTCCCCCAAAGCACGCGCAACTCATCGGGGTTATAGGGCTGACCGGCCGGTGAACTGTCAGCGGCAGGGGAAGTCCTGCTGCTCAGATGGGTCCGGTAATGCTCGATGACTTCCTCCATATGCGGAACCGCATAGACCGTGGTCGTAGTCAGCGACTGGTGACCCAGTAACTCCTGGACTTCGTGAAGGCCCATCCCGCCCTCGAGCGCTCGGATCGCGAACGTGTGCCGCAGATCGTGCAGCGTCCAGTTCGAACCGAGCAGGTCGTTGCAGCGTCTCAGTACGGCGCGCATGGCTTCGTAGGTCAGAGGACGGGGCTCGCCCCGCAGCGTGAGCCAAACCGGTTCATCCGGGCCGGCGACGCCTCCTTCGAGCTGATAGAGCCGAAGCCACACGAAAGCATCAGGAGCAGCGGGCAACCATTGCAGCTGGCCACCTTTGCGGAAAACGCCGATCAGCTGGTCACCCACGTTGACCCGGTCACCCGTGATCCCGAGCAGCTCACTCGCCCGCGCACCGCTGCTGACATAAAACGCCACCAACGCCCGGTCCCTGTTGGACCGCAAACGGCGAAACAGATCGTTGAACTTTCCATCCGGGATTGATCTTGGCACCCGGTGCGCCTCGCGCTGACGCAAGGGTTGTCGCCGCACCAAGGCAAACTCCCGCTGAGGATCATGATGCGCATGGGATCGCCCACGGCGCAGCTCGAAAGGATTCACGATGGGCCCGTCACCCATCCGAAGCTGGAAAGCGTAAAACTCCTTACACACCGTCGTCGTGTGATTGATCGTCGAGGGTGAGTAACGCATTCCGAGATGCCTCTTTCCCGTGACAAGGTTCCGGCTCCCCCGCCGCTGCGGGACGTTACGATTCCCGACGAACTTCTCGGCTTGGCGTGCCCACAACACGAAGTCGCGCGCTTCAAGGGACGTTGCCTGCTCCCAGCTGACCCCGACGGCCCACAAAAATCGAAGGAACCGAAGCAACGACAAGGCATAGGTTCGTACCGTCTGAGGCGAACGGTCCGACGCTGCCAGCTCAAGCAGATACTCCGTGGCAGGAGCGAACTCCTCGCCCATCGCGTCGAGGACCACGAACCCAGGAACACCGGAGCGAGGAATCACCCGTCCAACGTTCGCGACAGTCAGACCCTCCGCTCGATGCCTATCCCAACTGCGATCCGAGAGATCCATGACCAAAAGCATGACTCTGAAGGAGCTCGTCCAGGCCGGCGACACGCGCCGTGAACCGTCAACTTAGTCCGGTAAACAGATCATCGCAGACGGGACCTTCTGTCCGGGTTTCCAGTTCCTCCCCGGCGGGCAGCTCCGCCCGCAGGTCGTTGAGCTTTTTCGGAGGGCGATGGAACTGGACATCCCGCATGTCTGTGAGTCTTGACAGTGGCTGGTCTGGGACTGGCTGGCAGGATGGGTGCAGGCCTTCCGCCCCGTGGATGCGACTCACCGCACAACTGACCCGCATGGTGTCTTTAAGTAGATTTGTCGGTCCATTGGGGTGGTCCGGCCGGCACCTGTCCGGCCCACCTCGGTAGCTTGATCAGAAGATTGTCCACCCCTTGCGGGGCGTGACCCATCACAGTGCTGTTCCTTGGTGACCTCTACCCGGACTGGTACCGGCCGGCGACGGCCATGACCATGTCCGTGAAGAGGAAAGGTACCAATGACTGCCATGTCTATCGTCGCGCATACCCATCCATTTGTCGTCGGTGTCGACACGCACGCCCGCAACCACGTCTACGCGATCCTCTCCGCAAATACCGGCGCCTTGCTGGAATCTCGGGATTTCCCTGCCACTGGGGCCGGGATCAACCGGGCAATCGACTGGGTCGCCCGCCGCACCGCTGGTAGTGCCGATACTCTCTGGGTGATCGAAGGTGCCGCATCCTACGGGGCGATCCTAGCCGGCACTGTAGCCAGCCACGGCTTCCCTGTGGCCGAGGCACCGCGCATGGATGCCAGGAAGCGCCGTGGAGTGGGCAAGACCGATGCCCTGGACGCCCACCAGATCGCCATCTCGACCCTGCCCCTACCGGTGGACAAGCTGCGCCGCCCCCGCCTGCATGACGGGATCCGCCAAAGCGTGAGGATTCTGGTTACGGCGCGGGGATCCATGAGCAAGGACCGCACCCGGTCGATCAATGCTCTCAACGCCCTGGTGCGCGGTAATGACCTGGGCATCGACGGGCGGAAGAAGCTCACCAGCACCCAAGTCACTGAGGTCTCAAAGTGGCGGTCCCGGGAGGAAGAGCTCTCCTTGTCCATCGCCCGCACCGAGGCCGTGCGGCTGGCTAGACACGTCCTGCTTCTCGATGAGCAGCTCACAGCCAACGAGAACCAGCTCGATGAGTTGGTCAAGGTCAGTGAGGCCGCACCCTTGCTGGAGGAGACAGGGTTCGCAGCGATCAGCGCCGCGAAGTGCCTCGCTGCATGGTCACACGAAGGAAGAGTCCGTAACGAGGCGGCTTTCGCCTCCCTGGCCGGGGTGAATCCCATACCCGCATCATCCGGGAACACGGTCAGACACCGACTGAACCGGGGCGGAGACAGGTCCCTGAACAGTGCCTTGCACATGGTCGCGGTCACCAAAATGACCCATGACGCCAAAACCCGCGAGTATGCCGAGAAACGACGCGCCCAAGGGCGAACCAACAAGGAAATACGCCGCTGCATCAAGCGCTACCTCGCCCGCCACATCTACCGCACGCTCAACGCCTCAGCAACAGCAACAGCAACGCCTTGACAGACATAGAAGAGTCTACTTCACGGTCTGGATGGTCACGCCGTCCAGGGATCTTGCCGGCTCCCGCCCCGTTGACCACCTGAAAGGTAACCCCGCTCCCCTGCTTCGTGCGCTGGAATCCTACCGCTGGCGCTAGCACTGGCTCTTGACCGTGCCGGCGGGGTGCGTAGCGTTGGCCCATGGGACTCATCTACGACAACCCGGACCTGGCAGCCCTGACACTGACGCGGCTCGCCGCGGAAGAATCCGAAGGCCCCGGCGCGCTGGAAGGGCGCATGCTCAACTATCTGGACGGTCTGGAACAGCGCAACGGCACCGCCTATCTGGAGCTGGTGGCCATCACCCTCGCCCGGGTCCACTTCAAATCCCTGGACGACCTGGCCCGGGCCACCGGCGCCGATTCTCATGCGTTGTTGGATGCCGCCGAGGTAGAGGCGCTGGAAGGCCTCGATGGCGGGTGCTAGAACGCCGTCCGGATCGGTGCTGCCGGCGGGNCCCGCCGCTGAAGCTGGCCCTGGCCCGGGTCGTCACGAGGCTGCCACGGGCTGGGGCGTTGCCCGGGAGTCTGTCCTATGAGCCCAAGTGGGATGGATACCGCTGCGTAGTGGTCCACGACGATGCCGGGGTGAGCCTGTGGTCCCGGCAGGGCAAGGAGCTCACCCGGTACTTCCCCGAACTCACGGCAGCCCTCGCATCAGAGGTCCCGCCCGGGTGCGTGGTCGACGGCGAAGCCGTGATCTGGGCCGGGGGCAGGCTGAACTTCTCCGCCTTGCAGCAACGCCTGGGCGCCGGCCCGAAGACTCTCCCCGGACTGGTGCGGCAGGCGCCGGCCAGTTACGTGGCCTTCGATGTTCTGGCCGTGGCCGCACAAGATGCACGGGCACTGCCGCTAAGTCAGCGGCGGGCGCTCCTGGAAGAACTGGCCCGCGGGTGGGCGCCTCCGCTGACCCTCTCCCCCGCCACCACCGATCCGGACGAGGCGGCCAGATGGTTTGAAGACCTGCCCCACACCGGGATCGAGGGACTGGTCATCAAAGGCAGCGACCAGCCCTACACGCCAGGTGCCCGTTCCTGGCTGAAACTCAAGCACCGCGAAACCGTGGAAATCATCTGCGGGGCAGTCATCGGGCCGATCACCGAACCCAGGGAGGTCGTGGCCGGGCTGGTCCTGGACGGGGAGCTGCGGATCGTCGGCAGATCCACACCCTTGAAGACGGCAGCTGCGCGGGAACTGGCGAGGTGGCTGCAACCGCCCCGCGGCGCCCACCCCTGGCCCGCGACGGTGAAGGGCACCACCCTGGACAGGTTCAACCGCGACAAGGGCCCGGTTGCGCTGACGCTGGTGGAGCCTTTGGCTGTGGAAGTCTCCGCCGATACGGCTTGGTCAGGCAGGTCCTTCCGTCACCCGCTCCGCGTCCTGCGTGCAAGGCCGGAACTGTCCCCCGCGGAGATCACCCTGCCCGACATGCTACGACCACGTGGCCGGGCGCCAGCGAACACAGTAGAGCAGTGATTAGGTGGCCGGCTCGATGAGTTCCGGGCCGTTGTTGCGCACGCTGTTGACGCGGTCGGTGACCACCCGGGGCGTCAGCACCGGTTCCGGGACGGCGTCGAGCATCTCCTGCACCTTTTCCTTGTCCGTGGTGTCCGGGTCCAGCCACCGGGCGTACATGCTGGGCGGAATGATGACGGGAGCCCGGTCATGGACGTGGCCGAGAGAATCATGGGCCGTGGTCGTCAGTACTGTGCAGCTGAGCAGCCACCGGTGGGGGTCATCCTCGGGAAGGGACGGGTCCGGCCAGAACTCGTACAGCCCGGCAAATGCCAGCACATCATCCTCTTCGGAATAGAGGTAATTCGGGATCTTCTTCCCGTCCTCGGTCTTCTGCCACTCGTAATAACCCTCCGCAGGAACCAGCGCACGGCGTTTGAAGGCGGCCCTGCGGAACGACGGCTTGTCCAGGATCGACTCACTCCGGGCGTTGATGAGCCGCGAACTGATCTTAATGTCCTTGGCCCAGGACGGAACCAGACCCCACCGGGCAATCAACAGCCGCCGGTCCACGGAATCCTCGTCCAGCCGCTCCGCGATGATGGGCACGTCCTGGGTCGGGGCCACGTTCCAGCTGGGCGGCGGCGGGCTGCCCTCGACCTCTCTGGCCTCGAAGTGGCTGAGGAGATCCCCGGTGGCCTTGGACATCACGTATCTGCCGCACATGGATTCATTGTGCCCCACGTCGCATTGAACGGAAGGCGAACCCGGGTGCGGCAAGATGTTCCCATGGGTTCTAACACTTTCGAGCAGCTGCTCGACCGTCTCTACTTCTCCGCCAAAAATGAACGGGACAAGGGCACGAAGTTCGAGCGGCTGTTCAAGCGGTATCTGCAGTTGGAACCCAAGTACTCGGATCAGTTCTCCGACGTGTGGCTATGGGATGAGTGGCCGGACCGCAAAGGGCAGGTGGATACGGGAATCGATCTGGTCGCGAAGGACCGCTACACCGGGGAACTGACTGCGATCCAGTGCAAGTTCTATGACCCGCAACGGACACTGGATAAGAAGCAGATCGATTCGTTTTTCACGGCCGCCGGCAAGGTCGACTTCTCCTACGGTCTGGTCGTTTCCACCACGGACAAGTGGTCCAAGCACGCCGAGACCGCACTGGAGGGCCAGTCGAAGCCGATGACCCGGTTACGCTTGCAGGATCTGGCGGATTCGACCATTGACTGGGCCGAGTTTGATCTGGACCGCCCCGAGGAAATGCGGCAGATCGACCACAAGGAACTGCGCAAATATCAGCGCGAGGCGATCACCGATGTGATCACTGGATTCCATGGCTCTGACCGAGGAAAACTGATCATGGCCTGCGGCACGGGCAAAACCTACACCTCGTTGAAGATCGTCGAGGAAATGGTCCCGGTCGGCGGTACCGCCCTGTTCCTGGTGCCCTCCATCGCCTTGCTGCAGCAGACGCTGAACGAGTGGACGGCCCAGGCCACCGTCCCGTTGCGGCCGCTGGCGGTGTGCTCGGACACGAAGGTCGGCCGCCGCGAACACGAGGACGTGTCCGTGCACGATCTGGCGTTTCCTGCCACCACGGACCCGCAGAAACTCTTCTACCGGACGAGCATCAGCACCGGGCAGGAAGCTGTCACTGTGGTGTTCTCCACCTACCAGTCGATCGACGTGATCGCCCAGGCGCAGGCCCTCGGACTGCCTGACTTTGATGTGATTCTGTGCGATGAGGCACACCGGACCACGGGGATCACGGAGGCCGAGCATGATGACTCGGCGTTCGTGCGTGTCCACGACCAGGAGTACTTGCGTGCCAAGAAGCGTCTGTATATGACGGCGACGCCGCGGATCTATGTGCAGGATTCGAAGGCGAAGGCGGCCGAGAACGATGTTGCCGTTTACTCCATGGACGATGTGGCAGTTTACGGGCCGGAATTCCACCACCTGGGCTTCGGTAAAGCTGTAGAGATGGGTCACCTCGCCGACTACAAAGTCCTTGTCCTGGCAGTGGACCAGGACGCCGTGTCCCGCTCCTTCCAAGGCTTGTTCCAAGAAAACGGAGACCTGTCCCTGGATGACGCTGCCCGCATTGTGGGCTGCTGGAACGGGCTGTCCAAGCGCGGCGTCAACGGTGAGCGTCTCTCCATCGGCGATACGTCCCCGATGAACCGGGCGGTGGCTTTCGCCCGGAACATCAAGGAATCCAAGAAACTGGCCGAACAGTTCGAACTCATCGGGCGGCAACTGCTGGTCGAAGATGACGACGCGTTGAAGCTGGAAGCCGAACATGTCGACGGCACGTTCAATGTTCTCGAACGCTCCGCAAAACTGGACTGGCTGCAGGATGAGACAAAGGGGAATGTGTGCCGGATCCTGTCCAACGCCAAATGCCTCACCGAAGGCGTGGACGTCCCGTCCCTGGATGCGGTGCTGTTCCTGAACCCCCGCAACTCCCAGGTCGACGTGGTGCAGGCTGTGGGACGTGTGATGCGCCGCTCAGAAGGCAAAGAGTACGGCTACATCATCCTGCCGATCGCGGTTCCGGCCTCCGAAGACCCGGAAACCGCGCTGAACGACAACAAGAAGTACAAGGTTGTCTGGGATGTGCTCCAGGCATTGCGCGCCCATGATGACCGGTTCGAAGCGATGATCAACAAGCTGGACCTGAACGGCAACACGAACGACAAGATCGATATCATCACCGTCGCCGACCCCTTCGGACAAGGAGACGGCCCGGGTGAGATGCCCGGTTCCTCGGATAGGCCGGGAACCGAGGCCTTGTTCCATATGGCCAATGCAGACGAGTGGCGCAACGCGATCTTCGCCCGCATGGTCCGCAAGGTCGGGGACCGCCGCTACTGGGAACAGTGGGCCGAAGACGTCAAGGGGATCGCGGACCGGCACATCATCCGGATCCGCACCATCCTCGATGGCCCCGATGCCCGGGTGCGTGACGAATTCGCAGGCTTCCTAGAGGGCTTGCGCGGGAACCTGAACGCCTCCATCAGCGAGTCCGACGCCATCGACATGCTATCCCAGCACCTCATCACCAAACCCGTGTTCGAGGCGTTGTTCGAAGACTATTCCTTCGCCGCCCACAACCCCGTCTCCCAGGTCATGGATTCCATGGTCACGGTGCTCGAGCAGTACAACCTGGACTCCGAAGTCCAGAACCTCGAAGACTTCTACCGCTCCGTGCGGGTGAAGGCCGAAGGCGTCAACACCGCCGAAGGCAAACAGAAGATCATCACCGAGCTCTACGAGAAGTTCTTCAAGCTCGCCTTCCCCCGCACCGCCGAATCCCTGGGCATCGTCTACACCCCCGTCGAGGTCGTCGACTTCATACTCCGCGCCGTCGACGACGTCCTGAAAAAGGAGTTC
This sequence comes from Arthrobacter sp. TB 26, assembly GCF_000427315.1. Lineage (GTDB taxonomy): Bacteria > Actinomycetota > Actinomycetes > Actinomycetales > Micrococcaceae > Arthrobacter. Next base: position 18,496 of record NZ_AUPJ01000307.1, read on the forward strand.
GGGGTTTCTATATCTGATGAAGGCGTCCACGTACTGGACCCGTTCACCGGCACGGGTACCTTCGTCGTGCGACTGTTGCAATCAGGGTTGATCAAACCCGAAGATCTGCTGCGAAAATACACCCAAGAGCTGCACGCCAACGAGCTGCTGCTCATGGCCTACTACATTGCGGCCATCAACATCGAAGCCACGTTCCACGGCATCCTCGCCGAACATGCCATCGAACAGGGCCTGGACGCCAACACGGTCGGCTATGAATCATTCGACGGGATCGTGCTCACCGATACGTTCCAAATGACTGAAGACGGCGACACCCTTGATGAGCACGTCTTCACCAACAACAGCGACCGAGTGGTCAAGCAGAACGCGCTCGACATCAGGGTCATCATAGGCAACCCGCCCTACTCCGTCGGCCAGTCCAGCGGCAACGACAACAACGCGAACCTCAAGTACCCCACTCTGGACGAGTCCATCCGTGGGACGTACGTGGAGCGATCCACGGCGACCAACAAGAACTCGCTCTACGACTCCTACATCCGTGCCATCCGCTGGGCCTCAAACCGTGTGCTGAACTCCGAACACGGCGGAGTGGTCTGCTACGTCTCCAATGGCGGGTACATCGACGGCAACACCGCAGACGGACTCCGCAAGACCCTCACCGGCGAATTTCACGAGATCTATATCTACAACCTGCGTGGGAACCAGCGCACTGCCGGCGAGCAAAGCCGCAAGGAAGGCGGCAAGATTTTCGATGCGGGAAGCCGTGCCACGGTTGCCATCCTGCTCCTCGTCAAGCGCCCCGGCCCCGTGACGGAATGCCGACTTAGTTACCGGGACATCGGGGACTACCTCGACCGCAAACAAAAACTCGCCATCATCGATGAAGCCACGCTAAACACGATTCCCTGGGAACAGCTCACTCCCAACGCGGAGGGCGACTGGATCAACCACCGCAACGACCTCTTCGAAACCTTCACCCCCCTCGGATCCAAAGACTCCACCGAACCGGGGATCTTTAGGACATACTCGCGTGGGTTGGCTAGCGCACGCGACGCCTGGGTCTACAACTCCTCCGGGGAGAAGCTCCGCCATAACGTCGAATCCATGGTCGACTTCTACAACAGCGAAGTCGACCGTTACACCGCCGACGGCAACGCCAAACCGGTCGACGAGTTCATCAACCTCGACTCCAAAAAGATGAGCTGGAACCGCGCCGATAAGGTTCAGCTCAAGCGCGGCACCAAGTACTCCGCGGACAAAGACGGCTACCGGGTAAGCACTTATCGTCCGTTCAACAAACAACATGTCCAATTCAACCGGCAACTCAACGACATGGTCTACAAACTGCCGGTCCTGTTCCCAACCGCTGTCGTCGACAACTTCGGCTTCGTGATCACGTCTCCCTCATCGCACTATCCGACGTTCGAAGCCCTGATGATCGATGGTCTGCCAGATCTTCACACACTGGATACCGGACAATTCTTCCCCCGCTACACCTACGCCATGCCGGTACAGGGCGCCGATTTGTTCGCCGAACTGGCAGCCGCGTCACCAGACGCTGGACCGCAGCGTATCGACAACGTGACAGACGAAGCCCTAGCCGAGTATCGGGGGGTGTACGGATTCGAAGTGTCCAAGGACGATATTTTCTACTACGTCTATGGCCTTCTGCACTCGCCGGAATACCGTGAGCGATTCGCTGCAGACCTCAAGAAAATGCTTCCGCGCATACCCAAAGTCCCAGGCGCCGAGCGCTTCCACTCCTTCGCTGATGCCGGCCGCCAGCTGACAGCTCTACATATCGGCTACGACGAGCTCGATCCGTTTCCGCTGACGGAACGTCAGACTGGGCTACCTCTCGACAGCGATGATTACGTGAAGTACACCGTGGGCAAGATGAAGTACGGCGGTAAGGCAGGCTTCTGGGACAAGACCCGCATTATCTACAACGGACACGTCACGCTGGAAGGGATCCCCGCCGCGGCCCACGCGTACAGGCTCGGTTCGCGCTCGGCCCTGGACTGGATCCTTGAGAGATACCAGGTCAAGACCGATAAGGCATCCGGCATTGTCAACGACCCCAACGACTGGTCACGCGAGCACCGGCAGCCGCGCTACATCATCGATCTAATTGCCAAGATCGTGACCGTAAGCCTTGAAACTGAGCTCATCATAGGTGCCCTTCCCGAGATCGGGCTGTGACGAGATTGACGAGCCATTCCAAGGCGCTGAAGCACCAGTCCGTTAAAACGTGGATGGGGGCTGCCGTGGTAAGCGTCGGCCGTGGACTTCAGGCCAAGACACCCCAGTCTCACTGGACATTACTGTCAGACCCCGAAACTAGGCTGTGATCAACTACTGACGGGAATGGGCAGCCTTTGGAACTTGATCAGCTACTGGATTCGGCGTATCAGCGGACAGCTGACCTATTTGAGCGGATGCCCAAGGTGGAGTACAAGACCTCCCTCGACTTGGAGAATCTTCCTGTAGACGCGAAGACTTGGCACCGTTTGGATGATTTGGTGGCCGTTTTCTTTGATCTGAAGTCCTCAACCAATCTGGAAAAGGGCCGCCGCCCAGCCAGCACGGCCAGCATTTACGACGCTGGAGTGGGCGGTGTGGTCAAGATTTTGGAAGCGTTCGACGCGGATTTTGTCGATATCCAAGGAGATGGCGGATTCGGGCTCTTCTGGGGGGAAGCGCGCTACGAGCGGGCTATGTGTGCAGGTATTTCCATACGGACCTTCAGCACAGACTTCACGCAAAAGCTGGAGCACAAGTGGCCGGAGGCGCCGTCTACTGGGTTCAAAGTTGGAATCGCAAGTGGCTCCATCTTGGTGAAAAAGGTGGGTTTGCCGCGGCACCTAGACCTGCAAGAGCCCGTGTGGGCAGGCAGACCGGTCAATTATGCGGCAAAAGCGGCCCAGCAAACTGATCCAGAGCACATCCTGGTTACTGGAAGCGTGTGGGACGAGATAGAGGACAATGACTTCCTCGCGTTCTCGTGCGGCTGCTCAGATGGCAAGCCGGACGCAGTATCGCCAAGTCTTCTGTGGGAGGAACGAACTCTAGACAAAATTCCGGACGACGAGCGGTTTGGCCAGGCGTTGAATAGTGGCTGGTGCACGATTCATGGTGAAGAGTTCTGCACCGCAATTCTTGCCGGCGAAACGAAGAGAGCGGGCGTTATGGAGAAAGCACTCCATAGCCGAAACCTGCTGGCTTCTGGCTCGGTTGAAAAGAACGAGGCCAGCAAGCGACGCAGGCGAGCACGGGAAGAGTTCAGGACGGAGTTCACGCAGGAACGCTTCCGACAGCTCCGGTCCTTGCTCGACGAGCTGTCACGCTGACATTCAAACGTACCCAACGGCCCCCGCCGAACAGGTCAGCGGGAGGCCGGTTACCACGATCGCTGTGCAACGCCGCATATGATCAGGCATGCGCCTCCGATGCCGCCGCGGAACAGGGAACGTTGGACCCACTCATGTTTCTGCCAGGCTATGTCTCCCATGACCGTTATTTGACGCGTCAGAACGGGAAGAATATCGCCTTCGCGAGCTCTTCAGCTTCCCAATGGCGGACATGGCCGAAGTAGATGTAGGGCGCTGACCGGACCCGGCTCGTCAGCCCACGCGGATTCCATTGTCAGCGAGGAACTCGCGGGCACGGCCCACCTGGCGGTCGGTGGAAAAGGCATACCACTGTTCGCTAAGGTTCTCGCCGTCGACGATGTCGCGGAACCGGAAGAAGGCACCTTTGCCCTCGATCGCCCGCCCCAGACGATCTCGGAGGGCCTCATCGTCCTGCCGCTCGGCGAAGGCCGCCATGTCCCGCCAGCCGTTCCGCGAACCGGTGCGGTCGACTCGAAGCCAACGGGCCGGCTCCTCCTCGACGTCGATGGCGTCGCCCTCCCCGACCATCATCGGGTCAGTGGCGCTGTCGTCGTACACCTGCCCGGTGCGCAGGTCGAGGTAGCCACCGGTCGACAGCTCGGGATCCCCTTCCAGCACGGTGCTGAGCATGTTCAGGTCTACCGGCACCACGCTGCCTGTCAGCGGCTCGCGGCGCAGACGTGCCAGCAGGTCCTCGACCAGCAGCCGGTCACCAGGGCCGTCGCGCCAAGTCAGCCGGTTGATGACCGACAGTGCCACCAGCTCGGCGTCCCGGCGTCTCTGCTCCAGCGCCATCGGTATGCCCGCCCCCACCTGTTGCAGGGCGTCATCGATGTGCCGTCTCGTCACCGCCGCAAGGAAGCGGGCCGCATCTGCTGCCGCGATCGCTTCACGCAACTCGGACAGGTCGAGCCCCGGCACCTGCACCTCTGCGGGCCACGCGTGCAGCAGCATCGGGTGCAGCCGGCCCGGTCTCCCCGGAACCCGGCTCTCCCCATCGTCAGCAGCCCACCGGCGCCCGTACTGGTCCGGGATGCTCCCCCAACCCCAGTACGGCAAGGGGACATCAGGACGGACACCCAATACCTCCAACGGGTCGACCTTCACCTCCCCGACCACACACCGGTGCATCCACGCGTCACCGAGGTCGAACGTGAACTGAAACTCAGCCCCCGGCTCCACCATCCGGGCGACCTTGGCAGCAACGATGTCGATTGGCGCGATGATCGGCCCCCGGATCGATCCGGCCATCTCGGCTCCCGTCTCTTCATCAGTGATTACCCGGCCGTCGGCCAGGGTGAACATTGACAGGTGCGAGCGGTCCCACCGGGCGAAAGCATCGTTGATGGCATCGGCGAGATCCATGAAGGTGTGCGACGGTCCGACCGCGAAGATACGCCCGGACCACGGCCACAACTCCTCACCACGACCACCGAGCAGTTCCACCGTCACCGACAACCAGGTTCGTGCCATACCCCAAGGATGGCACGCGCCGCGGCGCTGCCGTAGTCGCGTTACTGCAGGGCCCGAGCGCCGGCATCCCGCAGGAGGGCGCTGTTCCGCGAGACGGAAGAGCGAAGACTTTTGCACGCGCTTGCAAGCGCGGTGATGCCTGCGATCCGGGCTCCAGAGTAGCCCCCTGCTATCCCGTTTGAGGATCGTCCTACGGACACAAGAGCCAACATTGACAGCCCGGGCACTCATTCTGGGCCACGGGCAACTTCGGCGATGGTTTGGGGAGCATAGGACCGCAGTAGCCCATCCGCGATGCTGCCGCATCGTGCCTGGTTATTCTGAGCGGCTGCTAGGAGCGAAGCCCCCGGGGAGCTCCCGGAGCGAAGCTCCCCGGGGCGAAGATGATAGCGCTTCATTCCCTTTCAGGTGGGCGGAATCAGTCCGGCAAAACTTAAAGGCCGAACTCTGAAGTTGACCGCCACGACCATGGGGAAAGCAAACCAACCCTCACGATGGAACAGTGTGAGCGAGGCTGCGTCCCGATTGAGGTGCCTAAGCATCTGAAGGACGTGGTTGTCAGTCACGGGTAGGCCATCTCCCGCGCGGAGCAGGACGTAAGGGATCTGCTGCCCCTGAGCATGGAACTCATAGCGAAAGCGATAGCAGGGAAACTCTAACTCTAAATGTTGCTGTAGATCCGGGAGTATGAGTGCCAGAAGACGAGCAGTATCCTCCCATTCGTTCGGACCAGTCCTGCGTGGTTCGATGTGTTCCGCCAGCAGGGTGACGACCACCTGCGGTAAGAAATTGCGGCGCTTACGTGCGGCAACCCGTCCGTGCCAAGCCAGGAGAAACTTCACTACCTGAATAGTGATGCCGATTGGCTTCATGAACCCGAAAATGGCTTCCACCGTCTCCACACCGGGGCCGCCAGCTGCGGCACCTATTCCTACTGGCGTTGCCTTTTGGCAGTCGATTCCTGCGCCTCGCAAGAACACTTGGACGTGGTCCGATAGGGCATCTTCATCCGGTCGGGCAAACGGATTGCGTCTTACCCCTCGTGAATGTACATCAACTCCGACTGTGCCGGCGGGGACGTCCATGTAGTCCAGGCGCCGTCGCCTATTCACTTGCTCCTGCTCGCTGTAGCTCATAGTGGTATTTCCTTAACTATTGGAGTCGCCGGTAGGGCCAGGATTGAGTCACATACGTGGAGAGAACACGTTAGACCGAGCGTGCAAAAGGATGCGTGAGACCTCTCAACAATGGATTGGTTACTGAGACAGTCGAAGGCGCTGCTGGTTGCGTATAAGTTGCAGCGATGGATGGCCGTTTTGTCAGTAGCGCTCTTTGTCGGGTCGCAGTAGAGGTGATCACGCGATTACTCCGCTTCGGCCCAGGCCACGATGGCTTTCTGACGAACAAGCGAGCTAGCTGAAGTTTTCGTCAATCCACTCGTCCATGGGTGAAATGATGGCGTTGCCCTTTCGGACCTTGCCAAGCCCCGTTTCGTAGCTTGAGGTCAGCAGTTTGGCGTTGTGCTCGTTGAGGTTTCCAGCGAACCAGTCTCCCACCCAAATCGGGTCTGCGTAGCCTCGTCCGGCTTTGTTGGCCAAGTGGGCGGCACGGTTCACCACATCTCCCATGTAGATCACGTCATTGATGCCGCTGCCGCTGTAGCCGGCCTTGATCATGAGTGCCCGTCCGTAGTCGACTCCAATGCCCAGCTTCAAGGGTGTGAGGTCCTTCTTGCTGAGCTTGGCGTTGAGAAGCTTCTTCAGGGTGTTGGCAGTGCAAACGGTGTTGAAGAGATCATCGATGTTGCTTTGCAGTGGAGTGCTGTACACCGCCCAAACGCAGTCACCCACGATGTTTACTTCCCTGACCAGGGTGGAGCTGTTCAGAACGGCGACCATTTCAGAAATGAACGATCTGTAGATCTTTGCAAGCGCTGGCCTCTCGTGTTTTTCGGTGAGACCGGAGGAGTCGCGTATGTCGACGAAAATCGCGGTGCATTTACCGTAGACGCCGTTGGTGTAGGTCAATTTGTCGCGGTCCGGAAAGTTGTCCTTTTCTTCGAACTGCCCTGTCGGCTGATCCAGGATTTCATCGATCCGCGCGGCGCTGGAGGTGTATGAGTAGTACTTATAGTTTCCGTCCACAGTTACCATCCTGTCGTAGCTATGACGGCGACAGAAGCCGCGACACCAACCGCGGCGAGTTCTGCAATGATGGCGCGGTTAACGTACTTGAACTTGGTTGTGGCGATGTGCGCGTTCTCGTGGATCTGAGCGGCCACTTGGCGCGTGAGCCGCGTGGGGTCGCTCGTGAGCAGGGACAACACCTGCAGATACGTTGGCCTGTCCTTCGTGTAGTGTCCGGCGATGTCACCGAAGAACAAGAGGTTCACGGCGTCTTCGTCTGCCTCCTCCCCGTTCGGTAGCCGGCCACGGGTCCGAGGGAAGAGCGCCGCGCAGGCGAAGCCTGCAGAGGACACCAAAGCAAAGGCGCACAAGCCCACAGCCAGAGTCAGCGCACAGGTCCACTTATCTTCGTCCTTGACGATGTTGAACAGAGCCGCGACGGTAGCTCCGACAAAGGCGAGGGTTACGCCTGTCTTCGTATCTGCATGCCTTATCCACTCATTGGTAACGGACAGCGCCTTCCAAGCCTGGTCAGGTTGGGGCTCCGCAACCGCAGGAACGTCCGGCTCTCCCTTGGGTCCCCACGGGGTGCGCCTCATTTGGATTCCATTTCACTAGCAGCGGCCTTTGTCTCTCTGGAACGTACCTTACGGTCCGCACGGCGGAGTCATCATCTTCACGCCTGCATAGCAAAGGTCCTGGACACGTTTAAGGAGTCCAGGACCTCCCAGCCAACACCGTCCCGTTAGCCGGTCCCCCACCGGCGGCCGGCTCGCCACCTTCATGCATTCCCCTTCGAGGAAGCCGTAATGCAGGAATTCTCTGATTCCCGTATGACCTGCCTGCAAAGCCGCCGGTGAACGTGCCCTAAGCGCGACACTCCAGGTCGTCGTCTCTCAACCCGAAGAACCGTACCGCCTAGAGAAGATATCGGTAGACAGTAGCGCGGGAGACTCCGAGCATCTTGCCGATGTCGGAGGCACTGATTTCTTTGCCTTTGAGGTCCTTGGCCCGGGCAGCGGCAGCGTCATCCATTTTGCGGGGCCTTCCGCCGTGGCGGTTGTTGGCCGCGGCCGCAGCGAGGCCTGCCCTGGTGCGTTCGATCATCGTGTCGCGCTCAAGCTGCGCGAAGGCAGCCATGATCGTCAGCATCGCGGTGCCCATGGGCCCAGTCGTGTCCAGACCCTCGGTCAGGGAACGGAACCCTGCTCCCCGTTCACGGATGTTCTCGATAAGGTCCAAGACGTGCCGGGTGTTGCGGCCCAAACGGTCGAGCTTCCATACGGTGAGCACGTCGCCGGTCTCCAGCCTGTCCAGGGCTTTGGACAGCTGAGGGCGTTCGGCTGCGGATCCACTGACGCCTTTGTCGGCAAAGGTCCGGGCGGCGCCGGCCGCGTGGAGTGCATTGAGCTGCAGATCAAGGTTCTGTTCCGCGGTGGAAACCCTCGCGTACCCGATTACAGCCATAGACGTCCCCGTATTCTCTTAATGCCGAGCAATTCGCCGTCGCGAGACTACCTGTTATTGGACGGCATTCTGAGACTTTGAAGGGGCGTGTCGAACCGCGAGTTCCTCGCCATTCCTTACGTCCCCTGGAACACGCTCGACCGTCTCAGCAATGGATCGTATTTGAGATGCTCGAGAGTGGCGCCTACCGGTCAAATGTCCCTTCCACAGACGCTTATTCCGATACGTTGATAGCGGACACGGATCACGAGACAGGAATTCCGGTCTTCGTGCGAGTGGCCTGCAGTCCAAAAATGACGGCGATTATTTCACAGTTCTAACGGGGACTTGGCACTCCCTATAACTAGGTTGAGCGATCCGCCAGGTGAGGTCATCCGTAACGAACGCTAGACGTTGGCCCGTTCCGTTGTCATTTTCAGAAGTCGTCTGCACGGAATGTCAGAAGTCGCGTGCACCAATTCCGCGTTGGGCTTCGGTCGTGGAGGCGGTTGCGGAAGCCCTCTCCGGTGCCGTGGTTGTCCTGACCAAGTGTGGTGACCGCGGAGCCGACGGGTTTAGCCTTGTTCTAACGGTGATGGATCCCACCGGGACCGGCTGAGGTGCCGGTTCGGACCGCCGAGGTGGCTGATGGGTCCTGCCCCTAATGCGAAGGGCAGGACGCTCGCCATGACTGGAAATCGAAACAGGCCCGGCATCCCGGAAGAGCATGAACGGGATAGGCTTACGGTCGCTTTGCTACCCGTCGGCCCGCTGGAACTGTCAGCGGAGGAAGTGCGCCAGCTCTGGTCGTTCATTCACGGAGACATCATGGACGGGAGCATGCGCCGGCTGCTGCGCGCTTCCCTCGGGTTATGCCCCCGGCACACCTGGGCCTACGCGGTCGTGGAGATTGAGCTCTGGCAGGCCGGTGCCGGCGCCCGCGGCGGCCACCAGCCCTTCGACGTCACGGTCCTCTACGAGGATCTCCTCGAATACGTCGCCGACGCGCTGGACCGGAAAGGCTCCCTGTTGCACCGCCATCCGGACGGTGTGCTCCTGCCGGTGGGGCCGTGCCGTATCTGTGAGGACATGGCCTCCCCGTCTCTGCCCGGTTTGCGGATGGGCTACGCGAACTCCAACACCGAGGCCCTCACGATTGAAGCCAACGGGCTGGCTCACACCACGGCCTGGTGCAGGGAGACATCCCCGCTGTGGCAGGGCAGG
>NZ_AUPJ01000307.1:28163-29856 GCF_000427315.1 Arthrobacter sp. TB 26
CCCCGCCTGTGATCCTGACACGCCGGCAGGAGCCGGCGATCCGGTGTTTTTGTGCCGTTTCCACCTGGCCGGGCGCCGCCCGCTGCCCGAAGAGTTGCGGCATGCGGTGGCCTCGCGCTTGCGGGAGATCAGGGGACGAATGAGGCACCTGACCAAATCCATGACGGACTATGGCGCCCCCGCCGGTGGTGAGGAGAACGCGTCCTGGATTGAGGGCGTTGGCTTTTTCGCCGGCTGGGGCTTGCCTCTGTATCTGGCCTCCGATGCCACCGAAGCGGGTTCCCAGCCGGACGTCCACGGCGCGGAGCCGGTGGAGTGAACGCGTCATATGGTGGCGGCTCTCGCCGCTGTCCCTGTAGTCTCTGTTCACGGTGATGGATCCCGCCGGAACAGCCCGCCCGTAAGGTGCGGGGCGTTCGAACCGCCTCCTGGCTAATGGTTCCTACCTTTGCTGATACGAAGGTAGGTAGCCCATGCCCGCACCCGGCACACTCCTCCTGCTCCGCCACGGCCAAAGCGCCCTGAATGCCCAGGACCGGTTCACCGGCCTGCTCGACCCGCCCCTGACCCGGGCCGGTGAAGAGGAAGCAGCCCGTGCCGGGGCACTCCTGGCGTCCGAAGCCTTTGTCCCTGAGACCGTCTACACCTCCGCCCTCTCCCGCACCCGGGACACCGCCCGCATCCTGTTGGACGTGCTCGGAGACCCGGAGGTGCCGGTCGTTCCTGCCTGGGAGTTGAACGAGCGCAGCTACGGGTCCCTCACCGGAGGATTGCGGGAAGAACTGCTAAGCGAGCTCGGCCCTGAGGTTTTCCACTTCTGGCGGCGCTCCTACTACGGGGCACCCCCGCCGATGCCATCGTCCCAGCTGGCCGAACTCCGACGCAGTCCAGCCTTCGCCGGGCTGCCTCCGGAAGCGGTCCAGGCCACCGAATCCCTTTGCGGGGTGGTCAAACGGGTCCGAATCTTCTGGCACCAGCACCTCCGGCGCAGGCTTCGTGCGGGGGAAGACGTGTTGGTGGTCGGACACGGGAACTCGTTGCGGGCGCTGTGCCGTGTCCTGGACCGGCTTTCCGATGCCGAGGTCGAGTCGCTGAACATTCCCACTGGTCACCCGTTGCTCTACCGCTTCACCCCGGACCTGGCACCGATGGTGCGCGGCGGGGAGTATCTGAATCCGCTGGCGGCGCGGACCGCCGCCGCCCTGGTCGCTGCCGCCGGTGGGACCTGAGCTGAGCACGAGGAAATGGAGAAAGTCATGAATGAACTTCAGATCACCGGGGTGCGCGCCCTGCAGATCCTGGACTCCCGCGGCTACCCCACGGTGAAAGTCTGGCTCACGACCGCTGACGGCACGGTCTCCGTCGCTTCGGCACCGTCCGGGGCGTCCACCGGCGCGCACGAGGCGGTCGAGCTTCGCGACGGCGGCCAGGAGTACTCCGGCAGAGGCGTGCAGAAGGCTGTTGCGAACGTACGCGGTGAAATCGCCGGGCTGCTGACCTCCCGAAGCTGGGCAACCCTCGCCGATCTGGACCACGCCCTCGTGTCCCTGGACGGCACCCCGGGACGCTCACGGCTGGGCGCGAACGCGATCGTCGCGGTGTCGATGGCCGCCGCCAGGGCGTTTGCGGCCGCAGCCGGGCTGCCCCTGCACGTCTGGACCGGCCAGACCTTGGGCCGGGGCGGGCGCCTGCC
>NZ_AUPJ01000308.1:0-32401 GCF_000427315.1 Arthrobacter sp. TB 26
CGGGGAGCATGCGGCCAACCCGCTGGAGTTCCAGGAATTCATGATCGCCCCCGCCGGTGCCCCGTCCTTCGCCGACGGCGTGCGCTGGGGATCGGATGTCTACCATGCCCTGTCCCGGAGGCTGCGCAAACAAGGTCTCTCGACCGGTCTGGGCGATGAAGGCGGGTACGCCCCTGACATCGCCCGCCCCGAAGAAGCATTGGATCTGATCGTGGCCGCCATCGGGGATGCCGGCTACACCGCTGGCCGGCACGGGATCGCGATCGCCCTGGACCCAGCGGCGAACTCTTTCTACGCCGACGGCACCTATACGGTCGCTGGACGTGCCTACACCCCGGAGCAGATAATCTCCTACTACGACAGGCTCATCACGGATTACCCGATCTGGAGTCTGGAGGACCCCCTGGCCGAAGAGGACCTCGAGGGGTGGCCCGCGCTGACGGCGGCTCTCGGGAGCCGGGTACAGGTGGTCGGGGACGATCTGTTCGTCACCTCCGCGGACCGGGTGCGGGAGGGTATCCGGACCGCCTCCGCGACCGCAGTACTGATCAAACCCAACCAGGCCGGCACCGTGAGCGAAACGTTCGATACCCTCACCGCCGCCAGTGAGGGAGGGTTCGGGGCGATGGTCTCGCACCGGTCCGGGGAAACCGACGATACTTTTGTCGCGGACCTTGTCGTGGGCTCCGGCTGCGGGCAGCTGAAGTCCGGCGCGCCGGCCCGCGGGGAACGCGTTGCCAAATACAACCGGCTCCTCGAAATCCAGGACGAGCACCCGGAACTGCCCTACGGGCCCACCGGCACCCACCTCAATGACCAGTAGACAACGACCCGACAGGAGCGCCCATGCATGAGTCCGCGAAGGAACCCCGGCCCGCCACCGGGCCCGCGGCGTACGTCCCGCGCCGGATCACCGGTCCGGTGCTGATGGGGGTGGTGCCCGGCCAGCCCCTGGCCGTGGCACACCGTGCCGCGGAACTGGCCTTCAGCCTGAACGTGAAGCTGGTCTGCGCGTACGTGGACGTCACCAGCTACTTGGCCGAAGAACCCGACGGCCGGATCGAAGCCCGGCCAATTGATCCGGACGGCATCGATGACGACATCGAGGGCATCAGCGCCGCCATCAAGGAACGCCTCCGGGAGGCCCTGGACGGAACCGGCATCGGATGGTCCTTCGTGACTCTCTCCGGTGACCCCGCCCGGGCGCTGGGACGGCTGGCCGAGTCCGCGGACGCCTCCGTCATCGTGGTCGGCACGCGCGAACGCGGCCTCGGCGCCCGCTTCGAGGAATTGCTGGTCGGCTCCGTTGCGGTCCATCTCACCCACCGCCAGCACCGCCCCGTCCTGGTGGTCCCGCTCGCTCCGCACACCAAACATCACCCGAAGGAGGGCCACTGATGGAACCGCCGACACCCGAGACCACAGCAAATGGCCGCCCGTCGTCAAGAGCCGACACCGAGGTCACGGACCGGCTCCCCATCGACAGCGACCCGGCACAGGCCACGGCGGACGAAACGGACGCGGGGACGCTCGGGGCGGCACGCGCGCACCGACCGGTGCACCTGCACCCCGGCTTTGTGCTGGTCGTCATCACCGGAGGAGTGTTCGGGGCCCTGACCCGTTACGGGCTCAGCACCGTTCTGCCGTCCCCGGGCGGGTGGCCGCTGCCCACGCTGATGATCAACCTGGCCGGGGCTTTCCTGCTCGGCGTCCTGCTCGAGGCGCTGGTCCGCCGCGGCCCGGACACCGGACGGCTCAGGGTGATCCGTCTGGTCGCCGGGACCGGGTTCATGGGCGCCTTCACCACGTACAGCACCCTGGCCCTGGAAACGAACACCCTGCTCGGCGCCGGACGGACCACGGACGCGCTGATCTATGTCGCCGCCACACTTATGGGAGGCGCCGTCGCAACAGTGGCCGGGATCCGGGCTGCTGCCGGGCACCACACCAGGATGACCACCCGGCGCCGGGACGCGACCCTCCGCCCCGACCGGCAGGAAGGCAATCCGTGAACGTCCTGACCATTCTCCTGCTGGGCCTCGCCGGCGGCCTCGGCGCCGGAACGCGCTTCGTCGTCGACGGGCTGGTCCGCTCCAAAATCCGAACCGCCCTCCCAATCGGCACCATCGCCATCAACATCACCGGATCCTTCCTCCTGGGACTGGTCGCCGGCGCCGTCATCACCCACGCCGCACCCGTCGAGCTGCAGGCCATCGCCGGCACCGGGTTCCTGGGCGGATACACGACCTTCAGCACGGCCAGCTTCGAGACCGTCCGGCTCATCCAGTCCCGCCGTACCGGTCTTGCCCTCCTGAACGGGATCGGCACCGCCGCCGCCGCCATCGGCGCCGCCGCCGCAGGCCTCGCTCTGGCAAGCCTCCTATGAGGCCAGCCAGCCACCGAACCAACTCCACGAAACAGACCAAGGAACGGCAGTGCCGGAAATGAATCGAGAGCACGTCACGACGGACGGGACCGAGAAAACCCAGCGGAACAAGCTCGGACCCATGGGCTTTGTGCTGGCCTTCGGCGCAGTCAGCATGCTCGCCGACGTCGTCTATGAAGGTGCCCGGTCCATCACGGGACCGTTCCTGGCCACCCTTGGCGCGTCCGCGGTCATGGTCGGCTTCATCACCGGGTTCGGGGAAGCCGTGGCCCTGGTCCTGCGTCTAGGCACCGGCCCCCTGGCGGACCGGACCCGTAGATACTGGCCGCTGACCATCGCCGGATACGCCCTGACCGTGGTCGCCGTGCCGCTCATGGCCCTGGCCAGTTCGCTGTGGCAGGCGTCGGCTCTGGTCATCATGGAGCGGTTCGGAAAGGCCGTCCGCACCCCGGCCAGGGACACCATGCTCTCTCACGCGGGGGCGGAAATGGGCCGTGGTAAGGCTTTCGCCATCCACGAGGCCCTCGACCAGTCCGGCGCACTCCTGGGCCCGCTGCTCGTCGGACTTATGGTCGCCATCTCCGGTTTCCAGCTCGGATTCGGCGTCCTGGCCATCCCGGGCGCAGCGGCCCTCGTCGCCGTGATCCTGCTCCGCCGGGCCGCGCCCGACCCTGCAGGCTATGACACACACTCTGTCAGCGAACCAGCCCGCGTGGCCGGGCAGGCGAGGGTCCGTGTCCCCTTGCCGGCCCGGTTCTGGTGGTACGGCGCGTTCACCGCGGTGTCGATGTTCGGGTTCTCCACCTTCGGGGTCATCTCCTACCACCTTGAAGTCCAGAACGTGGTGCCGACCGCACTGATACCGGTTACCTACGCCGTGTCCATGGGCGCCGCCGCCCTGTCGGCCCTGGCCTCCGGGGCGCTCTATGACCGGATCGGGCTGCGCGGCCTGCTCATCGCCCTGCCCCTAACCGCGGCCGTCCCGTTCCTGTCCTTCAGCACCACCCCCGGTCTGGTCTGGGCCGGTGCCGTCGTCTGGGGCGCAGCCCTGGGAATCCACGAATCCACCCTCCGCGCAGCCGTGGCGGACCTCGTTCCGGCTGTCCGGCGCGGGACCGGGTACGGCATCTTCACCGCCATCTACGGCACCGCCTGGCTCGCCGGGTCAACCATCATCGGCGCCCTCTACTCGGCATCCCTCACCGGCCTCATGATCTTCACCGTCGGCACCCAACTGGTAGCGCTGGTCGCCTTCATCCCACTGCTCAAACCAGCTTCCGCACAAAGCCGCACCACCTAGGCCGGGCCGGGTTGGCCGGTATCAGTCACCACAGTGCCGGCTCCCGCGACTGAAACGAGCAGCCGTTACGAACCGATGCGCCGCCAGCACGACGAGTGCGGGTCAGCCGTGGGCGGGCTCGCCGGTGACTTTGTGGTCGGCGTGGTTCAGGCCTTCCATGACGAGGCGGGCCAGGTGCCCGTCCGCGAGGCTGTAGATGACTCGGCGGCTTTGCTTTTGCGTGGTGACCAGGCCGCTGAAGCGTAGCTTGGCCAGGTGCTGGCTGACGGAGGTGCGTGAGGCTCCGGTCTGCTCTACCAGGGCGCCGACGTCGGAGGGTTCCTGGGCCAGGAGCCAAAGCAGGTGCAGCCGGGTGGGGTCCGAGAGCATCCGGAACGTCGCTGTGGCCGCGTCCAGCCGGCGGGAATCCGGTGCGTCGGGGTGGTGGAGGCTGGCGGCCGGAATGGGGTGTGCGTTTTCCACCGGCTCAGCCTTTCATAGTCGGCCACGACGCATACTTCGAGGTTCCCGGTATCCCGCGAGATGTCTCGGGCCACCGGCGGCCCCCAAAAACAGTACAGGAACCGGGGATTCCGGCCGCAGTTCCGGTCTAAAGTCCGGTTCGGGAGTGCCATAGGCGAGGCGGTAGGAGTTGGCCGGTTTCGATGGTGGCGACGGTGAAGGTGGCCCGGTCCATGACGGCGGCGCAAGCCTGGGTGCGGTGAAGGTCTTGGTCCAGCCGGTGAACGATTCGTTGGAGACGATGGCGCCGGCCGGCCGTCGCCGGCGGCCTGCCCGGAATATCGGGCATGGCGTAGGCCGTGCGTATGCACCCCACAGACCATGATCCCGCCGCCTGGCAAAAGAGTGATGCGTCTGCGCAAGTAGCGGGTCAAGGACGATTAACCGTAGTCTTGGGCACTTGCCCGCTCCCCGTTCAACGTCCGGCAGGTTCCCATGGCTGCACTGGCTCCAACCGAGTCCTTCATTCCGTCCCCGACCGTCAGCGCGTTCCATCTGGGACCGCTGACAATACACTTTTACGCCCTGTGCATTCTTGCCGGAATAGCCCTCGCCCTCTGGCTCGGTTCACGGCGCTGGCAGCAGCGCGGCGGCGGGCCCGGTCAGGTGGTTGACGTCTGCCTCTGGGCCATTCCCGCCGGAATCGTCGGCGGCCGGATCTATCACGTCATCACCGACCCGGAGCTGTATTTCCTCCCCGGCCGGAACCCGTGGAACGCCTTCGCCATCTGGGACGGCGGGCTGGGCATCTGGGGTGCGGTAGCCCTGGGGTGTGCCGGGGCCTGGATCGGCTGCCGCAGGCTGGGCGTGTCCTTTGTGGCATTCCTCGACGCAGTGGCCCCGGGAGTCCTGTTCGCCCAGGCTCTGGGCCGCTGGGGCAACTGGTTCAACAACGAGCTCTACGGGGACCCCACGTCCCTGCCGTGGAGGCTACAGATCCATCAGCTGGACCCCGTCTCCGGGACCGCCGTGACGGACCCGTCCGGGGCGCCGGTGGTGTTGGGCTTCTTCCAACCCACGTTCCTTTACGAATCCCTCTGGTGTGTCATCGCCGGTTTCGCCATACTCTTCGTGGACTCCCGCATCAGACTCGGCGCGGGAAGCGTGTTTGCCCTCTACGTCGCCGGCTATTCGGCCGGACGTTTCGCCTTCGAATTGATGCGCTCCGACTACGCCAACCTGATCCTGGGCCTGCGCGTGAACACCTGGGTCGCGGCCCTGGTGTTCCTGGCCGGCGCGGCCGCCTTCGTCGCACGCTGCCGCCGCCCCAGGTCCACGGCCCAGCCCAAGGAAGAAGCCACAACCCGGGCGCCCGGCAAGGAATCCTCGCTGCCCCGCTGACATCCGGTGCCGACCCGGCGCTTGGTGGGCTACCGGGCGAAGGGCCTTTCGCCGTCCGTGCGACGCTCGCCCTTCGGTGAGACGTGCCGATAGAGGGCATGGCCGGTGACGCCGGTTTCGGTGCAGAGGTCGCTGACTTTGGAATCGGGCTTGCCCCGACGGCGCGACCCGGGACGGACATATCCGTCAGTGCCGTCACACCTCCAATCCGTCGTTTACGAAATTTGACGCGCGGAGGGGTGCAACCCGGTAAGGACTCCGGCGTCGCCGCGTGTCGGTTCAGGTATCGGTCAGTGGGATGGGGATGATTCCTGCGGCGCGTAATGCCGGCAGCGCGCGGGCGATCCCAGCGGCTGTTCCTCCGGTCGGGTGGTTGGCGTGGGCGATCACGATCTCCCCGGCCCGGGCTGCGGTGACTTCGCGGAATACGACCGCCGCAGGGTAGGTGGCACCGGCGTCGCCTTTGGTGCTGAAGGAGACCGGGACCATTCCCGTTGCATGGACAATCCGGACAGCGACGTCGTCAAGGTAGGCGGTCCCCGGCCGGAAATAACGGGCTGTCCTGCCGGTGAGACGGTGAAGGGCGTCCTGGTTTATCATGACTTCGTCGTAGATTTCTGCCGCGCTGGCGGTCCCGGGAATGCCGTAGGCGCTGCGGCCGGAGACCGAGAGCGGCACGTGTCGGGTGCCGTGATTACCGATTTCGAACAGCGGGTTTTCGGCCAGCGACTTCGCTGGTCCGGGCTTGGCCCGGACCCACCGCAAGTTCAGGAAAAACGTGGCCGGGGTGCCCGTTTTTTGCAGGGCATCGATGAGGGTCTGGTCCACGGCGTTGCCTCCGGGGCCGCCGCAGCAGTCAAAGCTCAGAGCGATGCCTGCGTTGCCGGCAGGGAGCCGGGTGAGGACTCCGGGAAGCTGGAGTCCCCAGGCCCGGGGTGCTTGTCCTGTGAAGGCTGCCGCGATCTGTTCCTTGCCGGGTGGGGCCGGTACGGGCTCGGGAAGGGTTGATGGATGGCCCTCCGGGGTACCGGTTACGGGGGCGGCGTTTACTGCTCTGCCGGTACGCTGCCCGGGGGGATTTTGGCACCCGGCGAGGGCCAGTGCGGCGGAGAGGATGAACGCCCGCCGGCTCGCCGCTGTACCCGGATGATTTGAATGAGCTGTCCCCATGGCCGTGTCTGTCCTTGCCTTTCGTCGTCTCCACTGCCAGCCGCCGTGTCCAGGCAGGTTTCGATTTGTCATTTGCTTGTTCTTCAACGGCCCTCCCGGCCGGGATGACGGCTGAGGGTACCGGCCTTCGGCCGGGGTGCCTTCTCAGCTTCCGGCTAAGACGCTCTCCGCGATGCCCGTGGTGACGGGGCCGTTCAGTGGATCAGGCCGGAGACGAGGTTGATGGTGGTGGCGAGCACAATGGTGCCCAGGAGGTAGGACAGCAGTGCCTGGCGCAGGACTGTGGATCGGATGGCGTCGGTTTTTAGGTTCGTGTCGGAGACCTGGAAGGTCATCCCGACGGTGAAGGCCAGGTACGCGAAGTCACGGTAGTGCGGGGCGTTTTCTTCGTTGAAGTCGACTCCGGACCGGTCCCGGTAGTAGAGCATCGCGTAGCGGAGGGTGAACAGCGTATGGACCAGAAACCAGGACAGCGCGACGCTCGCCAGGGCCATCGTCAGCACCAGTGCCTTCGCGGGTCCCTGTGTGCCGGCGGCGTCCAGGAGAATGAGTGCGACGCCGCCGAAACTGGCGACAGTGGCGGTGAGAACCAGGATGTCGGCCGCCTTTCGGCCCGGGTCCTCGCTGCGTGCGTGGGCCGCCGTGGCGGCCCCGTCGAGGCGTCCGATGACTGCCCACACCCATATCAGGTATGTCAGGGAGGCAGCCGCCCATCCGACCGCCGGGGCGTAGTCCGGGCGTGCATAGACGGCGGTGGGCAGGCCCGCTGCCACGCCGGCGGCCAGCATGAAGGCCAGCCGAGACCGGGTGTGGCGCGCCGGTGCCTGGCCGGGGCCCGGGAACCCTTCATGGGTGTTCCTGCCGCCGCTGCGAACCTCATGCCGGGACAAGGTACCCCCTCCGTACGTGCAGAAACAGTCCGGTGGCCGCAGGCGGACCGGCGGGTGCCGCTGGAGAGGGGTTATGGTTGCCGGCGTGTGCGGAAAAATTAGATCTCATAAGTCGCTCTCGTACCCGAGGAGGTCGAGGCCGAGCCATTCGATGAAGCGTTGTTTCATTGGGGGCCGGCGATGACCGCGAGGTGTTCCTCGGTCGTCCGAACAGTGTCGTCCCCGGCGCGGATCGGTTGCATTCCTGCGGCGTGGATCTTGCGGGCCATTCCCGGCTGGATCCGCGGCGGCTGAGGGTTGGTCGTGAGGGTGGCGTCCCGAGGGCTGAGGCTGTTCGCGAGTGCCCGTTGAGCCGGGCATCAAGGTCTTCCAGGTGGGCCCGTTCCGGCGCACCGGAATGCGGGCGCCGTTGAAACTCCGGACAGTCCAGGTACCGGCCTGTCCGGAGTTGGCGCGGCTGAGCACTTCTTCGATGAGGTCCCGGGCCCGACGGTGCAGGCTGACCACTGTCCGGTCCCGCGCGCCGGGTGGGTGGTCTCCGGCAGCGGGTGCATTCCAGGACTTCCCTGGCGCATTTTTGTGTTCGGTGCGGTCAGCTGTGCGGGGGAATCCAGCGGTCGAGCTCATGGCTGTGATGCTACGCAGCGGCCGGTAAGAGAAGGCTAAGAGCCCCCGGCGGGATTAGGCGCTGCCGGAGCCGAACCGGGCAAGGGTATGAGGTGCCGCCTGGGTGTGGTCGTGTTCGTCCTCCACGAGTCGTTCCTCCCGGTGGAGTTCCTGCGGGAATCCTTCCGGCACGGCCGGCCCGGAGGGACGGGGATGAACCAGGGGTCCGGGCACCGTACCAGCGTGTACTTCAAGTGCGGCGGGGGCCATGGTCGTCTGCAGGGCTCCCGCCGGCACCGCATGGGAGGGGTGCTCGGCACCGGAGGCGGCCCCGATTCCGAGCACTGAAACGAGGCCCACGATCAGGGCTGCCGTGAGGCTGTGCCGGATGCTGTTCATACCGCCAGCCTCTCCCGGCCCGGATGAGAAACCCCTGTGGAAGTCCGTCCGGTGGGGGCTTGCTGGTGGTGGCCGGAGTCCCGGCGAAAGACGGGCCGGCCGGGACCCTGGGATCATGACCACGCAGGTGCGGAGAGTTCGCCGCCACGGTCGGCCCGTGCGCGTCAGGAGAAACCCTGCAGGACGGGCAAACAAAACAACTTTTAAGGCTTGAGCAGGACGCTCACCGGCTGTCGCGCCTGGACGTGATCGGACTTGAGGGTGTCGCGTCCGCAGCGGCGTGCGTGGCCCGGACCGGGAAGCTCCGAGGCTCTGCCGCCGCCGCGTGAGTGTGTGCTCATCCAAGAGCCGGGGGCTGGTCTTTCCCCGACCGGGGGACGTTGGTTGTTCTCAGCAACCGCTCAGCATCGGTGTCCTACGATTGGGGCCATGGTTTCTTTGGCACTGCCCGCCGGCCTCATGTCCCGACCTGCTACGGGGCTGCTGCCTCCGTGGCTTGATCCGAATGAGTTTCTCCGGGACCCCGCCCTTGCTCCCTGGATCGTCGGGGTGGTGTGTGTGTTCTTGTTCGTTGAAACCGGGCTTCTGGTCGGGTTCTTCCTGCCGGGCGATTCTCTTTTGTTCACGGCAGGGCTGCTGGTAGCTACCGGCACCATCCAGGTGAATATTCTCTTCCTGGCTGCCGCCGCGTTCGTGGCAGCCTTCGCCGGCGACCAAACCGGCTACCTTATCGGACGCAAAGCGGGCCCGGCAATTTTTCGGAAAGAGGATTCCCGGTTCTTTCAGCGCAGGTACGTGGACCAGGCACACCACTTTTTCGAGAAGTACGGGCGCCGGTCCGTTGTTCTGGCCCGCTTTGTTCCTGTGGTGCGTACGTTCCTTCCGGTCACAGCCGGCGTCGCCCGGATGGGTTACCGTTCTTTCCTCGCCTTCAATGCCATCGGAGCCTTCCTGTGGGGTGTCGGGGTGACGTTGCTAGGGTTCTGGCTGGGACGTTACGAATGGATCGGTTCCAACATTGATCTGATATTCGTTGTGATTGTCGTGGTCTCCTTCGTCCCCATCGGAGTGGAATTGCTCAAGAGCCGAAGGCAAAAGACCGCTGATCCCGAGCGGCAGCACGAAAGATCCTGACAGCGGGGCCGGGACCTTGAGAGCTGAGCCGTTTCAGGGATTCAGCTCCGAGCGGTAGCGCGCCTGAATTTACAGATTACCCGCAGGAAATTGGGGTCGTTTCGCAAGCTAACTTCTGGCAGGCTCAGTCGCATCGGTCGTGACTTTTCTGCGATGTAGCTTCAGGGATGACCCGGCGCGGGATCTTTGAGGACAGGAGTGCAGCGTGGCAGCCCAAAACTTGTTCGGCTTGGAAGCCTCGACTTTTGGGGCGGGTCCCAACCGCCTGCGTCATGGCAATGGTCTTCATTCTCGTATCTGTTACGGCCTGTCAGTCGCAGGGCGGCCCGGCGCTGGGGCCGCGGGCTGGAACTCCCGGGCATGTGTTCGTGATCAACCTGGAGAACAAGGGTTACGACCGGGTCTGGGGAAGCGGATCCCCGGCGCACTATCTCTCCGGAACACTGCGCTCCCAGGGGGTGCTGCTCACCAATTATTACGGCATCTCGCACAACTCGCTGCCCAATTATCTGGCCCAGATCTGCGGGCAGCCGCCGAACATGAGCACTAAACAGGATTGCCCCGTCTACACCCCGTTCACCGGCACGGGACTGGATTCGCAGGGACGGCTAATGGGAGACGGGTGCGTCTTTCCCGCCGAGGTCCCCCACCATCGCCGGGCAACTGAGCGCCAAGTCCAAAACCTGCCGCGGCTACATGGAAGACATGTCCTCACCCTGCCAACACCCGGAGCTGGGCGCCGTCGACGGGCATGTGGCCGCCGCCCACCGCGACCAGTACGGCACCCGCCACAATCCGTTCGTCTACTTCCGCTCCCTCACCTCCAGCCCGGATTGCGCGAAGAACGTGGTCAACTATTCCAAGCTCGGAAAGGACCTGCAGTCGGTCACCACCACGGCCAACCTCTCCTACATCATCCCCAACCTGTGCCACGACGGGCACGACAGTCCCTGCGTGGACGGCACCGCCGGCGGCCTCGGCACGACGGATGAATGGCTCAAAAGCCAGGTGCCGGCAATCCTGGCCTCCCCCGCCTACCAACAGGACGGCATGCTCGTGATCACCTTTGACGAGGCCGACGACGGTGCCGTCGGCCTCTCGACGGGGCGTCACCGGAGGCACGGCCGGAGGAAAGGTCGGCGCCCTGGCGCTCTCCCCGTTCACCGCCCCGGGCAGCAGCTCGGACCCGCCCCTACAACCCCTACAGCCTGCTGGCGAGCATGGAAGATATCTTCGCGCTGCCCCGCCTCGCGGGCGCCGGCGAACCCGCGGTCAACACCTTCGGGGCGGACGTCTACCGTTCCGGCGCCTAGAAAGGTGGGCCCACGGGGCCAGAACGGTCCTGCCGTCGGGCCCGGTCCTCTCTTCGGGGGCGGCTCAATTTGCGCCGGCTGTGTTCTGAAGCGGACGGTGTTCAGGGGCTTTGAGGTTTCATCCTTTGTTCCTCACCGGTGTTTTCGGGCGGGTGGATGAAGGCCCGGGCGCTGCGGGGTGCCCCCGGGGAAGGCCCGAGGGGGTGTTGGGGCGGCGGAGGATACGGCGGGCCAGTGTCAGGGTTTCGCCGAGGTTGATGGTGGGGAGGTAGGCCCGGGTGATGGCGTTGCCGATGGCCGGCAGCGCCGCGGCGTCAGGGTAGAGCATGTACAGGGGTTCGTAGCGGGGCTGGAATTTTGCTTTGAATGCCAGCAGGGACCTGAACCCGTAGACAGGTTCCAGGGTCGCGCCGAGCCGGTCGAGGAGCCGGTCCAGGCTGCCGGTAACTTCCGGTCCGGCGACTGCCGGTGCCATGGTGCTCGTGAGTCGGGCGAGTGGTGCTCCGGAGAGGCTGATGAACCGGTATCCTTCGTCTTTGAGGCTCAGTGCTGCGGAGGCGATGAGGAATTCGATGCCGGCCCGGAACCCGGTGCTGCGGCGCCGCATGAAGTCCAGGGTCCAACCTTCGATCGTGCCGTTGCGGTAGACGGGCAGCCAGGAGGCGACGGCGTGGACTCTGTCAGAGTCGTCGATAGCGAGCAGCAGACGGACGTCGGGGTCGTTGAGTTCGTCCAGGCCGCCAAGGGTGAATCCCATTTCGGGCATCTTTTTATCGGCTACCCATTCTTCAGAGATTTCCTGGATCTGAGCCAGCAGGGTAAATGGTGCGGTCCCGTAGGTGGTCCATTCGGCGCGGATCCCGGCTTTGGCCGCGTTGTTCATGGCGGTGCGGATGTCCTGGAATTTTTTTCCTTTGAAGGACACCGCATCCAGTTCCAGGATCGTTTCCTGGGCTACCTGCACGGACCCCCAGCCGAGGGACGCGGCGTGGTCGCGCAGGTCAGCGGGGACAGAGTAGAAGCACGGGGTCCAGCCTTGCCCGGAGCAGAAGAGGGTGAACTCCGCGACGGCGGCCTTGGTCTGGGGCCCGGGGCCGACCGGGACGCCGAGCGTCAGGGCCACCCCGGCGATGACACGGTAGGCGATGAAACTCTCACCGGTGGAGGAGAACCAGTAGGTGTTCCCTGGCCAGGTCGTCATCCAGGACAGGGTGCTGCCCTGCCGGGTTTTCAGTATTTCCCGCGCGCGGCTGGTACCGGCAGTGTGTTGGGCCGGGGCCGGGCGCAGGAACGTTTTGAGGACCAGCACAGCGGTGACGGCCCAGAAACTCACACCGGTGCCCTCGTAGAGGAGTACCGCAGGGGTGCTTTGGGGGAAGAACGCCGGGGACAGATCCAGCATGTAGCCCAGTGGCAGGAACCTGTCGGGAATATCTGCCAACAGCTCAAGCGGTGCCGGTCCGGGTGTGAAGCCGGGGGCCAGAAGGATGCCGGCAAGCAGATAGACCCCGGCAAGGAATGCTGCTGTTTTCCCGATACTGACCGCGAGCCGGCGGTAGGTCCCCGCCGGGGCGGTGACGGGGAACAGTCGGCGGCTCAGGAGTAACACGATGGTGAGTGCGACGGGCAGCAGCAGCGGCAGTATCAGGGCCAGCGGATGCGTGTACCCGGGGACCTCGATGGCGCCGATCCCCTCTCCGGCAGCCGTGTCCGGTGCCGCCGGGTACAGGACACCGGCGATGGTGATCCCCGCCAGAACGGACAAAGCCAGCTGAATCAGCACGGCGCCGGCCCAGGCGAAGCGGCGTCCCCGGCGCAGACCGTCGGAGAGCAGCAGCAACAAAAACGACGGAAGAATAGCCATGAAAATCCCGCCGGCCCCGGCGCGCAGCTGCAGTTGCGCGCCGGCGCATTCCTTGGCCTGTCCCGGGTCCGCGCAGAGGCTCTGGAGTGTCTGCGGGTCCACGGGCTGGATGTTGGTAAACAAAAACCGCAGGACCGATAAGGGCCCGGCGGCGTGCGGTGTCAGGCCGGCGACGACCGGTCCGATGGCCGATACGGCCACCAGAAGCGCGATGAGAACCCGTCCTTCATGCCGGGAGCTGACGGGGCGCCCGAAGCGGGGGGCCCTGCCGTACAGGACCGGGCCCAGAAGGGCACCGGCTACGGCGGCGCCGAGCCGGACCAGGTCCGCGAATCCGCCGCTGTAGAGGGCCAGGAGTATCAGCAGGGCGAAGACGACCAGGCGGATCCGGCGCCGCCACAGGGTCGGCATCATCGCCGTCCCCGCCATGAGGGCCCCGGTCATGAGTGCACTGGGGCCAAGGAAGAGGTGCCCGCTCATTTCCTGGGCCCAGGTCCCCATCGTCTGACGTGCGACGGTGAGGAACCCGAGAGCGGCACCAATTCCGAGGATCTGGGAGCCAAGAGCCGCCGCGGCGAACCGCACGCTCCCCATCCGGGGTTCCAGGGCAAGCCCGACGCCCAGAAGCACGGCGCTTCCCAGCAGGTACCCGGTCAGGTCCTGCGCCCACAGCCCGGAACTCAGAAGTGCCCACCAGTGGCCGGGCAGGGAGTGCGCTGTCGCTGCCACGTTCGGCCGCAGCGACCCGGGCGGGCCGGTGACGAGGCTGGAGGACAGTGTGCCGGCGGACCAAAAAGCGAGAATGAACCCGACCGTGACCGGGCCGCGGCGCAGTCTTCGGATCAGCGATACCAGGGCTCGTGGGGAGCCCGGCTGCCCGGGACCCAGCAGTGGCACTGGCATGGGGATTCCTTTCAGCATGCGCGGAAGGCGGCGGGGTGTCCGGGGACGTTGCTGCGGGGTTGCCGGTCAGTTGCTCACCGCTGGTGCAATGGCCTGGCTTCGAACCTGCGGATCAGGGGCAGGGTGAAGATTCGGGGTGTAATGAGGTTATTCCATACCGGCAGCCAGGCGAGGATCGCTGCGCTGCTGATGAGCACGGACCCGATCACGTCGCTGAGGTAGTGCACGCCGAGATACATTCGGGAGAAAGCCACGACGGCCACGAACAGGGATCCTGCGGCCAGGACCGCCAGACGCTGCCCCGTGCCGTGGGCAAGGACCAGCGTAGCGGCCAGGGCCAGTGCGACAGCGAACGCGGTATGCCCGGAGGGGAAGCTGTTGTTGCCCGTCTCGGCGATGAGGGCTCCGGTCACATCGGCCGGCGGCCGGGAACGGCTCACCAGAATTTTGACGGCCGTTGATGCCAGCCATCCGACAGCCACGACGGAGCCGAACGCCAGCGCCTGCACAGGGCGTCGGCGGAACCAGAACAGGTACCCGCAAATCATCAAAACCAACACCAGGGCACCGGCCGGTCCCAGACCGTAATGAATGGCCTCACTCACCGCAATCAACACCTTGTTCCTCCCATGACTTAGGAAGATGTCCAGGGCCAGCTCCGGGGCCAGGGGCCCGAAGGACTTCGCCGTCATCCCTGCCGCGGCCGTGGCCGCGAAGATGGAGAGTGCGACCGTGAGCCACCACCAGGACCGTAACCCGGGGAAAATCGTGTTTCGGTGTTCGGCGGGGGATTCCACAATGCAGTCCTGACGGTTGGCGGGCCCTCACAGGCGTTGTGCCATCAGCATGGGGCACCGGCTCTGAGAGAAAGCTGAGAGGCGCACCGCGGTTTCTCAGGCGCCCCTCAACCTGGGTCGGGGATACTGCGGGTATCAACGAAAGGGGACCATCATGCGGATTTTGCTGGTCGAGGACGAAACGACACTGGCCGAGACCGTCCGTCGTGGCCTGACCAACGAGGGCTTCGTGGTGGACGTCACCCACGACGGGGTCAGCGGCCTGTGGGCCGCGACCGAGAACCCGTACGACGTGATCCTGCTGGATCTGATGCTCCCGCTCAAAAACGGGTACGACGTCCTGAAGGAACTGCGTGAACGCCTGATCTGGACCCCGGTGCTGATGCTCACGGCCAAAGACGGGGAATACGATCAGACGGATGCGTTCGACCTCGGAGCCGATGACTACCTGACCAAACCCTTCAGCTTCATCGTCCTCGTCGCCAGGATCCGTGCCCTGATCCGGCGCGGCGCCCCGGAACGGCCCGTCACGCTGACTCTCGGGACCCTCACCCTGGATCCCGGCAGCCGCAGCGTCCGCCGCAGCGGCACCGTTATCGAGCTCACCGCCCGGGAGTACGGCCTGCTGCACTACCTGATGCGCAGCCACGACCAGGTCGTGTCAAAGTCCCAGATCCTGGACAACGTCTGGGACCCCGCGTTCGAGGGCGGCGACAACGTCGTAGAGGTCTACATCGGCTACCTGCGCCGAAAGATCGACACCCCCTTCGGGCTGCAGACCCTCACCACTGTCCGGGGAATGGGCTACATGCTGACCGGCGACCGGCCAACGGCATAACGGAAGGGTCGGACCACGGGAGGTCCCGGACGTGTCCGAGGCATCCGGTGACCTGATAACGGGCTCAGCGGCGGTGCTGCCCTGAAGTGCACGCCCTGTCGCAGCTCAGATGGGTGAGTGCACCGCAGCGGAGCCCTGACCGGGGCCGTTGTCACCTGCTGGGAGCGGCGCAGGAGGAGTCCCGGTATCGCTGCCGGTAGCAGCGTCGCCGCCGGGATGTTCGGCGCCGGTGTTTGTAAAGCCCAACTCGAACCGGCATCCGCCCTCGGGGGTTTCGCCGGTGCGGATCCAGCCATGGTGGGCTGCCATGATCCCGGCGGCGATGGCCAGGCCCAGACCGCTGCCGCCACTTTCACGGGACCGGCTTTGATCAAGCCGGACAAACCGTTCAAAAATCCTTTCCCGGTCCCCCACCGGCACCGGCGGCCCGTCGTTATCGATCGTGACGAGCGCGCCGTCGTTGGTGTTCTGCAGCCGGATGCTGATCCGGGACACGGCGTGCCGGTCGGCGTTGTCCAGGACATTGCGCACGACCTGACCCAGCCGCCGCGGGTCCCCGGTGACCCGGGCAGGTTCAAGACTGACCTCGATACGGCGGTTACTGGTGGAACGAAGCCGGCGGACTTCCTCGTTCAACACATCGTCAAGGTCCACGTCTGTTGTCTCAAGCCGGAGGCCGCCGTCGTTGGTTTTGGCCAGGGTCAGCAGATCCTCCACCAGGTAACGCATCCGGGCTGTTTCACCGGCCAGGATGTCCTTCATCTGTTCCCAGGTGGCCCCGGAAGGGTCAGCGGCCGCGATCTCCACCCCGGCGCTGAGCGTCGCCAGCGGACTGCGCAGTTCGTGGCTGGCGTCCGAGACGAAGCGGCGCTGTTCCTGGTCCGAGGCCTGTAACCTCCCCAGCATCATGTTCATCGTCTCGGCCAGTGACTGGATTTCATCGGAGGTGGGAGGGACGTCCACGCGCCCGTCCAGGCTGCGGGCGCTGATACCGGCGACCTGTCCGCGGATCCGTTCAACCTGCCGCAGCGACCGCCCGACCAGCACCCAGACGGAAACACCAACGACCGCCAGCAACGCCGGGGTGGCCCCAAGAATGAACCAGGCCACCGTGGAAACGGTATCTGCCTGGACCTGGACCGTCGCGGCGACAACGACCGTGTAAAGCCGGCCGCCGACATCGACGCCGGTGGCCACCATCAGGAAGTCATCATCCTCACGCAGGCTCGGCAGCCCGGCAACGTCCTGGGTCAGGGTCTGTCCCGGACCCGGCCGCAGCGAGGTCAGCGGGGCCGCGGCCGCCGCGGGTATCGATGAAGCAAAAACTGAACCTCCCGGTGCCAGAATCTGGACGTACTGGCCGGTGTGGGCGGTGGAGGCGATGTACTGGCCGGCCTCTGAGACGTCCTGGCCGGAAATCTGTGCAATGACGTCGAAGCTTTGCTGCCGCGCCGATGTTTCCGTTGAGGCGACGAGGGAGGTCTGGAGCAGCACCAGCAGGACCAGTCCGCCCACGGCCAGTGCCGCCGCGACGACCAGGACCGCTGTCGCGGTGGCGCGTTTGCGCACACCCCAGCGCGCAGGGCGGGAGGGCGGCGGAACCCGGTCAGCATCCATGTTCCAAGGATGGGCCCGGCACCGGGCAGAAAACAAACACAGCTCCGGATCCTGTCTCAGCTGAACCTCAACCGGGCTAAGGCTCCTCTCAGCCGCCGCGGGCCACACTGGATCCATAGCCGCCCGCACCGGGAGGCGCCGGCGGACCCACAGTCCGCCAGGAAAGGATCCGGACATGAACGTCAAAGACCTGAAAACCAGGACAAAAATCGTCATCGTCAGTGCAGGAGTCCTCGGCATGGCAGGGTTGGGTCTCGGGGCCGCAAATGCGGCACCGCCGTCACCCACGACCACCCAGTCCGTCACCGCAGACACCCCCACACCCGGTGACACCGCGGATGCCCCGGGCGCCGCCGAAACCCCCACAGCCGGTGACACCGCGGATGCCCCGGGTGCCGTCGAGGGCACCGAAAAGGCAGACGCCCCGGAAGCCCCCGGTGACACCGGTCCGAACGTCGAACAGACCGGTGAGCACACCGATCCCGGCGACGCCCCCGGATCCCCGTAACACTGCCCGCGGCGCCCGCCCAGGGAAGAAGCCAGCCGGCGGCACGGACCCCAGCCCGCGCCGCCGGCATACCAGGACCCGCGAAGCACCCCCCGCTTCGCGGGTCCTCCGGCGTCCGGCAACAACACCGGCGCCATCATCGGCGTCCGGGGTGTCCCGGCAGAACGAAGGGCGACCACGATATGAGCACCCTGACCGGATTGGATCTGCTCACCGGGGGCGTTCCGGTCATCGTCGGCGCCGCGGCAGTGGCGGCGGCACTGTTCCTCCTGCTCCGCCGCGGGCGGAGTTGGTGGATGAAGATAGCCGCGGCGGTCGCCGCCGCGGCCCTGCTGGCATTGGGGACAGGCTGGTTTCTGGTCCACGTGGCCGCCGTATCAGCCCAGGAGCTGCCGTGGCCCGTTACTGCGTGGATCGGCATCGCGTGCCTGGCTATGCTGTTGGCGGGTTTGAACCTGGCCGGAACCGGCTGGCGCCGCAGAGCACTGGCACCGGTGGCCATGGCGGTGCTGATTCTGGGTGCCGCGTTGCAGGTGAATGCCTACTTCGGCGCCTACCGGACTCTCGGGGACCTGACCGGGGCCAGTACCGCAGCCATCCAGACGCTTCCGGAAGGCGCCCGAGTGGGGCCCCAGACCGCGCTCCAGCCAGCGCCCGGCCCGAAGGCGGGGCCGTTGGCGGGGACGTGGGTGAAACCCGCGGGACTCCCTGCGGCCGGGACGATAAACTCGGTGCAGATCCCGGGTGCGGTGTCCGGCTTCGCCGCCGGCAATGCCTATGTTTACCTCCCGCCGGCTTACCAGGCCGGACCCCGGCCGGCGCTGCCTGTCCTGGTCCTGGTCGCAGGCCAGCCCGGCTCGCCGGCCGACTGGATCACCGCCGGCGGGGTCAAAACCGCCATGGATGCTTTCGCCGCAACACACGACGGGCTCGCGCCCGTCGTGGTCATACCCGATGTCAACGGCTCGGCTACGGGAAACACCATGTGCATGGATTCCCGGATCGCTAAGGCCGACACTTACCTCTCGACCGATGTCCCGGCGTGGATCAAGGCCACTCTGAGGGTGGATCCTGACCCGGCCCGGTGGGCGATCGGCGGCTTCTCGTTTGGCGGGACCTGCGCCCTGCAGATGGCGTCCCTGCATGCGGATGTCTACCCGTCAGCGATCGACCTCAGCGGCGAAGCGGAACCGGCCCTGGGTCCGGACCGGGCCGCGACCGTCGGGCAGGCGTTCGGCGGCGACACGGCCGCCTTTGACGCGGTGGTGCCCCTGCAGGTGCTGGCGGCCCGGCACTACACCCACAGCAGGATTTACCTTGCCGCCGGGGCGCAGGACGGGACGTTCTCTGGCTACCAGGCCCTGGTCGCTGACGCGGCGGCCAAGGCCGGTATGGACGTCAAGACCGCCCTGGTGACCGGTCAGGGACACTCCTGGGAGGTACCGCGGCAGACTCTGGCCCCGGCCATGGCCTGGCTGGCGCCCGCGCTGGGATTGAGCCGCTGATGCCCGGCATCAGCAGCTCCGCGCATCCTCAGGTTTCTCTTACCGGCGGCAGAATAGGTTGCTAAGCATGACGGATATGGCAATCGAAACCAGCGCACTGGCTAAGACTTACGGATCAAAACAAGCCCTTGAGGCCCTGAGCCTCGAGGTTCCCCGCGGTGAGATCTTCGGCCTGCTCGGACACAACGGGGCGGGAAAAACCACCACCGTGAACATCCTGACCACGCTGCTTCCGGCCTCATCCGGCACAGCACGGATAGCGGGCCACGACGTCACCACCGGCGCTGACCGGGTGCGCCGGTCGATCGGATACCTGCCGGAAAATGTCCACTTCTACGACAACCTCACGCTGACGGAGAACTTGACGTTCTTCGCCCGGCTCTCAGGGGTTCCGGATCCCGCCGCCCGGATCGCGGCGGCACTGGAGGCCGTGGACTTCACAGGCCACGGCCAGGAGAAGATGTCCACGTTCAGTAAAGGGATGCGTCAACGGGCCGGGATCGCCCAGGCCATCCTGCACGAACCGGCGGTGCTGTTCCTGGACGAACCGACCTCCGGGCTGGACCCGCAGGGGGTGGCCAAACTACGGGAGATCATCATCAGTCTCAACCAGTCGCTGGGGATGACGGTGTTCATGAATACCCACCTCCTGGCCGAGGTGACGAAGACGTGCACCAGCATCGGGATCCTTAGTTCAGGGCGGCTGATCTACCAGAACTCCGTCGCGGCCACGCTGGGGGCGTTCCCGGACCAGGCGTCGCTGGAAGACATTTACCTCCACATCGAAGCAGGCACCCCGTCATGAGTCCCTGGGCTGCCACCGTCGGGCATGAACTGCGCAGCGCCGGCCGTGAACGCCTGCCCCAGCTGCTCCTGATGATCTTTATCGGCATGAGCGCCGCCTCGGCGTTCATCGGCTCGGCCGCGAAGGCAACCGTCACCGAGGTCTACAACTCAGCGGCCGGCCAGGGGCTGACGAACGCTGCTAATCCGTTCGGGAACGTCCCGCCCCTCTACTACGCCCGCAATACCGTCATCTACATCCTCCTGATCGGGGCCCTGCTGGCCATTGTGATCGGTGTCCAGTCTGCGATGCGGGACCGGCGTGCCCGAACGATCGATCTGGTCCTGACCCGGTGCCTGTCCCCGGCCGGCTATCTGGGCGCAAAAATGACCGGCATCGGCCTGGGGCTCCTGGCCGTGCTGGGGGCCTCGGCCCTGATCAGTGTTCTCTGCATCAGTGCGGTCACCGGAAGCATCCCCGCACCCGATCAGTTGCTCCGGCTCCTCGCACTCTTTGGCGTGGCGTGGCTCTTCCTGCTCTTTTTCGTGGCACTGGGTACCCTGAGCGGGCTCCACGCATCCAGCTACACCACTGCCCTTCTGGTCCCCATCGTGATCTGGAGCGTCATCATCTTTGTGTTGCCGCTGCTCGGTACCGCCGCGCACCCCGTCTCGCTGCTGAACCCCGTGACACCGCCCGCGGCCCCGCAGACCGGGATCTTCGCACTCACCCGATCCCTCACCGGCCCCTTGTCCCTCGGGGAGCAATTCAAACACGTCGCTGCAATCCTGCTGAAGGACCCCCAGGCCACCGGCACCATGACCGGCGGGATCACGGTGATCCTGGTCTTCCTCGCGGCCGGTATCAGCGCGGTCGTCCTGACCGGACGGACCAGTATGCGAAAGGAACTTCATGACTAGCCTCATCACGCTCTGCGGCAAAGAACTCCGGGACCTCTCCTGCAACCGCTCCGTGCGGCTGCTCATCGCCTTCCTGGCCGTTGTCGTCGTGCTCTCCGTCCTGGTAGCGGCCGCAGACTTCCGGACCAAAACTGCCGACTACACCAGCTACCTTGCCGCCCTCAAAGCCTCCGGCGGTGCCGTCAATGCCCCCCCGCCGGATCTCTTCCCGCTACAGATGCTCCGGGCGGGCATGGAGTACCTGGAAATCGTCGGGAGCCTCTTCGCCGTGATCCTCGGTTACGGGCTGATCGCCAAGGAAAAGAACAACGGGACCCTGGAACTACTCTTCACCCGACCGCTGGGCCGGCACAGCTTCGCCGCCGGAAAAATTCTGGCCGCCCTCGTCATCTGGACCGCCGTCACCGCAGCCCTCTTCGCCGTCATCACCGCGACCCTGCTGATCGCCGGCAACGCCCCCCTGACAGGAACAGACTTCATCCGGTTGATCATCGCCGCAGCGCACACCACCATCTATCTCACCCTGTGGTCGCTCGCAGCGCTGGCCCTGGCCGCCCTCACCCGCTCCCCGGCCACCGGGCTGGTCCTGGCCCTGGTCCTATGGCTCGTCGTGGTCCTGGTCATCCCGCAGATCGGCGACACCATGGACCCGGACAACCAGATCCCCGGAGGCCTGTTCGCGAGCCTCCAGATCGACAAAGCCCACGAACACGCCGTCATGGCCAACTTCACCGGCTACGAAACATCCCGGGACCTCATCGAACAGACCTCCCTGACCAAGCAATACGAACGTCCCCTGTTCGCCTGGCTAGGCATCAAGGACCAATACAACCAACAGTCCCCGGCATTTGTGTGGGCAGGGACCTTCAACCACACCCTCTGGCTCCTCGCCGGATTCGCCGCAGCAGCGGCCGCCGCGCTCCTGGCCGGCACCAGGGACAAACTCCTCCGAAAGGCCTAAGAACATGAAGACGCTCACCCTTAAGAAGATTCTCCCCCTGGCGCTGGTCGTCATCGCCGCCCTGGCCGCGATCCTGATCTGGCAGGGGACCTCCGGCGCCGGCGCCCCCGCCCCCGGGACCTCCTCAACGGCCCCGGCGGCCACCGTGCTTCCCGTCACGAAAAACCCCATCACCGCTACCGGGACCGCCCCCGGACTGACCATCAGCAAGGCCAAGGCCGAAGACAACACCGACCCGCAGACCAACGCAGCAGTTCCGGACCGGCTTCAATTCACCCTGAGCAACTCCACCGCCGCGCCGCTTGGCGGCCTGGAGGTGTACTACACCATGAAGGATGCTGGCACCGGACAGATGGAGTCCTACTACCAGAAACTCGACGGACTGACCCTGGCACCGGATACCTCCGCCACAGTGTATTTCGACAACGGCACCGGACCCGGGCACTACCCGGAAAACAAATACAGCCTCTACCGCACCTCAACCAACGAAGTAAAAATCAGCGTCGAAGCCGCCGCACCCGGGCTCGCTCCCGCTACCGCGACCGCCACGAAAGCCAAAGGCACCGGCGAAAAAATCGACTAAACGGGCACCCTCCGGGGCCACGCACCGGTCCAGGAACACGTCTCAGGATTCCCTCAGGCCCCACCACGCATGCTGGTAGTACCGATACGAACCCGCAGGAGGCACCATCATGCAGATCCCTACTAGCCCGGGCCTGACTGCCGCTACTGGATCAGGGCGCCCGGCGGACCGGCAGCAGAAGGTCACGTCATGACCTGGATCATCGACGCCGTCCGCAACGCCGGGCCCCTTCCCGCCTACCTGATCATCGGCGCGCTGGTCTTCGCCGAAGACGCCCTGTTCATCGGTTTCATCCTGCCCGGCGAAACCGCAGCCGTCCTCGGCGGGGTCCTGGCCAGTCAGAACCATCTCCAGCTCTGGCTGGTCCTGGTCCTCGTCGTCGCCGCCGCTATCGCCGGGGACACCGTCGGATACCAGATCGGACGCCATTTCGGTTCCCGGATCCTGGAAATCTCTTTACTCCAAAAACGCCGGTCCCAGCTGGACCGCGCACGGGACCTGCTGGCCCGCAAGGGAGGATCCGCTGTGTTCCTGGGACGGTTCACCGCCTTCTTCCGCGCCGTCATGCCCGCCCTTGCCGGGCTCTCCCACATGCCCTACCGCCGGTTCCTGACCTTTAACATCGCCGGCGGCGCCATCTGGGGGGCTGCGGTGGTCCTGGCCGGATACTTCGCCGGAAACGCCTACCTCACGGCCGCCAAAACTTTCGGCCCCGCAGCAACCATCGCGCTGCTGGCCGTCCTCACCGCCGCCGCGGCCGCGTGGTACGTCCGAAAAAAGATCAAAGCCCGAACCGGACATGACCCGGCTGCGCCGGCACTCCAGAACAACACCTCCGGCCACCGGGTGCCCTTGGGAACCAGCCACGGCGGGAACGACATTGCATCCGTCTTGACCGGCCCCTCCCTGGGACCGGAGATCAACGTCCGTTGCAAGCCGGCAAGGAGACCGGAATGAAATCAACTAAATTCACAGACCGGCTACAGGCACCGCATCAGCGGCACCGGAGCCATCAGGAAGACCCTCAACCGGCTGCCGGAAACGGCCGGTGCCGGCCCAAACCGGGCACTCACACACGAGAGGACGCCCGCCCATCCGCGACAGGCACCAGCCCGCACCCCCACGGCGATTTGTCGCCATACAGGGTCCGGCAACTGCCCGGTTGCAACGGATCAGAGAGTTGCCCGCAGGATCCGGAAGCGAACATTCCGAAGAAAGGAACGAGCCAATGCACTTTGAAGAGCCCCGCGTTCCCGTAACCGGTGCGGATCCCCGCGCCGGAGGACCTGGAAACGGCGCAGCCATGTCGCTGGAAAACCAGGCCCGGGACATCATCCAAACGGTACTGGCCGAGACCGACCCGCGAGCCGCACGGGTCAGGGGCCGCCTGCGCAGCCTGCTCGCTGTCCACCCGGATGACCACGTCGCCGTACTCCGGGAACACCTGATCCTGACCCGGGGGCTGGCCCGAACTCCGTGCCCTACCCCCGGGGAACATCCCGGAATGGCCGCGGAACTGATAAGCCGGCCACGGTTCGACGTTACTTATCGATGACAAACAAAGAAGGAGCAGTCATGACACTGCAGCCCGAAACGGCTCTTCACCCTGGCGACACGTTAACGTCCGCGAACGGTCTTTACGGGTTGATGTATCAGGCGGACGGGAACCTGGTGCTCTACGGACCGGACGGGCCCCTGTGGGATTCCCAGACCGACGGCCGCCCGGCCGGGGTGTGCATCATGCAGGCCGACGGGAACCTCGTGCTCTACGGACCGGACGAGGAATATGTGTGGGACAGCCAAACAGACAACAATCCCGGGAGCCGGCTCATCATTCAAGATGACGGAAACGTGGTCATCTACCGGCCCGAGGGCACCGCGGCATGGGCGACGGAGACATCCGTACCGGCCGGCAACGCTGTCCATGGCGATGTAATACAGTCCGGCGCAGTGCTCAACCCCAGAGATGCGGTCCGCTCCGCGAACGGTCTTTACGGGTTGATGTATCAGGCGGACGGGAACCTGGTGCTCTACGGACCGGACGGGCCCCTGTGGGATTCCCAGACCGACGGCCGCCCGGCCGGGGTGTGCATCATGCAGGCCGACGGGAACCTCGTGCTCTACGGACCGGACGAGGAATATGTGTGGGACAGCCAAACAGACAACAATCCCGGGAGCCGGCTCATCATTCAAGATGACGGAAACGTGGTCATCTACCGGCCCGACGGCACCGCGACATGGGTAACGGGAACCCGCTAAGGGGCGCAAGAAGGCCACGATCCACACGACCCGACGCTGACCTACGACAAATCACCGGCTCGGACCGGTCGGAAAACGTAGACGGGGAAGACCGGAATATCAGCACCAGCCATTTAGCCGTTCACGATACCTAGCGCCCAAAAATCAGTTTCAAGCCCTCGGGCCTCAGTTCCCCGGTAGGTGAGACGTGCCGGTAGAGAGCTTGGCGGGTGATGCCGAGTTCGGTGCAGAGGTCGCTTATTTTGGTTTCAGGTTTTCCCATGGACGCCAGTGCGAGACGGAGTTTCGCTGGCGTCATTTTGTAGGGGCGTCCGCCGTTCCGGGCACGGGCAGAGGCGAGACTGGCGAGAGGGTACGGTGGGCCAGCATGATTACTGAATCGCGTCTGCCGCTACGGGCCTCGGGATCGCACAAGCTAGCTCACAATCACAGCGTCTAATGGCCCATCTCTGCATGTGCCGGGATAGCCGGAACCCCGGATACAGAGAGGCCAAAATGATTCTCCAAAGATCCACGACCGCTGCGATTGATCCGAAGGGGCAGGGGCAGGCAGTTGTCCGCTCTGCGGATACGCCCGAGAGAACGGGGCTTTCTGCGCCAGAGGTTGCTGGGCGGGTCAAGGCCGGTCTGACCAATGTTGTGCCCGATCGGTCCAGCCGGAGCCTGTGGGATATTTTCAGGGCCAACGTCCTGACCCTTTTCAACGCCATTGTCGCTGGCAGCTTCGTATTGCTCCTGCTGCTGGGTCAGTGGCGGGACGCGTTGTTCGGATTCGCGGCCGTCAGTAACGCCCTGATCGGTGTCGTACAGGAATACAGGGCGAAGAAATCTTTGGATCGACTTGCCGTTCTCAACTCCCCGAGAGCACGCGTATTGCGGGACGGCATGGTTCAGGAGATCGCCGTTGAAGACGTTGTTCAGGACGATATCCTGGTCCTCAGAGCCGGCGATCAGGTCCCGGCGGATGCGGTGGTGCTGGACGCGGAGGCTCTGGAAGTCGATGAGTCCCTACTCACCGGCGAATCAGACCCCGTGGAAAAGGGCGCCGGCGCCGAAGTGCTGTCCGGCTCCAGCATCATCAGCGGCCAGGGCAGGGCATCGGTCACGCAGGTGGGTGCGGCGTCCTTCGCGAGCCGTCTGACGGCCGAGGCCAAACGCTTCACCCTGGTCCATTCAGAGATCCGCCAGGGGCTCAACCGGATCCTTCGATGGATCACCCTGGCACTGCTGCCCATTATGGCCATCGTCCTCAACTCACAGATGCAGGGACAGGGTGGATGGCAGCACGCCATCGCCACCGGAAGCTGGAAAACCGGGGCAGTCGGTGCAGTGGCGAGCGTCATCGCCATGATTCCGCTGGGCCTGGTCCTCATGACAAGTATCGCTTTCGCCGTGGGCGCCGTCCGGCTGGCGCGTCAAAAAGTGCTCATTCAGGAACTGGCCGCGGTGGAGGGCCTCGCCCGGGTCGACGTGCTGTGCCTGGATAAGACAGGTACCCTCACCGTGGGCCGGATCGTTTTCGACGCCACCCATAAGTCGGGCACCGAACCGCCCGCAGGGTGGCAGCAGGTCCTGGGCTGGTTCGGCGCAGACCCGAATGCCAACGCCACCGCCCGGTGTCTCGCCGGCGCCTTTCCGGACGACGGCGCGCTCCGCCCGCTGTCCGCAGTGCCGTTTTCCTCCGCAAGGAAGTGGAGTGCGGTCAGCTTCCCCGCCGGCAGCCCCCTCGCCGGCACATGGCTGTTGGGAGCCCCGGAGGTGGTCCTTGACCCAAGGACCAACGGCGCCGGCCAAGCACTCGAAATAGCGGCCCGACTCGCCACCACAGGTCTGCGAACACTGGTTCTTGCCCACACGCCCGGGACACCCATCGCCCGAGGCGAGCACGAAGCGGAGCTCCCCGCCGCCCTGGCTCCCGCCGTTCTTCTGACCTTTCGTGAAAAAGTCCGTCCGGACGCAGCACAGACCCTGTCCTATTTCAGGGATCAGGGCGTCGGAGTGAGGATCATCTCCGGGGACGATCCCCGTACCGTCGCAGCGGTCGCGCGGGAGGTCGGTGTAGACACCAATGGCGGCTTCGACGCCCGTCAACTGCCCGAAGACCCCGAGGAGCTGGCTGATGTGATGGAACACCATAACGTGTTCGGCCGGGTCACCCCCGCCCAGAAGAAGGACATGGTCCGGGCATTGCAAAGGCGCGGGCACGTCGTGGCCATGACCGGTGACGGCGTCAACGACGCCCTGGCACTGAAGGAAGCCGACATCGGCATCGCCATGGATACGGCTGCGGCCGCGACCAAAGCCGTGTCGCGGCTGGTATTACTGGACGGCCGGTTCGACAGGCTCCCGGGCGTCGTCGCGGAAGGCCGCCGCGTCATCGCCAACATCGAGCGCGTCTCCATGCTGTTCCTGGCCAAAACGGCCTACGCGGTCATCCTCTCGGTAATGTTCGGCGCACTGCTCTGGGGGTTCCCGTTCCTGCCCCGCCAGTTATCTGTCACGGACGGCATCACCATAGGAATCCCTGCCTTCTTCCTGGCACTGATGCCGAACGCCCGCCGCTACCGGGCAGGATTCCTGAAACGCTCGCTGTCCTTCGCCGTCCCGGCCGGGCTCATCATCGCCCTCGCCATCCTCACCATCAACGCATATTCCCTCATAAAGGTTTCGGACACCGGCGCCGCGGCACGGACCGGTTCCGTGCTTGTCCTGACGCTGTGCGCATTATGGGTGTTGGTCGTTCTCTCGCGGCCACTGAACCACTGGCGGGTCCTGATCATTGGTGTCATGTATGCCGCGTTGGCGCTCGTCCTGACGGTGCCTCCACTTCGGGATTTCTTCGAGTTCACCGAGCTTGGGCGAGAACACCTGGCGACATCGGTGCTCGTCGCCCTCACTGGGGTCCTGGCCATCGAACTCCTGTTCCGGTTCCACCACCGCCGGCTCAACGCGGACCCTGTGTCCACTATTTAGGGACAACACCGCAAAGAAGATGATTTGATTACCGGAGCCTACAACCAGTCGGCGATCGCAACGCTTGTGGAACACACCACGCGCTACGTGATGCTCGTGCACCTGCCCACAGACCACACCACCGAATCCATGCGGGACGGGCTCATCAAGACAATGGCCACGCTGCCGCAACATCTGCGCGGATCCCTGACCTGGGACCAGGGTGCGGAAATGGCCCTACACACGTCAATCGGCATCGCCACGGACATGGAAGTGTACTTCTGCGACCCCGCCAGCCCCCGGCAGCGCGGATCCAACGAGAACACCAACGGCTTGCTGCGACAACACTTCCCCAAAGGCACCGCCCCGAACGCCTTACGAACCCGAGGATAAGGAGCACATCGCCCAGGAACTCCAAGGACGACCACGAGAGACCCTTGGATGGGATACCCCCGCGGAGCGTCTGCGCGGTTTACTGATAGCCAATTGCCCTCGGGTGTTGTATCAACCCTCGAAACCGCCGGCCTGTTCTCCATGCCATCGTCGCAGCAGCGTTCCCTCTGGCCAATGCCCAAAGTTCTTGCACCCGTGAGAGACGGTGACGCCTAAGCGGATTCGGTCTAGGCTTCGGCCAACAGCTTGGCACCGTCCGGGCGCAGTTCCCCGGCGGGTGAGACGTGCCGGTAGAGGGTTTGTCGTGTGATGCCGAGCTCGATACAGAGGTCGCCGACCTTGGTTCCGGGCTTTCCCATGGAGGCCATGGCGAGCCGGAGCTTGGCGGGCGTCATCTTATAGGGACGTCCGCCATTGCGGCCGCGGGCGCGGGCGGAGGCAAGGCCGGCGAGAGTGCGTTCGGAGATCAGCTCGCGTTCGAACTCGGCGAGGGCGGCGAAGATTCCGAAGACCAGCTTCCCGGAGGCCGTCGTGGTGTCGATGGCGGCACCCTGCCCGGTGAGGACTTTGAGGCCGATGCCGCGTTCGGTGAGGTCGTGGACGATGTTGACCAGATGGCGGAGGTCCCGGCCGAGCCGGTCGAGCTTCCAGACCATAAGAATGTCGCCGTGGCGCAGGGCTTTGAGGCAAGCGGCCAGCTGGGGCCGGTCATCCTTCTTTCCCGAGGCCCTCTCCTCATAGAGGGATTCGGGGCCGATGCCGGC
Organism: Arthrobacter sp. TB 26; assembly: GCF_000427315.1. Lineage (GTDB taxonomy): Bacteria > Actinomycetota > Actinomycetes > Actinomycetales > Micrococcaceae > Arthrobacter. The sequence goes on from NZ_AUPJ01000308.1 coordinate 28,689, forward strand.
GGCCAGGAGCGCGTCGCGCTGCATGTCCGTCGTCTGGGACCCGTCGGCCTTCGAGACGCGCATATACCCGACCAGCATGCTTCGACCCCCTTGTCATTTATACGTTCGTTAAAATGACACCACTCCCCCAATCCACGGAAGTCGGCGTCTATGTCACTTTACCCGTCATCTTATCTACGTATTGTAGACGCGACCGCGACGGAGATTGCGTGACACGAAAGTCGCCGCCCCCAGAACATGCCTAAAGGGTGTGACTTTTAGTCGGAGTTGGCGGTTAAATCGCAGTTTAGATTGGCGGTTTGTCGTCCCGCCAGGGAGCCATCAACGGGTGAGCGGCAGTTCATGGGACAGCGCGCATTGGGGGCTGACCGGTCGAGCGGCGGTATGTCTCCTGATTTATCCGTTGACTCCGCCGCTGCAGGTCTCGCCGGGTTCGGGTGTCTGCGGACCCTGCTGAAATGCTTTGATGAATGCGAACAGCCGCGGATCTGCCGGGTCTGTGACGCTTAGTTGTTTTCCCCAGGCGGTTGCTTCGATGAGGGATCCCTGTCCGGGAAAGGGACTGACCAACACGTGGCTCTGGTTGGTTGCAAGCCGGGCGAGTTTGGCGATGTCATCGGCGGGAAGCCCGGGTTGGTAGCTGATCCAGACGGCACCGTGTTCAAGGGAGTGCACTGCCCGGGTTTCCTGCACGGGCCGGTCGTAGGCTCCGCAGTTCGTCCACACCGGTGAGTGGTCTCCGCCGACGCCGGGACGTTGCGGATAGGTCGCCGCGGTCTGGACGTGGTTCCTGCTCAGGCCGGCATAGCTGATGACTCCTTCGATCACGGTCGGGCCCTTCTCTGCTGACGGGGTCGGTTGACCGCTGCCGTTTGCGGTGAGCCCGTAGGTGAGCGCGCCGGCTGCGAGGAGGAGTGGCACGCCGACGGCGATCAATGGCCGCTGCAATCGGGCGGGCGACCTGGACCCTTTTGTGTTGGTGGGTGAGCGTTGCTGTGAACCGGGTGTTGACCGGGGTTTCATGAGGCCACCTTCGGGCGCTGTTAACGGTTGCTTGTTTGCGTGACGGGTTGCTGGTCCGCTGCGGCCCGCCTACGGTGCGGTCGTGGCAGGCTTCTGGAAGAGGGTGCCTTCGAGGATGCTGCCGTGGAAGGTCCGCGCGGCGACGATGATCCACGCGGCGACCAGCAGGGTGTAGCCTGCGACGGCCATTGCGTCGAACACGGCGAGGTGGGTGTGGGCGGCGAGGCCGGTCAGGCCGGTGACGCAGGTTCCGATGGGGAAGGTGAAGGACCACCAGGTCAGGGAGAACGGCAGGCCCCGACGGGCGGTGCGGATCGTGATGGCGGTTGCGAGGGCGGCCCACATGAGCGCGAAGCCCAGAACCGGCACCCCGTACAAGACGCCGAAGGCTTCCATCGCCCGGGCCAGGGTCCCGGACACGGCGAGGTGGGCGTTCCCGCCCAGGAGGTTCGCGGCGGTGATGGACTGGCCCAGCGGGCCCAGCACGATCCACAAGGTGGGCACTGCCGCGGCGGCCCCGATCTTGTGCCCGGCGAGGCGGTTCCAGATCAGTGTGGTGATGATGATGGAGGCCAGCAGGCTCAGTCCGAACATCGCGTAGCAGCCCATCAGCAGGGTCAGGCGTGCTTGCCCGGCCGGGACGTAGGGCAGCAGCAGGGCCCCGGTGGAAGCCGAAACCATGGGCGGGACGACGGGCATAAGCCAGCCGCCGAACGCACTGTCCTGTGTGACCTGATGCCGGGTGAACTGCAGGTACGGGACAGCGACGGCGCTGGCCAGCCCCAGAAGGGTCCCGGCGATCCACAGCACCGCATCGATGCCGAGTGCCAGCTGTTCGCCCAGGACGTCTTTGCCCAGCAGCAGGGTACCGGCGCCGACGGTGAGCAACGCCATGGGCGGTGCGCCGTAGAAGTGCGCCATCACCGGATGGCCGTGGTGGCTTCGGGCGGTTTCCCGGTGCCGGATCCAGTGCACCCCGGTCGCGGCACTCAGCAGGATCAGCAGCAGGGACGCCAGAGCCCAGACGACGGTGGCGCCAGTGCGCAGGCCGGGAAACTGCAGGGGCAGCGTCGCGGCCGCGGTCGCGACGATCCCGGTACCCATGATGGAGGCGAACCAGTTCGGGGTCAGGTTCGCGAACAGCTCCGAGGACCTATCCAGACGGCGCAGGACGCGCCGGCCCCCAGTACGGCGACCATGGGTCTGTGCCGGTGGTGTGGAGTGGTGTTCGTCGGCGGTCAGCAGCAGAGATTCCATACCTTCCATGCTCCCGGACCGGGACCTGCCGCAGTAGGGGGCATACACTTGTCAGGGTACAAGCCGGACTTGTATCACATGTGACGTTTCTGAAGGAGATTCCCCGATGCTCAGCCCCCGGATACCGGATCTCTCCGCCCTGGAAATGCTCGCCGCGGTCCATGATCTGGGATCCCTCTCCGCCGCCGGGAAACGCCTTGGACTGTCCCAGCAGGCTGTCTCCTCCCGGATGCGTTCCCTGGAGTCCCAGATCGGATCCGCCCTGCTGACCCGGACACCGCGGGGATCCACCCTGACAGAATCAGGTGCACTGGTCGCAGGGTGGGCGGCGGAGGTCCTCGCAGCCGCGGAACGCCTGGACGCCGGAATCGCCTCGCTCCGATCCGACACCGCCCGGCAACTGAAGGTCGCGGCCAGCCAGACCATCGCCGAACACCTGCTGCCGCTCTGGCTGGTCGCGCTGCGCCGCCAGCAGGAGAGCCTCGGACTCGTCCCCACCGTCGTGGAGTTGACGGTGAACAACAGTGAAGCCACCGTAGCCCTGGTCCGATCCGGACAGGCAGCCATCGGCTTCATCGAAAGCCCGCACCTCCCCCCGGACCTGAGCGCAGCGGCGGTACAGAACGATGACATGGTCCTGGTCGTCGCCCCGGAGCACCCCTGGGCCCGGCGCCGGACCCCCGTCACAGCAGCCGAACTGGCAGCAACCGCGCTGGTCACCAGGGAACACGGCAGCGGCACCCGGGACGCCCTCGAGCACCTGCTCACCGCCGCAGGGGCCCCGCCCCTGGCAGATCCGCTGGTGGAACTCTCCACGACGGCGGCCGTCCGCTCCGCCATCGCAGCCGGCACGGCCCCCGGAGTACTCAGCGCACTGGCCGTCCGCGACGACCTCGCCCTGCAACGGCTCATCGCCGTTCCCGTCCGCGGGCTACCCCTGCGCCGCACCCTGACCGCCCTTTGGCAGACCGGCCCCACACCACCGCCCGGACCGGCCCGTGACCTGGCAGCCATCGCCGCCAGAGCTGTCCCGGGAGCCGGCACCCGCCGTAAGTCATGAAACCAGGCGACTTCGCGAAGTAGGGAGGTTGGGCTGCCTAAAACGACCGTATCTGCTACAAACCAGCCGACTCAATGAAGAGATTCGATGCACCCCCGAATTTTGTAGCGGAACCCAGTGCCGGATTCTATGTGCCGGTTCTTCTGCTGGTTGACGGGTATTGGTACATTTGGGCGCATGGGACATCTGTTGGGCTATGCCCGGGTATCGACCGGGGACCAAGACGCGGCTCTGCAGCAGGACGCGTTGAAGGCGGCCGGCTGCTACCGCATCTTCACGGACACGGCTTCCGGGTCTCTGGAGTCCCGGCCGGAACTGACCAAGGTTCTGGATCAGCTACGGCCCGGGGACACTTTGGTTGTGTGGCGGCTGG
>NZ_AUPJ01000308.1:32411-37608 GCF_000427315.1 Arthrobacter sp. TB 26
GGTCCATCCGACACCTGATTGACCAGCTGGCCGATCTCCAGGAGCGTGGCATCGGGTTCCGGTCCCTGCAAGAGGCGATCGATACAACTTCCTCGGGCGGACGTCTCGTTTTCCATGTGTTTGCGGCGCTGGCGGAGTTCGAGCGGGATCTGATCCGTGAGCGGACTAACGCAGGGCTTCAGGCGGCACGGGCTCGCGGGCGCGTTGGTGGCCGGCCCCCGTTGCTGACCAAGGACAAGCTCCGGACCGCCCGCCGGATGTATGAGCAGAAGGACATGACGGTCGAGAAGATCGGCGAGGTTCTGGGCGTCAGCCGGACCACCGTCTACCGGGCACTCCGGCGCGAACCGGCCCCTGCCGTGCCGCGGCGCCGTTCAGGGCAGAAAACAGTCCGGTGACGGCCGGAGGCAGCGGCACCCTCACCGGTAACACTGCCTCCATGCCTGACCAGACAGCGTTTATGCGCTGGCGGATCCTGCGCCGGCATATCGAAGACGGCGTGCCCCTTACTGCCCTTGCTGAGCACGAAGGCATCGGACTTCGGACACTGCAGCGCTGGCACGCGGCCCACAAACGCAACGGCATCGCCGGACTGGCTACTGCAAACCGAGGGACCACCCGACGCAGAAGCACCTCCGAGCTTGTCGCACTCGTCGAAGGCCTGGCATTGGTGAAACCGCCCCTGTCTGTGGCTGCCATCGCCCGCAAAGCCAACCGCGTCGCCGCCGACCACGGCTGGCCACCTCTCTCCTACAGCACCGTCCGCTCCATCACTGCGGGCGTTGACCCCGGCATGAAGACACTTGCCCAGCTGGGAACCGCCGCTTACCGGGACACCTATGAATTGGCATGGCGGCACCGGGCCGAGCGGCCGAACGCGACCTGGCAGGCAGACCACACCGAACTGGACATCCTCGTGCTGAACGCGAACATGAAACCGGCGCGCCCTTGGCTCACCACCATCGTGGACGATTACTCCCGGGCGATCTGCGGCTACACCATTTTCCTCGGGGCACCATCGGCCCTGAACACAGCATTGGCACTTCGGCAGGCCATCTGGCCCAAAGCCGGCACAGGATGGCCGATGTGCGGAATCCCCGACGTCCTCTACGTTGACCACGGCTCAGACTTCACCAGCAACCACCTCACCCAGACGGCGAAGGACCTCCACTTCGAAATCACCTACTCAACAGTCGCCAGACCCCAGGGACGCGGAAAAATTGAACGCTTCTTCAGCACCGTCAATACGGTGCTGCTGGCCGAACTGCCCGGACACCTGACCCGCGGCCACACGCCGCCCGCGCCGGTGCTGACCCTCAAAGAGCTGGATACCGCCATCGGCCGCTTCATAATCGAGGACTATCACCAGCGGAAGCATCCAGAGATCAAGGCGACCCCGCACCAAGCCTGGGTGGGGGACGGCTGGCTGCCCCGGCTCCCGGCAACCATGGACGAGCTGAACCTGCTCCTGTTGACCGTTGCCAAACCCCGGATCGTCCACCGCGACGGCGTGCACTTCCAAGGACTTAGATACGTCTCCCCACTGCTGGCCGCCTACGTCCGCGAACCCATCATTGTCCGCTACGACCCCCGGGACATCACAGAGATCCGCATATTCCACAAGAACCAGTTCATCTGCAAAGCCGTAGACCCCGACCACGAAACCTCAACCCTCACCCTCAAGGACATCCAGGCCGCACGCTCGGCCCGCCGCCGTGAACTGCGCGGACAAATAAACCAGAGCATCGCGGTCGTGGCCCGGCACTTACCGGATTTAACGACACCGAAGCCAGCTTCGGCGCTGCCCTCTGTCGAGCAACCCAAGAAGCGCCCAAAGCTACGCACATACCTGGAGGATGACCTGTGACCACGCAAAGTTTCATCGCCACGAAAGAGCACCGCCGGTTTGTGGAGTTCGCGGACGCGGTGCGCCGCCAGCACACGATCGGCATCTGCTACGGACAGGCCGGGATCGGAAAGACCCTCTCCGCCAGACGCTATGCCAACTGGCACAAGGCACAGAAGCTACTGGAGGAGTGGGGACCCCGGGAAGAATCCGATCACCAGGTCTACGCCGCACTCTCCCGCTCCCGCACCGTCTTCTACACCCCCGCCGTGCTCACCACCCCCAAACAGATCCACGCGGACATCGAGCACACCAGCACACGCGTTTCGATCTGCGTGGACCAACACCTGTCAGACATCGGCAAGGGGACAGGGCCCCACACCCGCATCAATAAACATGTCGAGCTGCTAATCATTGACGAATCAGAACGCCTCAACGCCACAGCCCTTGAACTGTTGCGCGACCGCTACGACCGCGACAGCGTGGCCCTGATCCTCATCGGCATGCCCGGGATCGAAAAATGGTTCAGCCGCTACCCGCAGCTCTACAGCCGGGTCGGATTCGCCCACGAATACCGGCCCCTCGAACAAGAAGAACTGCATTTCGTCCTGCAGCGCCGCTGGCACAAGCTAGGGCAATCCTTGGACCCGGACGACTTCACTGACGCCCAGGCAATTGCCGCCGTCGCCCGCATAACCAGGGGAAACTTCCGCCTCATCGACCGGCTCTTCATCCAGGTCGAACGCGTCATGAAAATAAACGAGCTCAACACCATCACCGACGACGTCATCGAAGCCGCACGCTCAACACTCGTCATCGGAATCACTTGAACCGCCAAACCGACCTGCAGAAAAGCCGCCATTCCGGACTAAAAGTCACACCTAAAGGGTCCTTTCTGCTATGTGTCCCGAATTGGAGACAGCTGCACCGGCTCGCCTGGACCCGGGGGCCAGCGCGCTGTACTAGGGCGAGTGGAAGGCCGGTGAGTGTGAGAGAGCCCCCGGCATGCAACAATCTTCATATGAGTGAAGATAAGAATCATTGCAGGCTTGATGCTGACAGCCAGTACGTCGAACTCGCGGTCGAGGTGTTCGCGATGCTCGCCGATGCTACGCGGGTGCGGATCATCCTGGCCCTGCGGGACGGTGAAATGTCCGTGAACCATCTCGCGGACGTCATCGATAAGTCCCCGACAGCCGTGTCGCAGCATCTGGCGAAGCTTCGCCTGGGCAGGATCGTGGCTGCCCGGCAGGACGGGACCCGGGTCTTTTACCGGCTGGCCAACGAGCACGCGCGTAAGCTTGTTGCCGACGCCGTGTTCCAGGCCGAGCATTCCCTCGGCGGTGAGCCGGCGCATCACCGCATCGACATGACGCGCCCGGAGGCGCCGGCCGCGGAAGCGGCGGTGCGTGCGTGAGCCAGACGCTGATCTCCCCGGCCGGGGCTGCCACGGGCCGGTCCCTGCCCAAGCCTCCGTCGATTTTCCGTACCGGGGCCCGGCTGCCCGAAGTCCGGTGGGCCACGGTTGCTTTGGCGCTTTTCCTGGTCGGCGGGGCGGCGCAGCTGGCCGGGGCACCGGCGGTCGTGTGGTGGTTCTTCTATCTGGCCTGCTACGCGGCCGGCGGCTGGGAACCTGCCCTGTCGGGTTTGAGGGCGCTGCGCGAAAAGACCCTGGACGTGGACCTGCTGATGATCGTCGCGGCGATCGCGGCCGCGGCCATCGGCCAGGTTTTCGACGGGGCCCTGCTGATCGTCATTTTCGCGACATCGGGTGCCCTGGAAGCCCTGGTCACCCAGCGGACAGCCGACTCCGTCAGTTCCCTGCTGGGCCTGGCCCCGGAACGCGCCACCCGCCTGCTCGACGGGACCGGCCCCGAAGAGGAGGTTAACACCGCGGACCTGCAGGTCGGCGACGTGATTCTGGTGCGCCCGGGTGAACGGATCGGCGCCGACGGCACCGTCATCCGGGGAGTCAGCGAGGTCGACCAGGCGGCGATGACCGGGGAATCGGTTCCGGTCATCCGACGCGAAGGCGACGAGGTGCTCTCCGGAACCGTCAACGGCAGCGGCGCTCTCTCGGTCCGGGTAGCCAAAGCTGCCAAGGACTCGGTGGTCAGCCGCATCGTGACCCTTGTGGAGGAGGCCTCCGCCACCAAGGCGAAGACCCAGCTGTTCATTGAAAAGGTCGAACAGCGTTACTCCGTCGGTGTCATCGTGGCGACCCTGCTGGTGTTTTTCCTGCCCCTGTCCCTTGGCGAGAGCCTGGACGCCGCCCTGCTGCGGGCCATCACTTTCATGATCGTTGCCTCCCCGTGCGCCGTCGTCCTGTCCACCATGCCGCCACTGCTGGCCGCCATCGCCAACGCCGGACGGCACGGCGTCCTGGTCAAATCCGCCACCGTGATGGAACAGGTCGGACGCACCAACGTCGTCGCTTTCGACAAGACCGGAACCCTCACCGATGGAACCCCGAAAGTCACCTCCGTCGACTCCCTGGACGCCGCCCTCAACCCCGCACAGATCTTGGGGCTGGCGGCCGCTGTCGAGCAGTACAGCGAGCACCCGCTCGGCCGGGCCATCCTCCGGGACGCACGGGAAAAAAGCCTCACCGTGGAGCCGGCAGCCGAATTCAAGGCCGTCCCCGGCCAGGGCGTATCAGGCATCGTCCACGGCCGGCTGGTCCGGGTCGAACGGCCCTCCGCGGAGGACGATGACACCGTGGCCGGAACCGTCGTTTACGTCATCATCGACGGGGCCACGGCGGGGCGGATCACCCTGGCTGACCGGCTCCGCCCGACCGCGGCCGCCACAGTCGAACGGCTCCGCCAGATCACAGGCAATCCAGTTCATCTGCTCACCGGAGACAACCACCGGGCGGCCGCCCAGATCGCCGCCGAAACCGGCATTGACGACGTCCGGTCACGCCTGCTGCCCGCTGACAAGGCGGCAGCGGTGCACAGCCTGGAACAGGACGGCCACCGGGTCCTGCTGATCGGCGACGGCGTCAACGACGCCCCCGCCATCGCGGCTGCGACCACCGGCATCGCGATGGGACGGCACGGCTCCGACCTCGCCCTGGACACGGCCGACGCCATCATCGTCCGCGACGAGCTCGAAGCCCTGCCGTCACTGATCGCGATCTCAAAGCGGGCCCACCGGTTCGTCATCGCGAACCTCGCCATCGCGGCCACCTTCATCACAGTCCTCGTCACGTGGGACCTGATCTCCACCCTGCCGCTTCCGCTGGCCGTCGCCGGACACGAAGGCTCCACCGTCATCGTCGCCCTCAACGGCCTGCGGCTTCTACGCAGCCAGGCCTGGAAAAACTAACCCACAGCCACCCTCCCGGCC
>NZ_AUPJ01000308.1:37618-52077 GCF_000427315.1 Arthrobacter sp. TB 26
GGTGCCTGCGCGCAACCGCGCCGGCACCCGCAAGCAGAGCGAACCCGAAAGGACCATCAATGAACACCGGCCCCACAACCGCACGGACAACAGTGACAGTGCCCGGAAACGGCCGCTTCCAAGCCACCGCCGAAGCCCTGGAAATGATAGCCGTGTTCGGTGGCACCCTGCACTGCTACCAAGGCCCGGGCGGCTGCCGCGTCCAAGGACTCTACTTCTCCCGGACACGGCCAAAAAAGTACATCGCCTGCACCCTCGAGTCCCCTGCAGAGACGCCCGGGACGGTGACTATCTCCGTCAGCCACGAACTGGCCCACCGGCTCGATGGAGCAGTCCTGGACTTCGGCAACTACAACCGCATGCAACGCTTCGTCTGGACCGCACTCCCGGCGGTCAAAGGCCCCCAATGCACCTGCCTGCGGTCCACGGGAAAAGCCGCCGGCAAACGCTCACCCTGCCTGGACGACATCGGTGTGGGCATAACCAACCTCTGACCGGGTGCGCTGCATGGACCCCACCGTGTCGCAGAGCCTTGGAAGCGGAACACCCAAAGGCACGTCCCTGCCCACTTCAGAAATCCCCGCACCTGTGCATGGGGAACCAGCTGAACCGCCAAACCGAGCTGTGAAGAAACCGTCATTCCGAACCAACAGTCACAGCGATCCTCGACACTTCTGACGTGTCCTGAAAACCCGCCCGACCGTCTCAGTAATCGATCGTTTTCGAGACGAACGGAAACCCGGTTGGGCCCATCATGCGACACTTGACTACCCGCCTCATGGAGATGCAGACCCACAACGGCGCCATCGGCCAGCGGGCTTGGACTAATGAGGACTGGCCACACAGGGGGCCATGTACGCCTACTCCCAGGCCACTGTCCGCTTCGCCGAAGGACTCTGGGCCAGTGTGCCCCTCATTCCTCAAGGTGACATCGATTACCACGGTGAGCGTTTCACCCGTCTTCCGGTCGAAGGCTAAACGAACGTCACCACGATCATCGGCGAGACCTTCGACGAGGGGTCCTGGTGAGCTCGGCACGGGGCCGAGTCGACGGCGGCAGTTCGCCTGCACCGAGCATTCTGACACCGTGGTGGCCCACTCCCCCGCCACCCAGCGATGAGGTCAATCGCTGCGACCGCAACCAGTAGCTGACCTGGCAGCGGCAGCAGGAAGTCCTTGACGCGCAGCGGGACGACCTCGCCTCAAGGATCCGTGACGCGGCCACGGCATCGGCCGCCATCCAGATGTTCGATGTGCCCCCTAGGTGAGGGCGCCACCCTCAGCTAACTCAGAGACAGTTCCGAGGTCACCTTCGTCAAAGCCGTAGACGCAGGCCGTAACACCATCGCCAGCGAGAATGACCCGACGACTGGGTCAACCCCTGCACATGCTCCAATCTTTCCAGGCCCCGGCCCAACGCTGCGAGGAACGCATCGAGGCCCCCGAGTTGCCCGTGGAGCGCGGGGTCGACATCGACATCAACGTCGCCATCAGCAAGGCGGCCGCACGCCTGGGTTAATTAGGGACGCTCCTTGCCGCGGCGCCACTGCGCCGCTTCGCCGATAGCATGGGGCGTGCCCACTGGCGCCGGCGGGCGGGAGCCCCTATAGGCGCTAGCTTGGGCACCTACGTTTGGATCAATCGGACTTCATGCCATAAGCCATGCCATAAGCCACATAGGACTATCTACTGCATGTCGAGTCGTCCGTCAGGCCATGCGGCCAATGGTTGTACCTGCCTGATGCCGGGCTGGACCCCCAACCGGACGACAAGCATGTGCACTGGCAGGGTACACCACGTGCGTTCCTACTGTTCGTTCAATGGCTTGCGTTGCTTTGCTCCACGCGTTAGACCAAATGGGTGCTAACGCTTTAACTGCAGTTGAACGGACAGCTTGAGAAACCACATTTTGTCCTTTAGGACAACTAGCAGAGAGACTGGCAGGAAGTACAGCTTGAGTGCCCATACGGCTCCATGCGCGACCTGAAGCAGGGCGCCAAGCATCAGGTCCAACGGTGAGTACGGCGTCTCGTTCAATGACCCGCCAGACAGGACGCACAGTGAGGCTTCTCATGCGTGTCACTGCCATCAATCACGCGGTATTGCACATAGCCTTAAAGGCAGGAAAACCAGCCACCCACCACGTAGGAGAGTCACCGGCCGATGGCACGATCGCTGCAAGTCCCAGTTACCCCGATAACCCACGAAACACGGGCAATTGACCGGGTCGTTTCCCTGGCGAACGGCAAAGGGGGAGTGGGGAAGACCACGACTGCAGCCAACGTTGGCGGGTACGTCGCGCTGGCCGGCTCCCGCGTCCTGATGGTGGACCTGGACCCACAGGGTGACCTGGCTCGGGACCTCGGCTATGAACGTCAGGGCGGCCGGGAACTGTTCCAGGCACTCATCACCGGGACCGCGCCGATGATCCTCCGGAACGTCCGCGAGAACCTTGATGTCATCCCCGGCGGGCAGGACCTTGAGGACATCCAGGGCATCATGCTTTCCCGCTCCAGCCGCTCTGATGCCGGTGACTTCGGCGACATGCTTTACGCCGTTCTGGCGCCGCTGGCGGACGACTACGACCTGATCCTGATCGACACCCCGCCGGGGGAGCGGATCCTCGTGGAGGGTGCCTTCGCGATCTCCAGTGCGGTCGTCATACCCACCCGCTCCGACGACGCGAGTATCGACGGTGTGGAGCGCATCGCACGCCGCTTCATGGCCGTCCGGGACCGGAACCCGAACCTGCAGCTGGCCGGCATCGTCCTCTTCGGTGTCGGACCGCGTTCCCTTCGCCTGGAACGCAGCGTCCGTGACACCCTGGAGGAGATGCTGGGTACCGTCGCACCGGTCTTCGAGACTCGGATCCGGAACCTGGAGAGCGCCAGCGCCGACGCCCGCCGCAAGGGCCTGCTGTTCCATGAGCTGGAGGGCGCAGTCACTGACGCCCAGAAGAAGCGCCTGAAGGCACTGCGGGCGGGGGAGAAGCCTGCTGACGGGTTCTTCTCGCGCAACGCCGGGGGACTGGCTGAAGAATACGAGCAGCTGACCGGGGAGATCCTGGCCCGATTGAACGAGATCGAGAGCGGGAACCAGGCATGAGCGGTCGCCAGAGCCTTGCCGGGGCGTTCGCGCCCGTCGCACCCGCCCGCGGGGTAGCACTGCAGGGGCTGCTGCCTCCGAAGCGGGGGAGGGGCACCCAAGCGCCGGAAGCAACAACCCCCGCCGAGTCCGTGAAGACCCCCATCCGGGAGCTGAATCAGGCACCGCCCGCCGCCGCACCCGGGCCCGAGGGGATGCAGCCGCCTACAGTCGAGCTGGCTCCCCCTGAAGTGGGGGAGCGGGGTGAGCCGGAGCCGACGTCAGAGCCCGCCGTAGCCCCAAAGGCCGCACCGCGGCAGCCAGCAGCCAAGAAGGCCGCTGCAGTACAGAAACCAGCACCAGTAGAGAAGGCATCCGAGACGGTGCCCGGCGCGCTGCGCAACGTCGGCGTATACCTGCCGCCGCAGCTGCTGGCGGACGTCAAGGATGCGGTCTACCGGGGCCGGACCACATATGCCGACCTCCTCATTGATGCCTTTGAGACTCTGACCAACGAGCAGATCGCGGGGGAGTTCACTGCTGATGTAGAGCTGACCAGCTCAGGCATGCCCCGGCGCGCACCCCGAAAGAAGGGAGAGGCAGGCATCCAGATACAGTTGCGACTCGACGGGCTGCAGGTTGCCTGGCTGGATGGGAAGGTCACCGAGCTCGACGCCCCGTCACGGAGCGCCCTCGTCTCGGCCGTCTTCAGACTCCACACCCAAGCGGGTCCAGCAGCGAGGGAGTGAGGCTAAACGCCCGAGTGTGACTTCCGGCCACACTTCCCATAGTCCTTATGGCATGCCTTATGGCATGAAACTGTGCGCTGCAGGAATCGGTCCTGTGGTGGGGGAGTGGCTGCCGAAGGGCAGACCTTCGGCGTTAGCCCTACCCGGCTCTGCTGAACGCGATGTCCGCCAGGGCCCAGTCATCGGGCGGGCCCTCGAAGGCTTCCCATGGGTAATCCTCCCCGGGGGAGAGGAGCTCCGCGACGGTGTTGACGTTGCTGGCAAGCCATTCGCGCCAGATGATCCGCTCGATCCGGTAACGCTGCAGCTGCGCGGCGACGGCTTCGAGAACCCCAAGGTGTTCGGCGAGATGTTTCAGCGACGTCGTTGCCACCACAGACCAGGACTTGCCGGCGTTCCGTGTCACCAGGTTCCAGGCGGCGAGTATCTCCAGGGCTTCGTTGACCGCTGAGCGGGAGAGCCGGGTGACCCGGACGAGGTCGGTGATCGGCAGTGCGGGGGAGTGCTCCAAGGCTTCGTAGACGAACGCGGCCGGCAGGCCCAATTCCCGGAATGCCGGGCGCAGCGCGTGGATTTTTCCTTTCTGCCAGGACGCGTCCACGGCCGCGGGCTTCAGCTCTTCGGGGACTGTGAGCATGTACAGATCGCCCTTGGTCCCGCGGGCTTCTTCAACCAGGGTGATGAGGGGATCTTTCTCCGCCCGAAGCGCCTTCAAGTGCAAAGCCACGGTCGTGTGGTCGAGTCCGGTGGCGACGGCGATGGACCGGACACCGAATTCAATAAACCGGGATGCTGTCATGTGGGCCGCCTCCCCCAGTGACCTCAGCACCATCCTTCGTGCCATCCCTATCCTGGACTCCGTATAGTTCACCTCCCTGATTCGAAGCGCATTCCGCCAGGTCCGGATGGACCGATGCTCTGCATCGGGATTCGAGTTTTGGTTCAAGCCCTTTAGTGCTGGGGGCTGTGTATTTGGCCGGCTTGTGGGGGATCTGCGGACATTGTTATTCCTTTCCCCGGTTGACGAGTTTTTTCTCAGGTAGGCGACAGCGTTGATCCAGTCACGACGCAGAGCCGGGACGCGGTGGCGGGAGGCATAACGGGCATAGAAGGAGGCGAGCCCTGGCCAGGTCCCTTGCATCATCCGGCGTTCGACGTCCACGAGCTGGAGGCCGGCGGCCGCGGCCCCGGTGACAATCGCCTGGCGGGCATCCGAATCGGAGGCGTACCGGTTCGAGTCGTAGAGCCCGGTCTGCGCCATCAACTGAATGACCCTCGACATCCGCCCCGCCGGATGCGTGATCGCCGGCGTATCCTCGGCCACGGGAGTGAAGGTCGTCTCGAGCCGCAGCGCCCGGACCGCGTTGATCTCCCCCGCCAGGTCAGCGTTCATGGCCGCCCAGATGCCGGCGGAGTTGGGCCGGCGGGCGACGTCGTAGGCCATGGACAGGCTCATTGCGAGTTCCTGGTGGCCGCCGCGCTTGTGCGGGGACCCGGGTGTGCGCATGCAGCCGTGGAGAAGGTTCTGATGCGGGGTCTTGTCCAGGGTCCGGTAGCGGGTGCCCAGCGCCTCGACAAGATCACGCGCTTCAGTGAAGGTGACCCGCTGCTCCAGCGGGATGTAGACGTGGCGGCCGCCGTTGGGGGAGTAGTCCTCAATCCAGCGGGCACCGACAGAATGCAGCCAGGTCTGAACGGCCCGGACGTCAGCCAGAACCCAGTCAACACCGGCTACCGAGGAGTCGAAGTCAAGGAATATCGCGGCGCACGTTCCGTCTTTTCCGAAGATCCGGACCGCCGCAGGGAATGTGGGCAGCGCCTCATTGAGAGCCCGCTCGTACTTCTGCGGGTAGGTCTTTCCGGCGTCCCTGGAGAGCCGAACACGCGGCTGACCTGCGAGGATAGGCGCCAAAGCGGCCCACGCGTCAGCGGGCGAGTATGCCGAGTAAGAGTTGCGCGACACGCCAACGGCAGATATAGCTGGCGGCGCACATGATTGTCCATGTACGATGAGTTTGTTCCTGTTCAGGGAATAGCAAAGGGCCGATCCTGCCGGATCGGTTTCATAGCAAGACTGAAGGACCTGAGAAGGTCCATCTAAGATTTACGAACTGTCTCGCCGGCAAGCAAATCCAGTTCGTGAATCAAAAGCTTCGAAGGCCCGCCTAGTGCGGGCCTTCAACTTTTTAAGAGGCTAATGCGATGGGGAGCTCCTGCTGGTACTCGTGCTGATCAAGTGCCGCCAGGTCAGACCGCAGCTGTGGTTCCACTGCCGACAGGACGTACTCAGATACGGTTAGGCCTTTGGCTGCTGCGACCTTGGCAATGCCGTCAGCGGTGCATTCCGGGCTTCGGAAGCCAATAAATTTGCGCAGGCCCTTGCTGGGGCGCCCGCCGCCTCGATTAACTGCTACTGCCGTCATGTGCTTAGTCCTTTGAATCTCGTACCGGAGCCGTAGAGCCGGTAGTGCTTCATCGTTCGTTGGTGCTGCAGCTGCATCCGGATATAAACGAATCCTTCATGCGGCTGTCTTGAAGCTACCACCACGGAATTACAAGTTCCGGTATTTGTTTTCAGAAAACGGGCGCGTGTCGCGTTTTCTGCAAACGATTGAGTTCGGTGCCGGGCCGCGACATTGGAGCTACGCCGCGTGCTGGCCAAGTGCAGCCAGCCGGCCCCGGCCTGCCATTGCTCCAATATCTCACAAAATAAGAAAAATTGATATTTGGCACTAATCGATTAAATCCTGCTCAGCGCTTCCAGGCCCGTCGAACGATGGCTTCGACGTCGGCAGCATCGGCATATGCGCGGCCGCCGGCGTTCCGTGCGCCACGGAACAGGTTCCTGGTTGCCAGGAGTGAGCGGAAGTACTGGCCGCGGCGGTCGATTCGTCGGGCCTGGACGCCAAGGAATCTTGCGGTTTCCCGTCGGTTCATCCCGGCGGCGATGCAGATTTTCACTGCTTCGAAAATGACCCGGTATGCGGCTTCGTTTTCATTGTTGACTTCGGCGAGGATGCGTTTGACGGCCTGTTGGGCATCTTGCGGCGTGGGGTTCATGAGGCAGCCTTTCTAGTCGATGGAGAGGGCTGAGCCGAGCTCAGTCTGTGCAGCGCGGTTTTTCCGGGCGTAGGCGAAGAGTGCCAGGCCGATCACTACGAAGGCCGTGGAGATATAGGAAACGATCATGAAGAGGTAGGTGGCGTCGCCGGTCGCGCTCAGCTCGACCGGATAGGTGAAGGCGCGTACCAGTGACAGCGCAAAGCCGGCAGCGATCAGTCCGGACGCGATCCGGCCGACTCTCAGTGGATTCTTACGGGAGTCCTTGAAGGCGGGCTTGATGAGGGGGAAGACGATGTAGGCGACGTAGGCCAGCACGAGCCATGTATTCAGCCGAACGCTCGGCTGCGCAGCGTAGTCCAGCAGCTGCGGTGACGGGTTTGGGGCTTTGGTCGCCAGGAGGGTGCCCAACAGCCCGGTGGCGACGATACCGAGCATGGCCGCTCCCGGCGCCCCGACAGTCCACCGGCGGGCGAACGGTGAGCCGTAGGCAGTGCTGAGGTGGCCGCCCAGGAATGCGACGGCGACGAGGGCGAAGTATTTGGAGATCAGGTCGGTGCCGTTGGTGAGCGGCACGAGTGCTTCCACGCCCATGTAGACCGGTGGGAGGAGCAGGAGGTAGGCGAGAGTCAGGAAGATGCCCGACAGGGCGATGCCGCTGGCTTTCCCCTGCAGTGCGTGCTGGTGTCCCAGCACGGGAGTGTTGATGCGTTTGAATGTCAGGCTTCCCAGAAGAATGAGCATCAAACTTACCGGGACGACGGTGAGCGGGTTCATCCCAGGAGTTCCGTCATTTTCTCCGCGTATTCGCGGGCTTCCTTCCGCTGCTTCACCCGCCGCTGCAGTAGATGGATCCGGGCAGAAATGGCCTCGACCAAAACATCGTCGGAAACTTCCAGCAGCTCATCTTCGCGAGCCCTGATCTGCCAGCCGCCTTCGGCCGGCGTGATCAATTCCGTCACCACAAGTCCGGTCGCGAACGAGCCTCCACCTGCTCGTGAGGCTGCAATCGCCAAAGACGGGTTCAGCTTGTTTTCGGTGAGCTGGGTGGCGATGTAGGTAAGCGCCATGCCTGTTTCCTGGGACATTTGCTGGCGAATGTCCCCCGGGTCGATGGAGTCGATCCAAGTCCGGACTGAGCCGTCATGCGGGAAGGGGATGAGGTCGATCCCCGTGCGGAGCTCACGGGGATAGTGCTTCTTGGACGTGCGGAACTGTAGTTCGGCCATGAGGTCGGCGTGATGGACCTGGCTCAAGATCTCGGCGGAGGACGGTTCTATGGGCCGGGTCTTGATGACCTGGTACGGACTAAAGACGCTGAGCGCGTCGATGACGTTCATTCCGGTGGCCCTGGCGATGGCAATCACCGTGGACTCTGCAACGTTTCCGCGCCTGAGCTGGTTGTTTAGAGTGCCCCGATTTATACCGGTCAACGCACTCAGCGCAGTCGGGGAGGAGCTGAGGGATCGCCCTTCCAACCACTCCCGAAATTCGGCGGCTGAGACAGGCACGGACACTCCTTAGACAAAGGGCATGAGCAAAGCGCGGACGGTCAATACCTGCTAGGATTGGACCAATACTTAAACAAGTGTTGATATTTCAAAACTTGTATTAATCCATCGTAGCTTCTGGGATCGAGTTTAGCCGGGGCCCGCCTACGATCCATGACCGCAAGGCAGTACAGCACACAAGCGCAGGGGGAAGCGTGAAGCCGTCCAAGATGCTCAGCACCGGAGCCGCCGTAGCGGTACCCGTGGTGCTGACCGGCCTGGTCTTCTCCATGCTGCTGTTGCTGGCCCCCGCCAAACCGGCCGCGGCCGACTGCGGGCCGGCGGTTTCCGTCGTCATCGACGGCACCACCAAGGTTGAGGGATATACCCAGGAACAGCTGAGGAATGCCGCAGCGATCATGGGCGCCGGGAAGGCACAGGACTTGTCGGTCAACGGGCAGATGATCAGCGTGATGGTGGCTCTGGGGGAGTCGGGGTTGCGGGTGCTGGATACCGGCGACGGCGCCGGCCCCGACTCACGCGGGCTGTTTCAGCAGCGCGACAACGGCGCGTGGGGCTCCTACGCGGACCGCATGGACCCCACTAGGAGCGCGACGAACTTCATCAGGGCTCTGCAGGGCGTGGCCGGCTGGGAGCTGTTGGAACCGACGATTGCCGGTAACAAGGTCCAGCGCAACGCCGATCCGTATCACTACCAGAAGTACTGGCCGGAGGCCGTCAAAGTCGTTCAGGCGCTCTCGAACTCGAAGTTCTCCCTGCAAGGCAGCGACTGCGCCATCCCCGGACAATCTGGCGCGGGGGATGACTACCCGTGGAAGAACTCCCCGACCTGGCTGCAGGTCGGTGCAAACACAGCCAGCACGTCACCGCTGGGCATGTACTACCGCGAGTGCGTGGACTTCGCCCTGTGGCGGGTGAACCAGCAGATGGGGTCAACCAGCGCACCGTTCAAGTCCCTCAACGGCACCTTCCGCCCGGACGGGCAACAGCTGGGTTCCGCGGTGACGTGGAAGGCCGGCTGGGACGCCAAGGGCTGGGCTGCCGGCAGCACACCCCGGGTCGGTGCCGTTGTTTGGTACGCGCCCGGAGCCGGGGGAGCGGACCCGAACTTCGGCCACGTCGCGGTGGTCAAGGAAGTCAAAGACAACGGGACCTACGTCGAAGAGGGCTACAACGGCAACCCGGCCCCGGCAGACCACACCTACTACACCCGGACAGTTGCCAACTCTGTCCCCTCAGCTTTCCTGTACCTGCCCACCCAAGAGGAGAAGAAGTGAAAAAGCCCCTGACCCTGCTCGCCGTGGCACTGCTCTGCGTTTCCTGCGCACAGGCGGCAGACACCACGGCAGCACCGACGGCATCAACCGGCCAGCCCACAGCATCCGCACCGGTCTCACTGAGCGCCAACAGCGGACCCCAGGCACCGGGGGGCACTGTTCCCGCCACGATCGGCATCACCTGGGATCAGGCCAGCAAGGACGAGGCCGTGGACGTCGCAGAGAACGCCATGACGGACTTCGCCCGCCCAGCCATGGAGGAAAAGCAGTGGGCCAATGACCTCGCCCGCCGGCTGACTCCGCAGGCGACCGCTGACTACTCGGCAGTTGACCCGGCCAACATCCCGGCCAGCCGCGTCACCGGCCCCGCCACGTTGAGCGTCGATGAAGCCAACGGCTTCGGCGTCATGGCAGCGGTCCCCACCAACGCCGGGACCTACACGGTGCAGCTGCTCCGCACCGGCAAGGACGCCCCGTGGAAGGTCAACCGACTCACCCCGCCCTCGTCCTAACCGCCGCCCCTCCATCCCACACGCAAGGAAGAAGCTCATGGGTAGTACACCAACCGAAGTCATGGCCTTTCCCAACATCCGGGCCATCGTCCGCGACAACGGAACCGCCGAGGTCATCGTCGCGGGCAACTCGCGCATCGTTCCTGCCGGAGACTCCGTGCAGGAACTGCGCAACAACGCTCTGGCCCTCATCGTGGGCGAAGCGCAGACCCTCCAGCGCCCTGTCCGGGTCCGCATCGAGGACCCCGAAGGCCACGGCGAACTCATCGTCCACCCGGACAACAAGATCGAATCCGTCTCTTACGAGCCGACTCCGGCCCGCCGGCGGGCAGAAGCCCCCGAAACCACACCCAAGGCAGTCGTCCCGGCGATCATTGAGACCGTCCCCGCACCCGCACCCGCACCCGCATCGGAGCCTGTGGCCACTCCGGCAGAATCCGCGCCAGCTCCTGCCCCTGCAGCACCCGTGGACGCCCAGCCATGGCCACCCGCCCCCGTCGCAGCCGATACCGTCCCGGGGCCGGCGACCCCGGAACCGCAGACGGCCGTCGTTGCCGGGGAAGCTGCGCCAACCCGGCGCAGCCTGAAGGAAACCTCGTTCCTGGTCAGCGCCCCGGTGCTGGAACCGGCCACCCAGGGCTGGCGCGGAACCCTCACGCGCCTGGGACTCCGGATGGACCCCTCCGAGGAAGAACTCTCGGAGCGGGAGGATATCCGCACGGTTAGCCAGCACTGGCCCGGCCCCCGGACCATTGCGGTAGTGAATCGCAAGGGCGGGGCCAACAAGACCCCCACCGTGGTCATGCTCTCGGCCATCCTTGCCCGCTACAGCGGCGCGGCCACGGTCGCGTGGGATAACAACGAGTCCCAGGGCACCCTCGGGTGGCGCACCGAAAAGGGCGCCCACGACCGCAGCGTCCTGGATCTGATCGATGCCTCCACCGAATTGCTCTCCCCGTCAACGAACGCGGCGGAAATCGCCAAGTTCGTCCATCACCAGACCGCCGACAAGTTCGACGTCCTGCGCTCGGATGAAAACGAAGAAGGCGACCACGAAGTCACCGCCGAGGAAGTCGACATCGCCCACCAGGTCCTCACCCGCTACTACCGGCTCGTGGTCATGGACTCGGGCAACACCGCCCGCGCCGCGAACTGGCGGCGGATGATCGACCACACCAACCAGCTCGTCGTCCCCGTCACCGCCATCGAGGACCGCGCCGAAGCCGCACGGCTGACCCTGCAGACCCTGGAATCCCGCGGCGGCCACGACGCGGAACTGGCCCGAAACGCCGTCGTCATCGTCTCCGAATCCACCGATGCCAAACGCAGCATGAGCGGCGAGGCCCTGAAAAGGGCCAAGGACGAGGCCCAGCGCATCGCTGACGGCTTCGCACCCTTCGTCCGCGCGGTCGTCCGGATTCCTTACGACCCTGCCCTGGTCAACGGACCTATCCGCTACGAAGCCCTCCAGCCGGCAACACAGCGGGCCTGGCTGGCAGCCGCAGCCGCCGTTGCCGCCGGCTTCTAGACCACCCACAAACGGACTTCGAGAGGAGGACCCATGCAACAGTCCCTGAACCCCTGGATCACCCGCCCGGCCACCGCCGACGGCGCGGAGATGCCAACGCCGGAGGCGCACGTGCCGCCGGCGGCCGTGATCAGTGCGCCCCTACGCGGAATGGTCGAACCCGACGCCGCAGACAGGCTGGGCCTCCGCACCGTCTCCGGCTCTGCAGCGCTGTGGATCACGGGTGCCCATGGAGGATCCGGTGAAAGCCGCACCGCTGACCTGATCGACGGGGCACGGGTCACCGGTCACTGCTGGCCCGTTCTCCAGGACGGCCGAACACCTCGGGTGCTGCTGGTCTGCCGCGCAGACATGCGCGGCCTGACAGCTGCACAAAGCGCCCTGACGCAGTGGGCATCCGGCGCGGCACCCGCGGTTGATCTACTCGGCCTCGCCATTCTGGCGGACGCACCGACGAAGACTCCCAAAGCACTTCGGGACTTCGCCGCCATCGTCGGCGGGGGAGCCCCACGGCTCTGGACCCTGCCCTGGGTCGAAGCCTGGCGACACGGAGACTCCACCACCCCGCCGCCGGCCCGCGAATACCAACGCTTCATCACTGACTTTGCCGTCCTGGCTAGCGACACCACACCCAGCACCACCCACTGAAAGGTCTCACCATGAACTCCTCCTCCGCACTTGCAGCAAGCGTCATCCCCAACCCCACCCCGGTTGTCCCGGAACAGGCAGGTGGCCTGCTCACGATCCTGAACTGGGCCTCCGGCATCGGCCTGGTCCTCGGCGTCCTGGGCGTCATCATCGTCGGCATCGGCATGGTCATCCAGCTCCAGCGCGGCGAGGGAGCCCAAGCCATCGGCAAGCTCGGCTGGGTCCTGATGGGCTGCATCATCATCACCGGCGCCGCCGGCATCGTCCGCGCCTTCGTCTAAACCAGCACCAACAAAACGGGAGGTTCACCATGAACCAGTCAACAGAGAGCACCACCGAAGGCAATCCGTTCACCAAACCCGGTTTCATCATTGCTGCCGCGCTGGTGGTCGCGCTGATAGCAGCAGCCGTCGTCATCTTCATACTCCCCAAAGGACAGGACACCGCCCAGCCGGCACCGGCTCCGGCGAAATCCAGCAGCTCGGGTACAGCCAGTTCCAGCGCTTCGGCGACAGCAGAAAAGAGTATCTGTGGCCTGCCCTCCTCGTCGGAGTCATCGCTGGGAGCGGCCCCCAAGACGAAGTGGGAACTCGTCGGAACAATGGCCGCACCAACCGACCCGAAAATAGGCCCGGGAAAAACGGACGATCAGGGCATTCGATCGTGCTTCGCTCACACACCAACAGGGGCGCTGTACGCGGCTGTCAACCTGTGGGCGTTAGGCATCGATCCCTCCAAAGAACGAGCTATCGCAGAGCAGCTTGCAGCCAAAGGACCCGGCCGTGACGCAGCGATGAAGACGCCTGCGACTGCGGTGCCTGCCTCGGCCGTGAAGATCCAGATAGCGGGATTCAACGTCTCATACACGGCAAATCAGGCCGTTGTGGAACTGGCATTCAAGGCGGATACCGGAGCGCTTGCTTCAGTGCGGACGACTCTGCTGTGGCAGGACGGGGATTGGAAGGGCGTCGTTGCCGACAACGGCGCACCCTTGGAAGTACCGCGGCAGGTCCGTGACCTCTCGGGGTTCATCCCCTGGAGTGGAGCATGAGGCCTACCTGGAACCCGGCAGGGGACTGGCTTTCAGCGCTTGCTGATGACGCCATGGGAAATATGGCGAAGGCCATCATGGAGGGCATGAGCCAGATGGTGACGACACTGTCTACCTTTTGGGTGTCGATGCCCACGGTGAACCTGGCCAGCGCAGACGGTGCAACGCCGAGTCCCATCGTCTCCATGGTGAACAGCGAATTGATGGTCTGGACTCTGACGCTGGCTGTCCTCGCGGTCATTCTCGGTGGCATCCGAATGATCTGGGAACAACGCGGAGCACCACTGAAGGATCTGCTCCGGTCCCTCATCACGCTGGCCCTGGTATCGGGCCTTGGCCTGGGGGTCATCTCCATTCTGGTGATCGCCGCGGATGCTTTCTCGGCGGAGATCATCAAGCGATCCACGGACGGTAAGGGCTTTGCCGAGGCGATGAGCCTCCTGGTCGTGTCCGGCCAGACAGGGGTTGGCGTGTTCATCCTCATCGTTCTGGGACTGATCGGTCTGATTGCCTCCCTTGTCCAGGTCGTCTTGATGGTGGTCCGGAGCGGCATGTTGGTGATCCTGGCGGGCATCTTGCCGACCACCGCGGCTTTCACCAACACCGAGATGGGGAGGCAGTGGTTCCAGAAAGCAGTTGGCTGGACTATCGCGTTCATCCTCTACAAACCTGCGGCAGCCATCGTGTACTCGGTCGCATTCCTCCTCATGGGTAACAACAGTGGGAAGGATTCATTGATCACTTCCATCACGGGCTTCACGTTGATGATCGTCGCGCTGTTCGCTTTGCCGGCGCTGATGCGCTTCGTGACGCCGATGGTCGGGGCCGTCGCCTCCGGCGGGGGAGCAGGGGCTGGAGCTGCCGTTGGTGCCATGGCAACAGGCGCCGTATCCATGGGCCGCAGCGGGAGCGGAAAGGGCAATGCCGCCCCGACACCGGCAAGTACACAAAGCAACCAGTCAGGCGCATCGCCGAAGGGCAGCAATGGAACACCTGGCCCGAAGGGAAATGGCGGCCAGCCGACGCCCGGGGCTACCGG
>NZ_AUPJ01000309.1:0-7302 GCF_000427315.1 Arthrobacter sp. TB 26
AACTGGATAAGCGGGTTATCGCTTTGGGGTTTATTCCTCGCTCCGTGGGCGAGCTGAGGGTCTCTATCGATGATGCTCGCCGTCATACCCTCTGGTGCTTTGTCACTGGGTTTTGTTCGCAGTTTGGTCGCGACTGCGCTCTTCGGCGAAGCGGGGGTTCTTGCCGACAACGTAGCTCGACATGGGTGCGCCGGCGGCTCCCGCGTGGCGGGACAGAGTCTGCTTGCTGTATCCGAGCATGCGGGCAAGTGACGTGGCGTCAATTTCTTTGACCAGGCTCTGCAGGGTGGTGTTGCGGATGCCTTGGATGTTGACGCCCATCCCGCGCAGCTTCAGGAGGTGGGTGTTGGGGGATCGGGGTGCTCCTGCGCGGACGCCCGGGAAGAGCCAGCGTGTATCGCGGTTGACTGTCTGTTGGCCGGCGCGGTCCTGGAGGTGGGCCCAGAACATGGGTGCCAGCAGCTCGGGAATAGGTGCCGGATACCGGCCGAGACTGAGGAACATGCCTTTGCCGGTCACTTCGACGTCGTCGATGGTGAGCATGGCGATCCTGCCGATGGGGATGCCATAGAGCAGGAAGATCAGCCCCGCGATGCGGATCGACAAGGCGACGTTGTCGGCCTCGATGAGCTTGCGGACAAGGTCCAGGCGTTCCTGCTGGCTGAGGACGGGCGTCGTCCTGGCCAGCCGCGCAGCGACCTGGATGTCCTTCCCCGGCGTTTCCCGCTTGAGGTATTGGATGAAGTTCCGGATATGTCGACGGGTTGAGGTGCCCTCGGAGAGGTATTCGTCGATATGTATCTGGCGGAAGGAAGCTGCTGTCCGGCGGTGCTCATCGAGGAGCCAGCGGAGGAACTTTCCGGCCTCTGTGATCTCCTGCTTGGCCGAGCGCACGGCATAGTTCATGTTCTTCGTCGCGGATGACTCCGCCCGAAGTCTCTTGAGGTGATGCCAGCGGGCGAAACGCTCGATGGGGGCGTGGATTTCCGGCGTCGAGGAGAGCTGGTCGAGGCGTTCTTCCAGCCACTGCTCGAACATGGCCAGCTGCCGGTCTTCCTGTGCGGGCAGGATCCGGTTATGAGTGAGGATCGCGCGGACGTGCTCGACCGCCGGCGTCTTGGGCAGTTCGTCGAAAGCCCGGTGGGAGAGCTCGATCTCCCTGTCACCGATCCGTTTGAGCAGCCCGGCGGACCGGCCACCGTTGCTGCGCAGCCAGGTGTAGATGCTCTCCGGCCGCGTGGCCCCGGTCAATACCTTGATAAGGCGTTTGAGCCGCAGGTCGGGTGGGTCATTCGGCCTCAGAAGCTCCGTCAGATCGTTGGCGAGAACGCAGGTGATGCAGTGACCCCCGCGGAAGCGCTCGGCCTCGCGGCCGCAGTTGTCACAGGTGAGGTCCGTCGTGATGCCGGCGCATTCGCGACAGATGTCGTCGCCCGCATCCGTTCGACCTGGCAGCATTCTGTCGGCACCGCAGAGCGGGCATTGACCGTATCGGTGGGTTGCGTTCGTGAAGCATATTCCGCAGATCCGTCCGTCTGGCCAGCGGACCCGGATCTTTCCGGTGGTTCTCCCGCAGCGGTCGCAACCCTCGCTCGTCCTGTTTGATCGGGGACGACCGCGCGGCTTGAACTCACTGCTCATCGGGACGGGTAATGCGGGCGCGGACCGGGCGGTAGGCCTCCATCAGGGGGACATCCGTGCCGTCGCCGACGGCGGTCCGACGGCGCTGGGTGCGGGTTTCCGTTCCTGTGTAGGTAAAGATTTCGTTGGCTTCGACCTTGAAGATGTCGCAAAGTGCTGCCAAGACCTGGAAGGCGATCCGGTCCGGGTTCTGTCCGACGAGTCGGTAGATCTGCGACTCGGAGAGCGTGATGCCACGCTCCCGAAGCGGAGCGACCAGATCGCGGCTGTTGCGCATCCCGGCGCGTGCCATCAGCTCCTTGACGCGGAACTGGTAGTCGATTTGACGGTTCATCGTGATGCCTTTCCGGAAGGCGTTGTGGGTTTGGTCAGCAGCTTGCTGTTGCTGGCCAGGAGGGTTGTGTTGAGCACGCGTTCCAGTTCGCGCGCGGCGAAGTCGGGGGAGGGAAGTGTGTAGATCGTGGTCGTCGCTGTGTGCTCGTGGCCAACCTGCATCGAGATGAACTTGGTGTCATAGCCGTACTCGGTCTGCATGTGCGTGACATAGGACCGTCGCAGGGAGTGAAGGTCGAGCCCCGGCGGAAAGCCGAGTTCGTCGAGGAATCCGCGCATCCGATCCCGGAGGTTCTTTTCCGGAACCAGGCCGCCGCGGCCAGTCGGGAAGAGATCGCTGACAGGCTGCCCGTAGCGGGGAAGACCGCGTTTGACCCAGTCATCAACCGCCTCGGCTGCCCAGTCCAGGAGGGTCAGCACGGACCGCTGTTTCTTGGGGGAGCCCTTCTGCGACTTCCCGAACCGGACGCGCAGAATGCCGTAGTCGCCGAAGTACGGAGCCTTGACATTGCGGGAGAAATCGACCAGGCCGAGGTGACGGAGTTCGTCGCGCCGAAGGCCCCAACCGTAGGCGGTCTTGAAGGCGACGGCGTCACGCCACGCGGCAAGAGCGCCCTTGCGTCCGGAGTTTATGATCCGTTCGACTTCCAGGTCGGCTAGGTCGAAGAAGGCCTGCAGCTCCTCGAGAGTAAAGGCACGCTTCTCCGGACCCATATCGGCATCCTGGACGTGCCTGGCTTTGTTGAACTCGGTGATCACCTGGGAAAAGGTTGTCCCGAAGAGGCGCCCGCAGTTCTCGTTCCACGGGTATTCAGGGTTGGTTGCATACTCGCAAAACAGTTTGATGTCCGTCTGGTAGGCCCGGACAGTGGACAAGGCCAGGTTCTCGACACCGCGAAGATGGTCGAACAGCTCGTCCGCGTCGACGGGGGCCCACTCCCACGGATACTTGCCCGAGAAGTCCGCCAGGCGCATAACAGATGCGACCCGGCGCCTGGTCGTTTGCATGGTGAAGTTTTGCGCCGAGTGCGATCGCTTCCACCCGGTGAGCACCTCGCTCAGGAACCCGTCACGATCCGGCTCTCGATTAGGCAGCGGGAGGAACGCGAGACCGCCGAACTTATCACCCAAGGAGCCTCCTATGTCGACTGCAATTTTTGCAGTCAAAATGCAAAAAATGCAACAATGAGACACAAAATGCCTGATCAGACCCGGATTTTGCGACACAGGAAACCACAACAGTTCGCCTCGCCCGAGGTGATCCTGCGCGTGGCGAATCGAGCGAATCGCCTGGTCAGGGCCGATCTCGGCTCCTGAGCGATCGTTATCAGAAGTGGATGTATTCGCAGAAAATGCGAATAGCCTCTTTACTACCTTACATAATGTTGATTATCGGCGTTAGGTTAAGCGCTGCGAGAGGGGTTGAAGATCGACTGCTCGGCCGGGGTTCTTTCTCCGCGCTGATGCATCGTGATCCGCCGGCTGTGCGGCCATCCGCGCCGGAACTCCGGAGTGCCAACCGGCCGTTGTGTTAGATTTCGGCCCATGATCTCGCGCCCCACAAGCCACGACGCCGACAGGCCCGCTGCCGCCGCTATCGGGCTGCTGGCGAAGCAGGGCTATGACACAACGTCCGTTGATGAACTCGCGGACGCCGCCGGTATGAGCCGCAGCACGTTCTTTCGAAAGTTCGGGTCGAAGGAGGACGTTGTTTTCGCCGACCACGAGCGGATCCTGGGGCTGGTGACGGAACGCCTGGCGGAAACGATGCAGGAACCCCTCGCGGCTGTCGAGGACGCTGCTCTGCTGGTTTTCAATCATCACCTGCGGAACCGCGAAACGTCGCGCGCGCGATACGAGCTGATGCAGGCCGTGCCGGCTCTCCGGGACCGTGAGCTGGTCACCTCCCACCGGTACGAGCGGGCATTCCTGCTGCACCTCCTGGATAAACTGCCGGAGGGCGAGCTGCGCGAATACAAGGCTGTTTCCTTCGCGGCGGCCGCGGTCGCCGTCCACAACGCCTTCCTCCGGCAGTGGCTCCGTTCGGCACCGGCTGCCCAGGAAGCAGCGGGTGCGGACCGGGAGCGATCCACGGCGCTCGCGAACGAACTCCGGGCCCTCTCCGACATCTTCCGGCCAGCGCTGGTCGGCACCTTCGCCTCGGCGCACCCGTCCCCGGCCGTCGTCGTGACCGTGCTGACGGCCGGTGCAGACAAGGAAGCGATCGTGCAGGCGGTCCGCGACGCCCTGCCCTGACGCCGCACGCTTCGTTGACACTGAGTTTCTTGACGCGGGACTGCGTTTCAGTACATCCTTGGTTGATGTGGCGTGAGCCACAACACGTAGGCGGCACCACCTGCTGCCGAGACAAAGGACCAACAAATGACGACGACGTCACCCGACTCCGGGTTCAGCGCACGGGCTTCGGACCACTTTCCGGCCGGCACCGTGGAACCCGGCTACGTCCTGACCGAAGCTCTCGGCACGGACCCGGCGTCCGTGTTCGCCAGCATCACCGACGAGGACCGCGGCTTCTGGGAGCGCGCCCGCAACTTCGTCCAGAACGAGGTCCTTCCCGTCATCGACGGCTACTGGGAACGCGCCGATTACCCGTTACACCTGGTCAGGCGCCTGGGCGAGCTGGATCTGCTGCGTGACGGAGTCCACGTCGAGGGATTCCCCACGATGAGCAGGATGGCTGCCGGGCTGGTGAACATGGAAATCAGCCGCGGCGACGGTTCTGTGGCAACCATGATCGCGGTCCAGGGCGGTCTCGCCCTGCGGTCCATAGCGGAGTGCGGGTCTGCCGAACAGCAGGAGCGCTGGCTCCCGGCGGTCGCCGCCGGTAAGGAATTCGCTGCCTTCGCGCTCACGGAGCCTACCCACGGCTCGGACGCGGTGGCCCTGGAATCCACGGCCACCAGCACGGACGGGGGTTTCCTCCTCAGCGGCGAAAAGAAGTGGATCGGCAACGGCTCCGTGGGCGGGGTTTGCGTAGTCTGGGCCCGGGGGGAGGACAGCCAGGTTCACGGTTATCTGGTACCGCAGGACTCCCCCGGCTACTCCGCGACGAAAATTGAAGGCAAGCTGGCCCTGCGTGCCATCTGGCAGGCCCACATCCGGCTGGAGAACGTCTTTGTGCCGCAGGAAAATGTGCTGCCGGGGGCCCGGTCCTTCAAGGACACCGCGCGGGTGCTGCTGGCCACCCGGCTGGGGGTCGCCTGGTCCGCCGTCGGGCATGCCACCGCGTGCTACGAAACCGCCGTCCAGTACGCCAGGCAGCGACTGCAGTTCGGCCGGCCGTTGGCCGCCTCCCAGATCGTGCAGGAACGGCTTGCCCGGATGCTCAGCGAACTGGCCACGATGCAGCTGATGGTGGTTCAGATGACCCGCCTCGATGAAGAAGGGGCG
The DNA here is from genome assembly GCF_000427315.1 of Arthrobacter sp. TB 26. Taxonomy (GTDB): domain Bacteria; phylum Actinomycetota; class Actinomycetes; order Actinomycetales; family Micrococcaceae; genus Arthrobacter. The sequence continues at coordinate 5,386 of NZ_AUPJ01000309.1, forward strand.
CTCACCCCCGAACAGGCGTCACTCGCGAAATTCACCTGCACCCGCATTGCCCGGGGCATTGCCTCCAATGCCCGCGACCTCCTCGGCGGCAACGGCATCCTGCTGGCAAACCGGGTCGCCCGGCACCTCGCCGACATCGAGGCCATCCACACCTATGAAGGCACCGAGACGATGCAGGCGCTCATCATCGGGCGCGGAATCACCGGAATCTCCGCCTTCGCGTGATCCACGCCAAGCCTGCCAACCCTGAAAGGACTCTCTTGAACCAGAACGCCAACATCCCCGTCATCCTCGGCGGCGCCCGGACACCCTTCGGACGCTTCCGCGGTGGGCTCGCGCCCTTCTCCTCGAGCGAACTGGGCGCGCACGCCATCCGCGCCGCCCTGGACCGGGCCGGCGTCGCCCCCGAACAGGTCGATGCAGTCATCGTCGGACAGGTCATCCAGGCCGGAGCCGGCCAAGGTCCCGCGCGGCAAGCCAGCCTGGCCGCGGGCATCGGCTGGGACGTGCCCACCGTGACGATCAACAAGCTCTGCCTTTCCGGGCTCACAGCCGTGATTGACGCCGCCCGGATGATCCGAGCGGGGGAAGCCGACTTCATCGTTGCCGCCGGCCAGGAATCCATGACCAACGCCCCGCACTTGGTGCCCGGGCTCCGCGCCGGCGTCGTCGTCGGGGAGGCCCCGATGCTGGACTCGCTGTACCGGGACGGGCTGCAGGATCCGGTCAGCGGACTGCTGATGGGCGAAGCCACGGACGCCGGAAACGCGGAGCGCGGCATCACCCGCGCCGAGCAGGACGCCGTCGCAGCCCGGTCCCACCAGCGGGCGGAAGCGGCCCGCGCCGCCGGCGTCTACGCCGAGGAAATCGCCCCGATCGACGTTCCCCGGCGTAAGGGTCCCGCGCTGACTCTCGCGCACGACGAGGGCATCCGCCCGGAGACCACCGCCGAATCCCTGGCGCAACTCCGCCCCGCGTTCTCAAAGAACGCAACGGCAACCATTACCGCAGGATCCTCCTCCCCGCTCTCCGATGGTGCCGCCGCCCTGGTGATCGCCAGCAAAGCGGCAGCCGAAGCGGCAGGGCTCGAATGGATCGCCGAAATAGGTGCCCACGGCCAGACGGCGGGACCCGACGGATCGCTGCATTCCCAACCCGCCCGTGCCATTGAACTCGCCCTCAAGCGCGAGGGCCTCACCGCGCAGGAGCTCGATCTCGTCGAGATCAACGAAGCCTTCGCGTCCGTGCTCATCCAGTCCGCCAAGGACCTGGGCATCGAGCCGGAGGACATCAACGCCGAGGGCGGCGCCATCGCCCTCGGGCATCCGGTAGGGGCTTCCGGCGCGCGCCTGGTCCTGCACCAGGCCCTGGCGCTGAAGCGCCGGGGCGGAGGCGCCGGTGTCGTCGCGCTCTGCGGCGGCGGCGGCCAGGGTGACGCCCTGATCCTGAAAGCATGACCATCCCTACGAAGAAGCAGGCCATGAATACCAACAATCCCGAAGAGGGTTTCGGAACGATCTCCGTAGCGGCCATCCTGGCCGAGTCCGCGCGAAGGACTCCGAACCGCACCGCGCTGATCGTCGGTGAGGAGGAAACCAGCTACGGCGACCTCTGGCGTGAGACCCGCGCCTATGCCGGGGCACTGCGGGCGCGCGGCATCGGCCCCGGCGATGCCGTTGCCGTGCTGATCCCGAATGTCGCGGACTTCGCCCGCGTCTATTTCGCGGTCCTGTCGCTGGGAGCCATTGTGGTTCCGGTGCACGCGCTGCTCAAGGCACGCGAAATCGAATACGTGCTCCAGGACAGCGGCGCCACGATGCTGATCTGCGCCGCTCCGCTCCTGAAGGAAGGCGCTGCCGGTGCCGCCAGCACCGGGACCGATCTTCTGACCGTGATGGCGCCCGACGACGGCGGGCT
>NZ_AUPJ01000309.1:7312-19203 GCF_000427315.1 Arthrobacter sp. TB 26
GCGGCCCAGCCAATCCGCACTTACGTCCCGTGCCGGCCCTCGGACACAGCCACGATCCTGTACACCTCCGGCACCACCGGCAAGCCGAAGGGCGCCCTCGGCACCCACTTCGCCCTGGTGGAACAGACAAGTGTCATCCTGACGTCCGTCATGGACTTCAAGCCGGGCGATGTCCTGTTCGGCGGACTGCCGCTGTTCCACACCTTCGGCCAGACCGTCGTTCTCAACGCCGGGCTGCGGGCGGGCGCCACCATCGTCATGATGCCCCGATTCAGCGGCGAGGGCGCCCTGACGCTGATGGACCGGCACAACGTAAACATCTTCCTCGGGGTGCCGACCATGTATGTGGCGCTTATCGAAGCGGCCAAGGCCACTGATGTCCGCCCGGCCGTCCTGCGCTACGGCATCTCCGGCGGAGCGTCGCTCCCGCTGGCCGTAATGGACAAGTTCCGCGATGTCTTCGGGGTGGAAATCCACGAGGGCTACGGCCTGACCGAAACCTCCCCCGTCGCAGCGTTCAACCACGTCGGCACTCCGCCCCGGCCCGGCACCATCGGGACCGCGATCTGGGGTGTCGACATCGAAATTGCCCGCGCCGAAACAGTCGAAAGCATCGAATTGCTGCCCCCGGGCGAACTTGGCGAGCTCGTCATCCGCGGACACCTGCTGATGAAGGGCTACCTCAACCGGCCAGAGGCCACCGCCGAGGCGATCGTCGACGGCTGGTTCCGCACCGGGGACCTGGGTACCAAGGACGACGACGGGTACCTGCGAATCGTGGACCGTAAGAAAGACATGATTATCCGCAACGGCTACAACGTCTACCCCCGGGAGGTGGAGGAAATCCTCCTTACACACCCGCAGGTAGTCAGCGCTGCCGTCTACGGCGTCCCGCACGACGTCCACGGCCAGGAAATCGCGGCCGCGATCGTGCTCGACGCGGGAGCCACCGCCACCGATACCGAGCTGATCGACTTCGCAAGCACACAGCTGGCCGCCTACAAATACCCGCGAATCATCAGGCTGCTCGCGGAACTCCCCCTCGGGCCCAGCGGAAAAATCCTCAAACGAAACCTGGCCTCCGAGTCCACCGGGTCCTAGAAAGCCGGGCCGGTCACCGTTGGACGTAGGCCGCGAGGTGCTGGCCGGTCAACGTGGAACGGTCGGCGATGAGGTCGGCCGGCGTCCCCTCGAAGACGATCCGGCCGCCGTCGTGGCCGGCGCCCGGGCCGAGGTCAATGATCCAGTCGGCGTGCGCCATCACGGCCTGGTGGTGCTCGATGACGATGACCGACTTGCCGGAATCGACGAGCCGGTCGAGGAGGCCCAACAGGTTCTGGACATCGGCGAGGTGCAGGCCGGTCGTGGGCTCGTCGAGGACGTACACGTCACCCTTCTCGGCCATCTGCGTGGCAAGCTTGACGCGCTGCCGCTCGCCGCCGGACAGTGTGGTGAGCGGCTGTCCAAGGGTCAGGTAGCCAAGCCCGACGTCCACGAGCCGGTCGAGGATCTTGTGCGCCGCCGGCGTCTTCGCCTCGCCCGCAGCAAAAAACGCCTCGGCCTCCGTCATGGACATTGCCAGCACGTCGGCGATGTTGCGGCCGCCCAGCGTGTATTCCAGGACTGACGCCTGGAACCTCCTGCCCTCGCAGTCCTCGCAGGTGGACTCGACGGTGGCCATAACGCCCAGTTCGGTGAAGATGACGCCCGCCCCGTTACAGGTGGGACAGGCCCCCTCTGAGTTGGAGCTGAACAGCGCCGGCTTCACGCCGTTGGCCTTGGCGAACGCCTTGCGGATCGGTTCGAGAAGGCCCGTGTACGTCGCGGGGTTGCTGCGCCGGGACCCCTTGATTGCCCCCTGGTCGATCACCACCACGCCCTCCCGGCCGGTGACCGACCCCTGGATCAGCGAGCTCTTGCCCGAACCGGCAACGCCCGTGAGCACGCACAGCGTCCCGAGCGGGATATCGACGTCCACGGACTTAAGGTTGTGGGTTGAGGCGCCACGCACCGCGAGCGTCCCGGACGGCTTACGCACCGATTCCTTCACCGTGGCCCGGTCATCGAGGTGGCGGCCGGTGATGGTGTCACTCCCCCGAAGCCCCTCCATGCTTCCCTCAAAGCAGACGCGGCCGCCCTCGGTGCCCGCGCCGGGGCCAAGGTCAACGACGTGGTCAGCGATGGCGATGGTCTCGGGCTTGTGCTCGACGACGAGCACCGTATTGCCCTTGTCACGCAACTGCAGCAGAAGCCGGTTCATCCGCTCGATATCATGCGGGTGCAGGCCGATCGTCGGTTCGTCGAAGACGTAGGTGATGTCCGTGAGCGACGAGCCCAGGTGCCGGATCATTTTGGTGCGCTGGGCCTCTCCCCCGGACAGAGTTCCCGCCGGCCGGTCCAGCGAGAGGTAGCCCAACCCGATTTCGGCGAACGAGTCGAGCAGGTGCTGCAATCCTTTGAGGAGCGGGGCAACCGAAGGCTCCTTGAGTCCGCGGACCCAGCTGGACAGGTCGCTGATCTGCATCCCGCACAGCTCGGCGATGTTCTTCCCCTGGATCTTCGAGGACCTGGCCTCCGGGCTGAGCCGCGTGCCGCCGCACTCGGGACAGGCCTGAAACGTGATGGCCCGCTCCACGAAGGCCCGGATGTGAGGCTGCATCGCCTCGACATCCTTGGCGAGCATCGATTTCTGGATCTTCGGAATTAAACCCTCGTACGTGAGATTGATGCCCTCGACCTTGATCTTGGTCGGTTCCTTGTAGAGAAGGTCGTCCATCTCCTTCTTGGAGAATTTCGCGATCGGCTTGTCCATGTCGAAGCCGGCGCCGCTGAAGATGCGGCCGTACCAGCCGTCCATGCTGTAACCGGGAATCGTCAGCGCACCCTCGGCGAGGGATTTGCTGTCGTCGTAGAGCGCCGTGAGGTCGAAGTCGGAGACCGAGCCCATGCCCTCGCAGCGCGGACACATCCCGCCCAGGTAGACCGCCCCGTGCACCACATTCTTCTCGACCCGGCCGCCTTTCTCGGTGCTCATCACCCCGCTCGCCTTCCGCGTCGGGACGTTGAAGGAGAACGCCGTGGGGGGCCCCACATGCGGCGATCCCAGCCGACTGAAAAGGATGCGGAGCATGGCGTTGGCGTCGGTGGCGGTGCCCACCGTGGAGCGGGGGTTCGCGCCCATCCGCTCCTGGTCAACGATGATCGCAGTCGTCAGGCCCTCCAGCAAATCGACGTCGGGCCGGGCCAGTGTGGGCATAAAGCCCTGCACGAACGCGCTGTAGGTCTCGTTGATCATGCGCTGTGATTCAGCAGCGATCGTCGCGAACACGAGCGAGCTTTTACCCGAGCCGGAGACACCAGTAAACACCGTCAGACGGCGTTTCGGGATCTCCAGGGTGATGTCCTTGAGGTTGTTCTCGCGTGCGCCGACCACGCGGATCAGATCGTGGGTGTCGGCAACATGCTGCGCGCGCGGCTGCGTGGCCGGCTGCGTGTCCGACGTCGTAACCAGGCTCATCGTGTCTCCATCTCCTGGGCGGGGGCCGCCGTCGCGGTCCCCGCCGGCGTCATCTGGCTCCATCTAACCAGTTTCGGTCCCGCATCCGGGGCTGCATCCATTGTCTTCTGCGCCGACCTCACTGAGAATGAACCATGACGGTCTACCTGAGGTCCCTGGAAACTGCTGTCCCGCCAACTGTCCTGATCCAAACGGAAGCCCGCGACGTCTTTGCAGCCCAACCCGGGCTCACCAGGCTTGGCACCCGGCTGGTCAGCACATGCTTTGATTCGGCCGCGATCGACACGCGCCACACCGCTGTGGAGGAAATGACCAGGGACAACCAGACGGAGAATCCGCGGTTTTTCGACGCCGGCGCGGGACTGCTGCTCAGCCCGAGCACCAAGGTCCGCAACGACATTTTCGCCATCGAGGCCACCAAACTCTTCATTGAGGCGGCCGAAAAAGCCCTCGATGCCTGCCCCGGCATCACTTCACACGACATCACCCACCTCGTCACCGTGTCCTGCACCGGTTTCTTCAACCCCGGCCCGGACTACAAAATCGTCCGGGCCCTCGGCCTGAATCCTGCCGTGCAGCGCTACCACCTGGGATTCATGGGCTGCTACGCCGCATTCCCCGCACTGCGGGCGGCCAAATCCTTCTGCGAGGCGGATCCGGACGCCGTCGTCCTGGTCGTGTGCGCCGAGCTCTGCTCGCTGCACGTGCGGACCTCGAACGACCCGGACACCATTATGGGGTCCGCCCTGTTTGCTGACGGCGCCGCTGCCGCCATCGTGACAGCCCGGCAGGACCCGGACGAACGCGCGCTGCTGCAACTGGACCACTTCGAGACCGTGCTGACGCCGGTCGGTGAGGAATCCATGGCGTGGAACATCGGCGACGAGGGCTTTGAGATGGTCCTGGGAAACTACGTCCCGCACATCATCGATGACCACATCATTGGCGCGCTGGAGCCTCTGCTCTCCCGGGAGGATGCCCTGCGGGGGCTCCCCTACCGTGACATCCGGCACTGGGCCATCCACCCCGGCGGCCGCAGCATCCTGGACAAGGTGCAGTCCCGGCTGGACCTGAGCGACGAGCAGCTGGTCCCGGCCCGCGAGACCCTGCGCGACTACGGGAACATGAGCAGCGCCACCGTGCTGTTCGTGCTCCGGCACATCCTGGACCTGCCGACGGCGGACGGTGCCGACGACGGCGGGGAACGGATCTGTTCGATGGCGTTCGGTCCCGGGCTGACGGTTGAAACGGCGCTGTTCACGAAGCTGGGCAGCCCGCTCCGCGACGAGCCGCAGGCCTGGACCGGCGATGCGGCCGGCGACTCAGAGTCCGCCCAGCCGGAATCGGCGCTGGCCTGAGATCCAGTGCAACTACTGCGCGAACGTGCGGCGCACGCCGTCGAGGAGATGGACCTGCCCGGCTGTGACCCGGTCCGGCTGGACCGCACCTATGCCCAGTTTGCCCTGGTCAACCGGGCCGTCTCCGGCTGGCGGGGCATCTATCGCTCCCAGCTCCGGCCACGCCTCCGCCAGGGCGTGAAGGCCACCCTCCTGGATATTGGCTGCGGGGGCGGCGATGTGCCGGTGATGCTCTCCCGCTGGGCGGCGCGCGACGGGCTTGGCCTGGAGATCACGGCTATCGATCCGGACCCGCGCGCCAGTCGCTTCGCGGCGGAACGGCATTTGGCCACCGGCGTGAGGTTCCGCCAGTCCACGGCCGCCGAGCTGGGACGCGAAGGCCTCAGTTTCGACCTGGTCGTGTCCAACCATGTGCTGCACCATCTGGCAGAGGAGGACCTTCCGGTGTTCCTGGCAGAGTCCGCGGCGCTCTCCCACGGAACTGTCATCCACAGCGACCTCCGGCGCAGCACGGGCGCGTACGCCCTCTTCTTCGCCGGCTCCTGGCCGTTTACCGGCTCCTACATCAGGCAGGACGGACTGACCTCCATCCGCCGCAGCTACACCGCCGCCGAACTCCAGCTGGTGGCTCCCCCGGGCTGGACCGTCGTCCGCCGGGCACCCTTCCGCAACCTGCTGACCCTTGACAAAAACAATGCGGACATGGACAACGCGGACAAGAACTCCGCGCGTGGTTGACGCCCTGGTGGTCGGCGGCGGGCCGGTGGGCCTGTTGATGGCAGCCCTGCTGCTCCAGCAGGGTGCCAGCGTCCGGATCCTGGAACAACGGACCATCGCCGAAGCGCACTCCCGGGCCATCGGCATCCATCCCCCGTCGCTGGACGCGCTCCACGGAATCGGGGTGGCGCAGGCCCTGGTGGCCGAAGGCATTGCGATCCGGCGCGGCATCGCCGTCAGCGGCGGCCGGACCCTCGCGCAGATGTCCTTCGCCGGCGTCTCGGACACTTTCCCGTTCGTCCTCGCCCTGCCGCAGTCCCGCACCGAGGCCCTCCTGGAGCAGCGCGTCCGGGACCTCGACCCTGACGCCCTCCACCGCGGTGTCCGGGTCACGGGCCTGCACCACGACGGCGGCCAGGTCACCGCGGAAGCCATAACAGCGGGCCGGGCGGTGCGCTACACGGCGTCCATCGCCGTTGCCGCCGACGGTGTCCGGTCCGCCGTCCGCTCGCAGCTCGGCACCGCTGTCCGGGCGAAGGATTACCCGGACAGCTACCTGATGGGCGACTTCGCCGACACGACCGGATTCGGTCCGGACGCTGCACTGTTCCTGGAAGCCGCGGGGATCGTGGAGTGCTTCCCGCTGCCAGGGACGCTGCGCCGCTGGGTGGTGCGCCTCGGGGACACCGGATACGACCGGGACGCCGTCGGGCTCGCACGCATGATCGAACAACGCACTGGGATCGGCGTCGATCCCGCGAGCAACAGCATGCTGAGCCGCTTTGGCGTCCGCTCCAGGCTGGTCCGCCGGATGGTGGCCGGCCGGACGGTGCTGATCGGCGACGCCGCGCATGAGATCAGCCCGATCGGCGGCCAGGGCATGAACCTGGGTTGGCTCGACGCCGTCGCCCTGGCTCCGCTGGTTCTCGCGGCACTGGGCGGGGCGAATGTGGGAGCAGAACTGCGGACCTTCGAGGCCGGCCGCACGGCTGCAGCCGCCCGGGCAGCCCGCCAGTCCGAAATCAACATGGCGCTGGGGCGGCCGCTGCCGGCAGCACCATGGTCGGTGCGCAACCGCGCCATAGCGGCGGCAGCTGCCNCCCGCTGTCAACAGGATCGTGGCCCGCCGGTTCACCATGCAGTGAAGACGCTGCCGGAAACGCGCAGCAGGACGCCGTGGTTCAGGCGGGCATGAAATAGCAGTCGTAGCTGTCCTGGCTGACAATCCTGCCGTCCCGGACTTCAAAAACGCCCGCGATCCTGGCGCGAATGACCTCGCCGGTGTCCCAATGCGGCAGGTCCATCAGCAGCGTCGCTGTCCAGTCGGCTTCCACCACCACGCGGGTCCCCTCACACGTCGTGCGCCGCACCACGAAGCGCTGCGCCGCGACCACCTCATGGGCTGCGGCTGCCCCGGCCAAGGCCTCGTCCCGGTTCCGCACAGCCCCGGCCGGGGCCAGCAAGTGGGGTGCCTCGCTCAGGATGTAATCCTCGGCCAGGAAGGGAGCGATGTCCGCCGGGCCGCCACCGGCTTCGATAACGCGCAGCAGCTCGAGGACACAATCCAAGGGGGTCGGTGAAGTCATGGCACCGAGACTAACCGAAAGCGCCCGCCAGGCCACAGCCGCGTGAGCCTGCGCCGGGAATACACTGACCCCATGGGCTGCCTCCTTCCGCCGCTAAGGCGCCCGGCCGACGGAACCCGTCACGTCCCCGCGGGCAGGCTTGCCGCCGTCACGGCTGCCCTCGCCCTGACGGCTTCCTGCAGCGCGGGCTCCTCCGGGACCGGCACTCCTTCCGCCACTCCAACACCAACGGCAGCGCCAGCGGCTTCGGCCGCCACCATCACCGCCGAGATCAACCAGCTCCGCGACGACTACAGCCGGCAAATCATTGCCGTCCAGTTGACGAACAACACGGCAGGGCCGCTGACCGTGCTCAGTGCAAGCCTGACCAGCCCGCTCTTTTCCGGCACCATGGAGTGGCCGGCGCCGCCCGGCGGGATCGAGCTTCCGCCGCGCCAGACCAAGATCCTTCAGGCACAACTGCCCGCTCCCGAATGCGGAATCCAGACATCGCCCGCGAACGAGGGAACGGCGGTGTCACTTCGGCTTGCCGAGGGCAACGGACAAGAGCCGGCCCCGACGGTGCCCGCCACCGATCCGTACCGGGTGATGGAACGGAACAACAGTGAAATGTGCCTCGCCCAGGCGGCCGCCGCGGTCGCCGACATCCGGCTGGCACCGGACATCGAGGTCTCTGCCGACGCGCAGGGCGCCGTCCTGACGCTTGCCATCACGCCGCGGAGCACCCCTGGTGCCGTAAACCCCGGCTCAACCGGAAGCCTGACCATCAACTGGATCGATGGGACCCCACTGCTCGAAGAGGACCCGGGCGCCCCGTGGCCGCACTCGGTGTCGGTCCGCGCCGGCGGATCCCTCCAGCAGTTCCGGCTGGGCATCCGGCCCGCACGCTGCGATCCGCACGCCATAGCGGACGACAAAGTGGGGACATTGTTGCCCCTCCGGGTGTCCGCGGGCGGACGCGACGGCATCCTGAAAATCGACGCCGGAGCGGTGCTGCGTGGACGCATTTATGAATTTATCACCGCGGCCTGCGGACGCCAGTAGTCTGTTGCCATGTCCTCTGACGCCAAGGCGACTGACCTCAGCGCCGCCCGCATCCATGAAAACGTCCAGCAGCTACTGACCGGCGGGGTGCTCCCCACCATTGTCCAGGCGGGGCATCCCGTGCTCCGGCAGTTCGCTGCGCCCTTCAACGGGCAGATCAGCGACGCCGAACTTGGCCAGTTGATCGACCTGATGCGCAGCGTGATGCACAAGGCGCCCGGCGTGGGCCTGGCCGCACCCCAGCTCGGCATACCGTTGCAGCTCGCGGTCCTCGAGGACCAGTTCGACGTCGATCCCGGGGTCGCCGCCGCCCGCGGACGGGAGCCCCTGCCGTTCTTTGCCATGCTCAACCCGAGCTACGAGCCGCTGGGCACCACCACCGTGGCGTTCTACGAAGGTTGCCTCTCACTCAACGGACTCCAGGCCGCCGTCAACAGGCCCGAGCAGGTCCGGCTCAACTTCACAGCAACGGACGGGAGCCCGCAGCAGCGGGAGTTCCGTGGCTGGCAGGCCCGGATCGTCCAGCACGAAACCGACCACCTGCACGGCATCCTCTATCTGGACCGCGCCGAGCTGCGCTCCATCAGCAACAATGCCGAGTACTCCGCGCGCTGGGCGCAACCCGATATCAGCCTNCCTCGCCCGGCGGGAACTCGGGTTCCTGCCGGGCGATTGAGCCGTCAGAGTTGGGCCGTCAGAGTTGGGCCGCCGGTGCGGGATTTGCCGCCGTCGGAAGGTAGCGGGCCCACCACTGCAGGATCCGGTCGAAGCGCTGCTTGCGGTGGTGCGGCGTCCCGGAGCGTGAGAGCTCGTGGTGCTCCCCCGGGAAAACCAGGAACGCAGCCTCCACCCCGAGCTGTTTGAGCGCCGTGAAATACCGCTGGCCCTGCTCCACCGGGCACCGGAGGTCCTCTTCGCTGTGGATGACCAGCGACGGGGTGCGCACCTGGTCCACCCGGGCCATCGGGCTTTGCGCCGCCATTTGTTCGGCCGAGCGTCCGGTGTACTCCCCGCCGAAGAACCAGCCGATGTCGGAGGAGCCGGTGAAGCTCACGGGATCGAGGAACCCGCGCTCCACGATGGCGGCTTCGAACCGGTGGTCGTGGCTGATGGTCCACGCGGTGAGGTAGCCGCCGTAGGACCCTCCCATGATGCCAAGGGCCCCGGCGTCGAGCTCCTCGAATTTGTTGAGCGCGCCGTCGAGGAAGGCCAGGACGTCCTGCATGTCCAGGGTTCCCATCTTTTCCTTGATGGCCCGTCCGTGGTCCTGTCCGTAGCCGGCGGAACCGCGCGGGTTGCACATCAGGACCGCGTAGCCGGCCGCGGCGTAGACCTGGGCTTCATCGAAAAGTGCGCCGGTGAACTGGGCGAACGGGCCGCCGTGGATGTTCAGCAGGACCGGGTGGGGTCCCTGTCCCGGCGGCTTCACGAGCCAGCCGTGGACGGGGTAGCCGTCGGTTGACGGGACCGTGAGCTCCAGCGGATCGATGATCCCGGCCTCGGAACGCAGCGGCGCGGAAAAGTCGGTGAGGACGCGGAGCTTTCCAGCTTCGAGCACGGCCACATCCCCCGCCGTCGCCGCGTCGGCGAAACTGACCACGGGCGATTCCCCGCCGGCGGCGGCGCCGGTGACCACCCGCCCGCCCTGGAGCAGCACGTGGTGGTTCCCGGAGGCCTGGAATTCAATCAGCTCGACCGTTCCCCGGGCGTTGTTCAGCAGCAGCGCCGAATCGGGGCCGGCGAGTTCGATCCTGCCGTTGCAGCCCAGGTCCATTGTCTCGACGTCGCTCAGCCGGGTGGCGTCGCCGCCTCCCGCCGGCATGGCGTAGAGGGCGGTGTTGCGTGCCACGAAGTCCTGGCCCGATCGGCCAAGGTCCTGGGCGAGGAAAAACAGCCATTGCCCGTCCCGTGACTCGCGGACGGCGTGCACGGTCTGCCGGCCGGTGTTAGCCGGGGCGACGGGTTCCGGCTGCCCTCCCCCGGCATCGTCGCCAACCGTAAGGCGGTAGATGCCGCTCGCGAGATCGGCGTCGCTGCCCTCATGCAGGGCGGCCACAAAGTAGATGGCCCGCCCGTCGGTGCTGAAGCTCGCGCCGGTGTGGTCTGTCGCCGCGGCGGTCAGCTGCCGTGCGGCCGGCAGCAGGCCTGTGTCGGTGCTGCCCCCGGCCGCGGTGCGGGCTTTCAACGCGCGGCCCTTCGGCGGCACCGTGGGCTCCGCCCCGAGCTCCGGAAGCTCGATCAGGAAGAGCTGCACCGGCTTGTCCGCGGTGTACCCGACGCCGTTCATCCGGTACTGGTAGTCGGTGATCAGCCGCGCGTCCTCGCTGCCGGCGGAGACCCCGTCGGTGCTGCCATAGCGGCCCTCCTCCGGGGTCCGGGCGCTGTAGAGAATGCGCCGCGAGTCGGGCGACCAGGCAAACGCCGATACTCCCAGGGGAGCGTCGGTGACGGGCTGCGGCTCCCCGCCGCCGGCCTCCACGATGTGGAGCTGCGGTTTGCCGCCGGCAGCGGCGCGCAGGAACCCGAGAATCTGTCCGTCCGGGGAGAAGTCCGGCGCCGTGTCACGGAATCCGCGGGTCAGGCGGCGCGGGGGCGCGCCCGGGTCCAGCGGGACCGTCCACAGCTGGCCGACGTAGGCGTCGGCGTCGAAGTCGGGCCGGATCACGGAGACCACGGCGCGCGCGCCGTCCGGGTGCACGGCAGGGGCGGAGACGGAATTCAGCAGCGGCAGATGTTCGGATTTCACGTGTGCGAGCCTAGCCCGAGTTTCCCCGGCAGTGAAATAGCTCACGTCGGTACTGCACCACGGCGGACCGCGGCCGTCCAGGACGCGCCGCCCCTAGGATGGACACTATGCCCCCCGCCTCCGCTGCCTCCCTGCTGTGCCCGGTCTGCCGGGACAGGCTCGCCTTCGACGACGGCGGCGCACGCACCCTGGTGTGCCCGGGCGGCCACAGCTTCGACGCGGCAAAACAGGGGTACTTTAACTTCCTCGTGGGCAAAGGCACCGTGTTCGAAGCGGACACCGCTGAGATGGTGGCGGCACGCTTCGACTTCCTCTCCGCCGGCCACTACCGCCCCCTCGCCGACGCCGTGGCGGAACTGGCTGCCCGCAGCCTCGCCGGCGGTACCGCACAATCCCCCGGGACGGTGCTGGACGCCGGAACCGGGACCGGCCACTACCTCCGGGCGCTGCTGGACCGGGTGGCGCAGGACCGGGCGCCCGCCGCCGCGGTTGGCCTGGATATCTCGAAGTTCGCCCTCCGCCGGGCCGCAAAGCTGAACCCCGAAGCTGTTAACCTCGTCAGCGACGTGTGGCAGCCGCTGCCGGTTGCCGACGGCACGGTCGACGTCGTCACCGTGGTCTTCGCGCCGCGCAACGCACCCGAGTTTGCCCGGGTGCTCCGCCCCGGCGGCCAGCTGATAGTCGTCACTCCGCGGCCGGGACACCTCGAGGAGGTGGCCGGCCAGGCCGGCATGCTCGGCATCGACCCGGCCAAGGACGAGCGGCTCGCTGCCTCGCTCGAGGGTCACTTTTCGGCGCTCTCCGCCGACGACCTGGATGTGCCGCTCCTGCTTTCCCCGGACGATGTCTCCCGGCTGGCCCTCATGGGCCCGGCCGGGCACCACCTGGACCGGGATGCGCTGGCAACCCTGGCGGCCGGCCTG
>NZ_AUPJ01000309.1:19211-20887 GCF_000427315.1 Arthrobacter sp. TB 26
CCGCCGTGTCGGCCCGGTTCCGGATCGGTGTTTTCGAACCGCTGCGCCAGCCCGCCGGGTTGCCCGAAAAGTAACGACTTGGGCACTTTCATCAGCTGCCTTCCGCGGCCCTCCGCGTGCGATGCCGTTCGGCTTAGGATGGAACCACAGTTACTGAGGATCTGCGCCTGCGGATCCCGGGGCGAAGGGGGAAAAGATGTTCGAATGGCTGCCCGAAAACTGGTGGGCGTTATGGCTCACGGTGTTCCTGGTGTTCGCCGTGGTGGAGATGCTCACCCTTGACCTGTTCTTCATCATGCTCGGTGGCGGAGCCCTTGCCGGGCTGGTGGCATCCTTCGCCGGCGCCGACCTCGGTCTGCAGATCGTGGCCTTTTGCGTTGTGTCCCTCCTGATGATCGGCTTCGTCCGGCCCGTCGCGCTCAAGCACCTCCACAAGGGCCCGGCCGACCGCCGGAGCAACGTGGAGCGGCTGATCGGCGAATCCGCCCTCGTTATGGAGCCGGTCAGCGCCAACGGCGGCCTCGTCAAAATCGGCGGCGACGTCTGGAGTGCCCGCTCCGAGACCGGAGTCCTGGCCCCGGGCCAGCACGCGATCGTCAGTGCGATCGACGGCGCCACCGCCGTCGTTGCCCCGCAGCCGGAAACCGCCATCCAATAGCCCGCGCAAGAATTCCGGCTGCCGCCACCGGCGCCGGGTACGCGGCGGGCGACCGCCGCACACCATAGCAAGACCAATCTGGGGAATAGGTGATGTATGGATATCGCAGTCGCAATCGTGCTGCTGGTTCTCGTTGCGTTCGTAATAATTGTGCTGGTCCGGTCAGTGCGGATTGTCCCGCAGGCCCGTGCCGGCGTCGTCGAACGGCTGGGCAAGTACCAGCGGACGCTGAACCCCGGCCTCACGATCCTGATCCCGTTCGTGGACCGGCTGCTGCCGCTGCTTGACCTGCGTGAACAGGTGGTCTCCTTCCCGCCGCAGCCGGTAATCACTGAGGACAACCTCGTGGTCTCCATCGACACGGTGGTCTACTTCCAGGTCACCGATGCGCGGGCGGCCACCTACGAGATCGCCAACTACATCCAGGCGGTCGAGCAACTCACCACCACGACGCTCCGGAACGTCGTGGGTGGCCTGAACCTCGAAGAGGCCTTGACCTCGCGTGACCAGATCAACGGGCAGCTCCGCGGCGTGCTGGACGAAGCGACCGGCCGCTGGGGCATCCGTGTCTCCCGGGTGGAACTCAAGGCAATCGATCCGCCCCACTCCATCCAGGATTCGATGGAGAAGCAGATGCGCGCCGAGCGTGACCGCCGCGCCGCCATCCTCACCGCGGAAGGCACCAAGCAGTCCGCCATCCTCACCGCCGAAGGCCAGCGGCAGTCCTCGATCCTGAAGGCCGAAGGCGACGCGAAGGCGGCGATCCTGCGGGCCGACGGCGAGGCCCAGGCCATCCAGAAGGTGTTCGACGCGATCCACAAGGGCAACCCCGACCAGAAGCTCCTCGCCTACCAGTACCTGCAGACCCTCCCGAAGATCGCCGAGGGCTCGGCGAACAAGCTGTGGATCATCCCGAGTGAGGTCGGCGAGGCCCTCAAGGGCATCGGGAACGCGCTCGGCGGCAGCAAGGAGGGCCAGTTCAATGACGGGCTGTTCGGCCCCGATTCCGACGCCGCGG
>NZ_AUPJ01000310.1 GCF_000427315.1 Arthrobacter sp. TB 26
AACTGGATAAGCGGGTTATCGCTTTGGGGTTTATTCCTCGCTCCGTGGGCGAGCTGAGGGTCTCTATCGATGATGCTCGCCGTCATACCCTCTGGTGCTTTGTCACTGGGTTTTGTTCGCAGTTTGGTCGCGACTGCGCTCTTCGGCGAAGCGGGGGTTCTTGCCGACAACGTAGCTCGACATGGGTGCGCCGGCGGCTCCCGCGTGGCGGGACAGAGTCTGCTTGCTGTATCCGAGCATGCGGGCAAGTGACGTGGCGTCAATTTCTTTGACCAGGCTCTGCAGGGTGGTGTTGCGGATGCCTTGGATGTTGACGCCCATCCCGCGCAGCTTCAGGAGGTGGGTGTTGGGGGATCGGGGTGCTCCTGCGCGGACGCCCGGGAAGAGCCAGCGTGTATCGCGGTTGACTGTCTGTTGGCCGGCGCGGTCCTGGAGGTGGGCCCAGAACATGGGTGCCAGCAGCTCGGGAATAGGTGCCGGATACCGGCCGAGACTGAGGAACATGCCTTTGCCGGTCACTTCGACGTCGTCGATGGTGAGCATGGCGATCCTGCCGATGGGGATGCCATAGAGCAGGAAGATCAGCCCCGCGATGCGGATCGACAAGGCGACGTTGTCGGCCTCGATGAGCTTGCGGACAAGGTCCAGGCGTTCCTGCTGGCTGAGGACGGGCGTCGTCCTGGCCAGCCGCGCAGCGACCTGGATGTCCTTCCCCGGCGTTTCCCGCTTGAGGTATTGGATGAAGTTCCGGATATGTCGACGGGTTGAGGTGCCCTCGGAGAGGTATTCGTCGATATGTATCTGGCGGAAGGAAGCTGCTGTCCGGCGGTGCTCATCGAGGAGCCAGCGGAGGAACTTTCCGGCCTCTGTGATCTCCTGCTTGGCCGAGCGCACGGCATAGTTCATGTTCTTCGTCGCGGATGACTCCGCCCGAAGTCTCTTGAGGTGATGCCAGCGGGCGAAACGCTCGATGGGGGCGTGGATTTCCGGCGTCGAGGAGAGCTGGTCGAGGCGTTCTTCCAGCCACTGCTCGAACATGGCCAGCTGCCGGTCTTCCTGTGCGGGCAGGATCCGGTTATGAGTGAGGATCGCGCGGACGTGCTCGACCGCCGGCGTCTTGGGCAGTTCGTCGAAAGCCCGGTGGGAGAGCTCGATCTCCCTGTCACCGATCCGTTTGAGCAGCCCGGCGGACCGGCCACCGTTGCTGCGCAGCCAGGTGTAGATGCTCTCCGGCCGCGTGGCCCCGGTCAATACCTTGATAAGGCGTTTGAGCCGCAGGTCGGGTGGGTCATTCGGCCTCAGAAGCTCCGTCAGATCGTTGGCGAGAACGCAGGTGATGCAGTGACCCCCGCGGAAGCGCTCGGCCTCGCGGCCGCAGTTGTCACAGGTGAGGTCCGTCGTGATGCCGGCGCATTCGCGACAGATGTCGTCGCCCGCATCCGTTCGACCTGGCAGCATTCTGTCGGCACCGCAGAGCGGGCATTGACCGTATCGGTGGGTTGCGTTCGTGAAGCATATTCCGCAGATCCGTCCGTCTGGCCAGCGGACCCGGATCTTTCCGGTGGTTCTCCCGCAGCGGTCGCAACCCTCGCTCGTCCTGTTTGATCGGGGACGACCGCGCGGCTTGAACTCACTGCTCATCGGGACGGGTAATGCGGGCGCGGACCGGGCGGTAGGCCTCCATCAGGGGGACATCCGTGCCGTCGCCGACGGCGGTCCGACGGCGCTGGGTGCGGGTTTCCGTTCCTGTGTAGGTAAAGATTTCGTTGGCTTCGACCTTGAAGATGTCGCAAAGTGCTGCCAAGACCTGGAAGGCGATCCGGTCCGGGTTCTGTCCGACGAGTCGGTAGATCTGCGACTCGGAGAGCGTGATGCCACGCTCCCGAAGCGGAGCGACCAGATCGCGGCTGTTGCGCATCCCGGCGCGTGCCATCAGCTCCTTGACGCGGAACTGGTAGTCGATTTGACGGTTCATCGTGATGCCTTTCCGGAAGGCGTTGTGGGTTTGGTCAGCAGCTTGCTGTTGCTGGCCAGGAGGGTTGTGTTGAGCACGCGTTCCAGTTCGCGCGCGGCGAAGTCGGGGGAGGGAAGTGTGTAGATCGTGGTCGTCGCTGTGTGCTCGTGGCCAACCTGCATCGAGATGAACTTGGTGTCATAGCCGTACTCGGTCTGCATGTGCGTGACATAGGACCGTCGCAGGGAGTGAAGGTCGAGCCCCGGCGGAAAGCCGAGTTCGTCGAGGAATCCGCGCATCCGATCCCGGAGGTTCTTTTCCGGAACCAGGCCGCCGCGGCCAGTCGGGAAGAGATCGCTGACAGGCTGCCCGTAGCGGGGAAGACCGCGTTTGACCCAGTCATCAACCGCCTCGGCTGCCCAGTCCAGGAGGGTCAGCACGGACCGCTGTTTCTTGGGGGAGCCCTTCTGCGACTTCCCGAACCGGACGCGCAGAATGCCGTAGTCGCCGAAGTACGGAGCCTTGACATTGCGGGAGAAATCGACCAGGCCGAGGTGACGGAGTTCGTCGCGCCGAAGGCCCCAACCGTAGGCGGTCTTGAAGGCGACGGCGTCACGCCACGCGGCAAGAGCGCCCTTGCGTCCGGAGTTTATGATCCGTTCGACTTCCAGGTCGGCTAGGTCGAAGAAGGCCTGCAGCTCCTCGAGAGTAAAGGCACGCTTCTCCGGACCCATATCGGCATCCTGGACGTGCCTGGCTTTGTTGAACTCGGTGATCACCTGGGAAAAGGTTGTCCCGAAGAGGCGCCCGCAGTTCTCGTTCCACGGGTATTCAGGGTTGGTTGCATACTCGCAAAACAGTTTGATGTCCGTCTGGTAGGCCCGGACAGTGGACAAGGCCAGGTTCTCGACACCGCGAAGATGGTCGAACAGCTCGTCCGCGTCGACGGGGGCCCACTCCCACGGATACTTGCCCGAGAAGTCCGCCAGGCGCATAACAGATGCGACCCGGCGCCTGGTCGTTTGCATGGTGAAGTTTTGCGCCGAGTGCGATCGCTTCCACCCGGTGAGCACCTCGCTCAGGAACCCGTCACGATCCGGCTCTCGATTAGGCAGCGGGAGGAACGCGAGACCGCCGAACTTATCACCCAAGGAGCCTCCTATGTCGACTGCAATTTTTGCAGTCAAAATGCAAAAAATGCAACAATGAGACACAAAATGCCTGATCAGACCCGGATTTTGCGACACAGGAAACCACAACAGTTCGCCTCGCCCGAGGTGATCCTGCGCGTGGCGAATCGAGCGAATCGCCTGGTCAGGGCCGATCTCGGCTCCTGAGCGATCGTTATCAGAAGTGGATGTATTCGCAGAAAATGCGAATAGCCTCTTTACTCCACAACATAATGACCGTTGGTGGGGGCGTTGATGTCGGGGGCGGCCCAGCGTTGAAGCTACCGGTCGGCCGGACTCAGAACGCGTTCTGGGTCCTCTCGAGCCGGACGGAGGACTGAGCTGGAAAGTTCTATGAAGTTCTAGCTGGTTCTATGAAAAACCGTAGATCCAGCTAGAACTTGGTAGAACTCTGAACACCTGAGGTCTTCACCCCTGAGAGACCGGGGCTGAGGACCTGGGTTCGGGCCTGTGCGCTCCTCGACGGCGGCCGTTGGCCTCCGTCAGCCCAGAATAGGTACACCGTTAGCCGCGAAGCCCTTGGCTGTCGTGGAGCTCTCGAAGATGATGATTGCAGTGGACTGAAAGGGGCGAGGCAATGTCCGATGTGGGTCCGGACGCCCGAGCGTCTAGGAAGCAAACCATTCTGCGTATACGGAGGGGAATCCGGGCGGCCCAACTTCGGATTACCCTCGACGAGGTCCAAGGACGTCAGACGCCGGAGGCGGTAGTACGACTTGCACAGCTAACGCCCCCGAAGCTGCCGTCACCCTTCGTCACGTTGAGAATGCCTGACGGGAAGCTCCGGAGGGATCCGGAGGCTCGGAGAGAATTGGCTCTCCATGTGCGCCGCAATATTTTGGCGGCGCAGTTGAGGGTGGCCCTGGACAAGGAACGGGGCCGGGTGACTCCCGAAGCCGTGACGAGGCTAGCCCAAATGAAACTTCCCACCTTGATGTAGGCCCGGCGATGACTACCGCGGACGGTCGTCCGTGGCGCACTCGGGCGGGCAGAGGCGCTTTATATGCGACGGCTAAAAGAATGACAGCCGTGGAAAGGCCGCTGCTGACCGCGTTAGGAAGGTCGGCGCTGGTCCGGGGCGGCGGAGGACCCCTCTAGACCAGCGGATCGGTCGACGGGAACTCGATCCACTCGTAACGATCGTCCGTTGTCGAGACAGCGAGCACGCAGCTCAGTTCATGCCGTACCTATGTCCTTCTTCTGAGAGTATGTTCCGAGTGTAAAGTTGTGTGTAAACTGCGGTCATGACAGATGTCGCCGTTTCACGTCGTCCCCATTTGGAGCACTCGCCCTTAGTGCTCGTCCTCTGCGAAATCCGCTTCTCTCCCGTGCTGGCAATTGATCAACACGTCACCGCAATTCAGGACCATCTTCGCAACAATGGTTTCCCCGACTACTCCGTCGCCACCCAGCAGCAGATTCAGTTCGGCGTCGATGGAGGCGTCCAGCTGCAGCCGAGTCTTCGCTGGTCGTTCGCCTCGGCCGACAAGAAGCGCGTGATGACCCTGACAACTTCCTCGATCGCGTTGCAGGTGACCGACTACCGGACGTTCGAGGACTTTCAGGAGGCGTTACGTCTCGTCGTCGATGTGCTGAGCCGAGAGGTTCAACCTGGCTACGCCGACCGGATAGGCCTGAGGTATGTCGACGCCGTCGTGAACGTCGGCTCCGATCTCACCGAAATCTTCACGGAAGCCGTTACAACGTTTAGTCCGGAGGAATTGGGGGTGGAATCGCTGCTGTCCAGCCAGCAGATCCTCGCCCGGTCGGCAGTCGGGCAGCTCCTAATCCGGATGAACCAGGTGGAGAACACCCCGATTCTCCCGCCGGACCTGCTGACACCCGACTTTCCGCAGTTGGCAGCCGCCAAGCCGGGTATCCATGCAATATTGGACATTGACAGCTCGGATGAGTCCCGGACTGCCTTCAACTTCGACGTGATCGAGCCTCGACTCTGGTCCGTGCACGGGCCGGCCAGCGCGGCCTTTTGGAAATCCGTGAGGCCGGAAGCCTTGAAGAAGTGGGGACTCGTGCCAAGCGACCAGACGGGAGAATGAAATGACCACCATACTCGAACGTCCGCGGACCGGTACCCAGTGGGCATTCACGCCATCGGCCGAGAGAAGCGACGGCTGGGCAAATGCCACGCGGCAGCTGGTCGAGGCGCTTTCGGCGGACTTGGGGACGGGATCCGACCCTCTTCGGTGGCTGGCTTACTGCAGTCACCTGTCGTCGACCAGGTCATGGTCCTTGTTCGACCGGGAACCGCAGGCACCCGTCTTAGAGCGTCGTCCTGTCTCCGACCTCGTCGATACTATCCGGTCGGCATTCCAACTGTCCGTCACCGAGCTGGCGTCGGTGCTGCGCGTCAAGCGTCCAACGATCTACTCGTGGTTGAAGGACAATCCCGAGCTCCGCCCGGAGAATGTGGAGCGTCTTCGCCTTATGACATCGCTGGCGGATGAGTGGCTGAAGCTCGTGCCCGGGATGCAGGGGCCCGCCTCCCTCCATGGTGCAGCGCCGTCGAGGGACTTCGTCGCACTTCTGTCTTCCGAGGTTTTCGACGCCGATGGTATTCGGATGGCACTGGCCGATGAGGCGACGGCGGCGAGGAGCGTCACGCGTCGTAGCCGCTTCAGGGAAGACCTCAGGTCACGTACCCCGCGACGTTCAGAGTCAAACTTTGACGTTGCGACGGGACGACCCCTCGGCCCCCAAGCGATCAGATGAGCTTCAGTGAACTCGAGGCAATCACTGCGAACGGATGGACGCAGGGATCTTTTCTCGTCGCTGACGTCGCACGCGGCCTCGGGCTCGATGGTGACGGCATCGACGGATGGCTCGTCGCGTCTCACCCGTGTGATGTAGTCTCCCGGAGTTTGGGCAACGAACCTTTCGTGGACCTCGTGCCCGTGCGCCTAATCGACGCAGTTGACGGCACATACGCCTTCGGGGCGAACCCCAGAAAACTGCACGTCGCCATCGTTGAACGCGCATTCGAAGCCGACCTGATCGGTCGGCTGACCCTAAGTCGGGAACTGCTCGGGAACGTTATGCCCGCCGGAAACCTCGACAAGAAGTCGGCCCGCACGTTCGCTCAGTGGTTGGGCAGCCGGTACTCCCGGCCGTTCTTCCCAGATGCGTTCAACAACCGCCGGCAGCCGTCCTCAAAACGCGTCAACATCATCCTGAAGCGGCTTGGCTCAAGCCTGTCGGGGGTATACATCGATGTGTCGGACGCGGAGCTCGAAGACGACGAGGTCTATACAGTCACCTTGCTGTTCACTATTCTCCCAGAGGTGGCCAATGACCCTTCGGCCTGGGCCGACGCCAACAAGGCCGCCGACCAGATCGTCGACCTATGGAACGACGAGAAGGGGATCATTGTTGACAAACACTTCGTCGAATCCGAAGATGACGTCCCGATCAGCATGCTCAGGACTTACACGCGGCTCGACTTCGACTCTTACACAATTCGTGGCGATGAAGCCGGCGACCAGCCGCTTTCGATCTCGATCTAGCTGGCCTCGTTACCCGGATGATCGATTCTGGGTCGTAAAACGCGGTTCGGTTGCCAGGTGAAGTGCGTCGGAGCTCAGGCCAGGGCTAACTAAGGTGCGAAAGGGATCGTCAGGAGTCTTGCAACCAGAGCCTCTTCTATCCTGCACGGTCCTATGTTGCTGATGTAGCCAGTGGGCCCCTCGACGACAACGGAGAAGCCCTGCAGGGCTTTGAAGTGGCGTATAAAGCCAGCCAGTAATTCTCACTAGAGGTAGGTATGAAACGTGCAGGGTGACGGTCAGATCCAGCCATTGGGATGGTTTCATGCTGTTCAAACACGGGACGCCGTTGCCCAGGCGAGAGAGGGGTGGCCCTACTTTGAGGCCCAACCACGGGGGACCGACTCGACTGGAATGTTGTTGTTTGAGATCCGATTCGGAGACGGGGAGTGGATGCTCGCGGTCGAAGCTGACCTGTTGCCATCAGATCGGTAGAGCGTTTGGCCTGGATTCGAAGCTACATCTTGACCTCTGTCGGCCCAGCACCACCGGCCAAGCGACGCCCCGGGCCTCCGACCGCCAGCCTGAGACGCTCTCGTGGACGGAGGCCCTAAACCAGTCAAGTGAGGCGTTGACGGCGGCGCAAAAGCCGCGACGCGGATGGGGATGCCGGCGAATCGATTGGAAGGCGACGACACGCCTACGTCCGGTCCTGTGGGAGAAACGTCTCCGACGCGCTGCGGTGAGTTGGTGCTCGTTTACGGTCTACGCTGTGTAGCCGGCTAGAATCCTAGACATGGCCAAACCACTACGACTGATTGATCTCTTTGCCGGTGCTGGCGGAATGACCGAAGGGTTCGAGTCCACCGGAAAGTTCAAGACTATCGTCGCAGTTGAACATGACCAACAGGCCGCTGCCACATACGCCCTTAACCACCAGGCTAAGCGGGTCTACGCAGGAAAGATCGAAGATTGGCTTGCAGAGGGCCGCGTACCTGAAGCCGACGTGATCATCGGGGGGCCGCCCTGCCAGGGCTTCTCGGCCCTGGGCAAGCAGGATGTATTGGACGAACGCAATTTTCTCTGGAAGAAATACGCGGAAACCATAATAGCCGCGAAGCCGAAGTACTTCGTCGTGGAAAACGTGCGACAGTTTCTGAAGTCGGCGCAGTATGAAGAATTCGAACGTTGGACTCAACCGGGGAAGCCCCTCGAAGAGTACATTCTGCAGCCATACCTTCTAAATGCCGCTGATTTTGGCGCCTACCAATCGCGCGTGAGGAGCATCGTCATCGGCCGCCTGAGAGAGCTGCCGGAAGTGCCGAAACCAGAGGGTGCTTTCAGCGGCCGTCATCGGACCGTTGGAGAAGCCTTCGCCTCTATTAATGCCCACGTAGTCGAGACTCAGTTCCCCCAGGTCTCCTTCGAGTACAACGGGCAAAAAATGCCGGGCCCCTATAGTATGCAAGACCTACATGTGACCCGTAACTACACTCAACTCTCGCTCGACAGATTTAAAGAGATCCCACGTGGGGGCAATCGGTTCAACATCCCCACACGACTTCTGGCTGATTGCTGGAAGTCTCATAAGACGGGGTCCGGCGATGTCATGGGACGGCTCCGCAACGACCGGCCTTCGGTGACGATTCGGACCGAGTTCTTCAAGCCCGAAAAGGGTAGGTACCTTCACCCGAATCCGAGCGTGCATCGGGCCATTACGCACTTTGAGGCCGCTAGGCTCCAAGGATTTCCGGACGACTACAAATGGGCAGGGTCAAAGACTTCCGTTGCTCGCCAGATTGGTAACGCGGTACCCGTCCAGCTCGCAAGCCACTTGGGGAACCTCTTGGCAGCACAGTTTCATGCAGAGGTTGCCGAAGCGCGAGGTCTCACCGTCGTAGAGTAAGCTGCAGCGCCTCGAATAAGGCGTGCTCGTCCGCAGTCAGCAACTTGCTGTTTGCGCTCAAGTACAGGGTTTTCCGCTCGTGGGAAGCCCTGTCACGGATCCTGGGGGAACAAACTTGCCATACGAGTCTTGGGCAGACACGGAGGGTGGTCTGAGTCGTTTTGTGGCAGGTGACACACTCCAAGCGCTGAATGCGTACAAAGCCCGCCCAGACTTGGTCCGCGAACACAGCAACATTGAACAGGCGATCACCCAAAGCGGCTACGGCCGCAAACAGCTGAATGAGCTGATTCAGAATGCCGCAGATGCTGTGGATCTCCCAAATGGGCGGGTGCGGATAGTACTAACCGAAGGAGCGCTCTACTGCGCTAA
Organism: Arthrobacter sp. TB 26; assembly: GCF_000427315.1. Taxonomy (GTDB): domain Bacteria; phylum Actinomycetota; class Actinomycetes; order Actinomycetales; family Micrococcaceae; genus Arthrobacter. The sequence goes on from NZ_AUPJ01000310.1 coordinate 8,923, forward strand.
TGAAGGTTCCCCGTTTACAGAAGCTGGGTATCGCACGCTGATGCTCTCGCATTCTTCTGAAAAGAGGGATGACCAGATTGGGCGCTTTGGGCTTGGGTTCAAGTCCGTAATTCAGATTTCGGACTCGCCCCAGATTTTTAGTAGAAGCGGTTCTGTGGGGTGGGACAGGCGGCTGAGCACTGAACTCTTGGAACCCTTGTACCCTGGACTGGTTTCGTATCCAGTCCTGCGGATTGCGACCCCTGTCGATCCTGCTGCAGCGGCAGAATCTGATCCTGTCCTTGGCGAACTTATGTCCTGGGCTACGACAGTGGTGAAGCTCCCGTTGGCCCAGCAAGCCGGGTGGCTCACCGAGGAGATGCGCGCGTTCCCACACGAATTTCTGCTTTTCTCTCAAAACGTTGGTTCCCTTGAGTTCGACAACAGAATTGACGGAACTGTTACTGCGTGGTCCGCACGACGCGATGGGTCCGACGTCATCCTGGAAAACGGCGAATCGCAGGAAGAATGGCGGATCTTCCGGCACAGGCATCAGGTCAGCCTCATGGCAGCCGCGGAGGCAGGGTCGATCGCAGCTCGAGAATCCGTTGAAGTCACTTGGGCGGTACCCATCGCTGGCAATCCGCGCCGTGCGCGTGGCTCCTTTTGGAACTACTTTCCCACGAGCCACGCGACCTCTCTGCGGGGGATTGTGAACGCGGCCTTCAAGATGAATGAAGACCGTCACAGCATGCTTCACACGCTCTATAACAAGGAAATTCTTCAGAAGGCCGTTCCGATGATGGTCGCGGGGGCGCTGGCCACGTTCCATGATGCGGCGGATCCGGCCGGGTATCTGGACTTCCTTCCCGCACGTGGGCGGGAGGTCATTTCGTGGGCTGACTCTGTCATTAATGAGCCCATCTTCGTTGCGCTCTCGGCCGTCCCCTGTTTGCCTGACAGGGCAGGGGAGCTTCAGGGCATCTCTGATTTGTTCTTCCCGCCAGATCTGGATGAAGCGACTCGCCTGGAGGAAATGTGGGACAGCTGGGTAGGGCTTGATCGGCCGTGGCTGCATCGTTCAGCATCGGCAACCAAAGAACGCCGGCTTATGGTGCGACGGCTCTTGGGCATAGCGAACAAGGGAAGAGCTCCAGTTGAGCAATGGCTGGAGGAGGTTACACATGGCCGGGGGCTTGATGACTTCGAAAATGCTCTCCGCATCGCGGTCGAGATAGAGAAGCGTCATCCGGACCATCAGGCCGCCATGCGCAGGAGCCGCATCGTGCTCATGCGGGATGGCAGCGCGCGGCCGCCCGTGACGACTAAAGTGTTTCTCCCCATAGACGAACAGGACGAAGGAGATAACCTCGTTTCCTATGAGCTGCTGCACCACGGTGATGTGGGCACTCTCCTTCGGGCGCTAGACTTCCAAGCCCTTGATGACAGAGGCAAAGTCGATCGCATAGCCCGACAAGTGGCAAAGGACTACGAGGATGACGGTGCTGCCGACTCTCTCTGGAGGCTGTCCAGGGCGCTCCCACTTCCGGAGATGCTGTCCATCATCGGCGACAGGCTTGATGTCGATAGGCTCCGCGTCCGGTCGAAAGACGGGCGCTGGCGTCCGACCGCTGATGTGTGGCTGCCAAACGGTCTGATTCCGACGGGCAGCATCGGAGATGAACATCTTCTCGTCGACGATCTCTTTCATCGACAGGATCTCAATCTCTTGAAGAACCTGGGGCTGAGAAGCACCTTACCGGAGCCCGCGACCCTGAAGGATGGCCCGGCGTACGACTTCTGGAAGTCGGCCGAGGCCGCGAGGATTTCCGCGGAATCAAGAAATTCGCCCGTGCCGGTGTCAGAAGCATCGCTTCGCTTCAGGCCGGCAATGGCCACTGCCGGCCTCCACCTGCTGGCCAAGGCATCCATCCGCACACGCGAAAAGGTCACGCAGAGGATTCTCTCTAATAGCCAGTACAAGTCCAAGGTGGAATTCAGCAGCGCCTACAAGACTGCCCAGGTCATCGACGGACCAGACATTTGGTGGGTACGGAACTACGGTGTCCTTCAAACCCGGCTGGACTTGGTGGACGTCAAGTACTGCGCCGGCGCCGTCGAGGGGATTCCTGTGGGATTCCTTCCCTATCCCGGGCCAGAGCACGCAGAAAAACTTGAACTGCCGAACACCGTCGAGACCGTCAACTGGAGCTTCGCCTTGCCGCTGGCCGAAAAGAAGCTTCCGTGCGGACGCGTTCATGAGCTATATGGCTTACTGGCAAAACTTGGACTGCGTCGGCCGGCGGAGTTCCTGGTCCAACAACCGGACGGGTCCACGACCAGATATGCGGCGGAGTTCACAACCGTTGCAGAGGACGAGAACACCTATCAGTTCCTTCTGAAGTCCGCCAAGGTCCCAGTTCTCTATACCGGAAACCCAGAGCTCACAGAGCCCCTCGTGGACCGCTGGAAGCTCCAGGCAGTCAAGGTGGAGTTTTTCAGCGCCTTCGAGCACGTGAAGGATGACGAAGCGGAAACGGAGGCCATCAGCTCCCTGTATCCCTTCCTCCACCAAGTTGAGTCAAAAATCAGGCGAAGCTCCAAATGCATCCCGTGTCTGTCGCTGCGCACCGTCCGTTCAAACAGCTTCAGCGAAGAGCAGGAAGTAGAGCACCATGAAACGTTTCGCGACGGGTCAAATTTCTACTATTCATCCTCTCTGTCCAGCAGAAGGCTCCTAACCGCGCTGCTACAGGACGCTGGCAGCGTCCGCCGAGCCGCGGATGTGGAAGCAGAGATGCGACGGCTGGCAAAAATAGGCAGCACACCGCCTGAGAAGGGCCACGAACTCGAACCCGATCCCGAGCCCCAGGAACTCAAGACGCATGTCAGCGGGTTTATCCCGCTGGACGCATCCAGAAACCTGAGCGAACAAATCACGTTGATCGAACGGGCGGTTCTTCGCTACCTGGACACTCCAGAAGCAGATGTTTTTGACCTCAGGATCAACTTCGAGGTGGACACATCTGATGGAATCGCCATCGAGGCAGTTACCAAAGTGACGGAAAATGTTTCGAAGCTCGGTGGCCAAGCACGATTCGAGGACTAAGAAATGTCAGTGCGATACGAACTCGACGAACATCAATGGTCAACCGAGACGGTCTTGCCGGACCCCTCAGCCATTGCCGCGATCGGAATGCACCACAACCTCACGAGTGCGCTGGCAGACATAGTCGACAACTCAATCGATGCCGAAGCGAGCCAGATCCGGATCCGTTTCGTGCAGCGGGGAACCGCTATTTTGGGGATCCAGATCATCGATAACGGAAGAGGCCTGACCGCTGAAGACATCAAACGAGCGATGACCTTCGGCGCGCGGCGCGACTATGGATCGGAGGAACTGGGACATTTCGGGCTCGGCCTCAAGACAGCCTCACTGTCGCAGGCAACTTCCTTTGAAGTCTACTCACGTCAGAAATGGGGTCCAGCAGTCGGGCGCCGGATGGACCAGACAGTCAGCCGCGACTTCAGCGTCGGTGTAATGGCTGAGGGGGCCGCAAACGAGCGGCTTGACCGGGTAGCAGGCATGGATCTGACAAGCGGCACGATAGTGGAGTGGCGCGGACTCAAAGACGTCATACACACGACCGAACAGAGCGATCTAACCGAATGGAGATCAGCCAAGCTTCGCGCCATCCGCGAACACCTTGGAGTCACTTTTCATCGCCATTTGCACCAGGGCGACATCCAAATAGAGATAGACACCTTCGATGTGGACCGCGATAGAGCTCTGCCACCCACTCGCGTCGATCCCATTGACCCGTTTGAGGACTCCTTGGAGCGGGATGGATACCCCCGTAATTTTGTGGTCGATCTTCCGGACGGAGCATCCTGCACCCTTGAGGCACACGTATTTCCTCCACGTCTGAACTCACCCGCATTCGACTTGGGCGGTGAACCGGGAGAAGTACGACAGGGAGTTTACCTGTATCGACGAGGAAGGCTCTTGTCGGGAGGACAAAACTGGGCTGGCCTGCGTCTGCCGAAGAAAGAGCTCGGCCTTGGGCGCATCAAGATTGACCTTGACGCAGCGAACGAGCACTACATAACGCTCAATCCGGAAAAGGTCATGCCGGTCTACTCTGCAGATTTCACCACGGCGATGGCCCGAGCACACACACCCGGGCCTTCACCCACTTTCTTGGATTCATATTTTGCTCATCTGCAAAGCGTGCACAAAGATGCGAAGAAGACCAAACGCCAAGAGATACGGCTCGTTGAACCAGCACTCGGCTTGAATCCCAGTGTTGTGTCTCGGCTTGATGGCCTACAAGATTTCTCTGATTTCGATCCCATCGACCTGCGCTTCGTAACCCTTCCGTCCTCCGAGCTGTTCCGGGCCGATCGCTCGGCCCGGCGAGTCGATGTAAATGTGGAACACGTCCGGAGAATCTACGGGTCCGAAGGCAGGTTGAGCAATCGAGACGGACAACTTCTCAAAACGTTTCTTTACTTCCTTCTGGAAAGCGATTTTAAAGTCGAACAACGATGGAACCCCCTGCGCGAAGAAAGACATCGCATCCTGAATGAGGTCCTGATGGTTGCCTTTACTGAAGATTTTGGTCAGCAGAACTACGACGAAAATGGCAGCAGATGATCCCGAGTTCACCCGAAGCCGTTCGCAGACTGGATCCCGAGACGATCGAACGGTATTTCAAGTCCACCAACACGGTTGTGCATCTTCTTTGCCAGGTTCCTCGCTGCGAGCTTCGCATCGAGCCTTCGGCCGGGAGCCTTGAACTCCGTGTTCCCAAAGACGCCTCGATCCCTGACCTCAACCCCTTCGAGAACATTGACGTTGAATACTTAGCCGACCAAGACTGCTACAGCCTGAGACTCGCGGCCGATGGAATGCACTACGCTGCATACTCATTCATAGCCAAGATTGTCGAGGAACTGCAGCAAGGTCATTACTTTTCTGTCGCGGTTTCCCGGAGCATCAATGAATATGAAATGCTCCTTCAAAGCCGTCAGCTACTGACCCTGGAGAAGCAGACCGGGCTCCTGGGAGAGCTTCTTCTATTGACATATCTCTGCAGCGCTGACCCGGCTTCCGCGCTGACCGCGTGGCTTGGACCGGAAGCCGAACAGCACGATTTCGCGTTCGATAGCTTCGACCTGGAAGTCAAGACCACCAATTCAGAACGACGAAGTCATCGCATCGGATCTGCAACGCAGCTTCAACCCACGCCGAATCGTCAGCTGTGGTTTATGTCAGTTCAGATCACGGCGGCCGGCGAAGCAGACAACGCATTCAGCCTGGTCGACCTGGTAGCCAAGGCTCGAGAGGCCCTTGGTCCTTATGCTCAGCAATTCAATGAGTACTTAGGCAGGCTGGGGTGGAGGGAGACGGACATTGAGTCATATCGCAACTCCTACGTTCTCCGCTCCCATCCAGCCTTCTTCCAAGTTGACGAGCACTTTCCCTCTCTCCAGGATTCCGCGCTAAGACTGGCGATTCCCCACTATGAGCACCTTTCAGACGTCTCATACAGGACCGATGTCTCGCACCTGCGTGAGGATGAAATTCCCAACCCGCTAAGTGGATTTGCTGCTTACACGAGTTCCTACTACGGAGGTCCTGATGCCCACAGCTGAGACCAAGACAGACGCTGTCACGAGCGCCATCGCGATGATCGCCGAGAGGGGCCCCAAGCCACTCCTCAACCGCGTTAATTTCTCACTCGAGGAAGACGGCGTCGAAGCCCTCACACATTTGGGACTGACCGACCTCCTGACCCTAGAGGGCGACCCAAACGACCCCATCCAGGTCGAATTCCGTTTGGCGCTGTCCAGATGGGATCAGACAACCGATTCGCAGTGGCTCAGCGAGGCACCGCAACCCGCGATCCATCCCAAGGGCCGGGAACGACGCGCCTACGTGCTAGGAAAACTGGGCTTCTCCGAGGCAGAATTTGATGCCATCAACTCGTTCTATCCGATCATCAACGCAGGCACAATCGTCGCGAAACCCACTGACGGGCGCTGGCCGTGGTATTCATCGGACCGTCGAATGCGAAGCCACTACTGGGACGTCTACCAAGGGGTACTCAAGCGCCGGGGCTTCGATGCTGATGCAATCGTGGCGCTAGATGAATCAACCACGGAGATCGTTAGCCGGTTCGCAGACCCCACATGGGACGAAACTTATCAGACCAAGGGTCTCGTCGTGGGTCACGTTCAAAGTGGGAAGACGGCGAACTTCACCGGCACCGTAGCAAAAGCCATCGATGCCGGCTACCGGCTCATCATCGTATTGACCGGCACCCTTGAGCTCCTTCGAAGCCAGACCCAACGCCGCCTTGACAAAGAACTCGTTGGCTTCGAAAACATCGTCGGTGGCATCGACCTCTCAGACGAAGTATTGGCCCGAGAAAACATCGACTACATAGCGAACCAGGATGCGGATTGGCTGGTCGGCGACAAATTCGTAAAGTTCGGCTACGACCCCGAAAGTGTTCCGGGGGTCCCCCACATCATCCGCCTTACCAAAAGCACGGATGACTACAAGTCACTCAGAGCTGGCCTCAGCACCCTCGACTACAAGTCAAATATCCGCAACCAACAGAAGATCTACCATCCGGACAACCTGTGGGATACGCCTGTCCGGCTCGTAGTGATCAAGAAGAACGCTGCAGTCTTGCGCAAGCTCATCAAAGATCTCAAGCAGATCCGAGGCAACACCCAGGATTACCCCGCCCTGATCATCGACGATGAGGCCGATCAGGCCGGAATCAACACCAAAAAGCCCCCTGTGAAGCTCACCAAAGAAGAACAGGAGGAAGAAATTAAGCAGGCGCGAGAGCGGACCGCCATAAACAAGCTTTTGTCCGAACTTTTGGGGATATTGCCCCGCGCCCAGTACGTGGGATACACGGCAACCCCTTTCGCCAATGTTTTCATCGATGCCTCGGACGTTGATGATATTTATCCCAAGGACTTTATTTTCAGTCTGACTCCTCCTGACTCATACATGGGGGGCCGTTCCTTCCACGACCGTCATGCAGTCTTTGAACCTGACGAGACTAGAACTCCTGCTACAAGCAATCAAGCCGCGTATGTGAGAGACATATCTTCAAGGCCTGACATGGTTGATCTGCGGCAGTCTGAAATGCAAAGTGCCGTGGACTCCTTTGTTCTCAGTGGAGCAATCAAGCTTTGGCGGGAGGCGAGAGGCAGTCAGGGCGATTTCAAGCATCACACGATGCTCTTTCACGAATCTGTCAGACAGGTCGAGCACGATGCTCTCGCCCGCGAGATTCATGGTCTATGGAAGAAGTCCGATTATCTGGGCTTCGACGGGTATGACCGCATGGCGCAACTGTGGGCGGACGACTTTGACATCGTCATGCGGGAACTGACGCAACGTACCGATTCTGAGTTGCCCGATCCGCGTCTACACCCCGTCCCTTCCTCCTTTGACGACGTCGCGGTCTACCTCCCGGAGGTCGTGAAGCGCGTCGAGTCCGGGCTTAGCCCTATCGCAGTTGTAAACGGCGACAAAGACAGCGAGTACACGCAGGCCGGTGCCGACTTCCAAAAGGGACCAGTGTGGAAAATGCTAGTGGGCGGGGCAAAGCTCTCCCGCGGCTATACGATCGAGGGCCTGACCGTGACCTGGTACTCACGAAAGGCTCTGGCGGCGGACACTCTGATGCAGATGGGCCGCTGGTTCGGTTACCGGCCCGGTTATCGGGACCTTGTGCGCTTGTACATCGGGCGAAATGTTCCGGCGTCGGCCAACAACCCTAAGCCATATGATCTGTACGAGGCTTTTGAATCGATGATTGGTGACGAGGAAGAGTTTCGTGACCAGCTCGAGCTCTTTGCCGAACTCGATGAAAACGGACAGCCGCAGGTGCGTCCTATCGACATTCCGCCGCTCGTGTCCCAGAGTTTGCCGTGGCTTAGGCCGACTGCGCGCAGCCGCATGTACAACGCTCAGATGGTTCAATATGCAAAGGGCGACCGCTTCAAGGACTTCTTCTACCTGCCATCCCGGCTTCCGAAAGAAACCAAGAACCGTGAAAACCTCGTAGCTATTGCGCCCGTGCTCAACTGTCTGACGGAGGTGGAATCCTTCGAGTACACCACCAGCACCAACAAAAAGTCGTGTTACGAGGCTAGGACTGGCCTTGTGCCAGCACAAATAATTATCGACTCCCTCTCTTCGTTTGAATGGGGCAGGCCGGGTCTCTTTGCCGCGGACATTCAGTTCGTGAAAGAAGCCGCAGAAAGGGAAACCATCACCTGCTTTAAGGTCGTTATGCCAATTCCGACAGGGGATCCGGAAATGCGGACGATCGATCTGGAGGAGACGGGATCTGTCGAGTTTCCCATCATCGAGCGGAAGAGGCGTGAACGCGGCGACTTTTCCGGATCTTCGCGGTGGACAAGAATGCCGCTTGAAGAGCAATTCACCAAAGAGAAGGCGCCGGGCGATCTTTCTTCCCGTACGACAGGGGCAGTCATACTTACCCTTGCAGCAGATCAGTGGGACGGTCAAAAGGCGTACTCTAATCCTGCCGCGCTGACTCCAGATGTTGCTAATCCAGCGGACATCGTAACGCTTTTCTCATGGGCCCTTCCCCATGCTGCCGCGCCGAAGGGAAAAGCTGGATTCAGTGTACTGGCGCCCGATCGTCCAGATTCTCCTACGGTCGAAGCGTAGACATGCTTTGCCCACGCCACCTGCAGGGTCCAGCGCCGGTTCTAGCGCTGCCCGTATGATTCCAGCGAGCACGAGCAATTCTTACTAACCATCTCCTAGATGAGACGAGACTCGTTCACCGCCAATGCGTCGGTGAACGAGTCTCGGAACGTTGTCTCAGAAAGCCCGGCCTCGGAGTGGGGTTTACAAGACTCCAACTGCTGAGCGGTGACGGTAGTACGTTGCCTTAGACCACCCCACCGTCCGGGATGCATCCACGACTCCGAGTCCCTCGGAGTCGATGAGGTGCTTAACCGTCCTGAGGTTCAGAGCGACTTTCTCGGCGTCCGGGGTCGGACGACCAAACTTCACGCCCCTGGCCTTGGCAGCATCGACGCCGGCACGGACGCGTTCCTGGATGAGCTCGCGTTCGTACTCGGCGAAGGTCGCCATGAGATTGAGCATCAGACGTCCTTCACGGGTGGAGGGGTCGATGCCGTCGGAGATGGACATCACCTCGACTCCCCGGTCGAGGAGGTCCTTCACCGTGGTGACGACGTCGATCATGGAACGCCCGATGCGGTCTATACGCCACACGACGAGTTCGTCACCCGCACGGAGTCTTCCCTCCAGATTGGTCCACCCCGACCGGGTCTTGGCTTCCTTCGAACCGGAGACCTGGTCGGAAAAGATCTGCGTCGCGTCGACGCCTGTATCAATGAGTGCCCGGCGCTGGAGGTCGTCGTCCTGCTTGTCCTTCGTCGACGTGCGCGTGTAGCCATACTTCATGGTGGATTCCTTCCTGGAACTGTTGGTCAGGACGCGGCCAGGAGCTGCTCGCGCCAGGCTTTCTTGATGTCGGACCGCGGCGACGGAAGGGTGATGATGTCCGGGTAGCCGCCGTACCTCTGCCGAAGGGACAGGGCCTTTTCGAAATCTTGTTGGCTCCCGTCTGCTGCGCGCAGTTCGGGGCCGCCGAGTACAAGCGTGGCTGATGAGATCGTCCGGCGGTGGTCGATGAGGTCCTGCCGAATTTCGGGCATGATCTCAGCGGTAACGGCGTCGGCGGGCTCAATGCCAAGCGCTAATTCGGCATAGGTCAAAACAGCACCCAGATGAGTCAGCGTTCGGTCGCGGCTAACGTGCGCGGGGGAAGTCAGACCGAGGCTGGCGGCGTATCTTCTCGCTTGGGAATTGCGAGCGGAACGACTGCCCTTGGCGTCGTTCCACATTGCGATCATGTCGATCAAATCGACACGATCGCGTTCGGTCTGTTGGACGGCGAGACGTTCCTGGTGCTCGGGTGTGGCCCGCTCTGCCTCGAATGCGGCTTCGCGAGACGCACTTTCCTCGGCCAGCTGGCGGACTTGTGCATCGCGTTCGGCCTCCCGTTCGACAGCGGCCTGGCGTTCCCATTCAGCATGTTCCGCGGCGAGGCGCGCCCGCTCGGCCTGTTCTACCTCGGCCGCCTGTCGGCGCTCTTCGTAAGCCTTGTGCGCGGTTTCTTCGGCTTTCTGGCGCTTCCACTCGGCAGCCTGGCGCTCCAGCTGGGTCCAGTGGCCCGTGCTCTTGGTCAAGTAGATCTTCTTGTTCTGGTCATAAACATCGCGTGGGGTCAGTTCGCCAGCGAGTATCCGCTGAGCGAAGCGGTCAACCGCCGCGAGACGTGCCGGACGCTCAGGATCGACCTTCTCGCGGGCATTTAGCGCGTCGACCTCTGCGCGCCAGTCCCAGCCCGGTGTCGCGATCATCTCGTCGTCGCCGTACCGGGCCTTGCCGAGTGCCTGCTGGTCAGGGTGTTCGTGGGTGTTGTAGCGGGCGCCCCGTGACATTGCGAACTTGCCGCGGTCGGTGCCGGGTTCGCCCGGGTGGGCGATGAAGGGCTTCACGATGACCGGCACCGGAAACTTGCGCTGCATCGCCGCGGCGGTGCGCTGGGTCTTCGAGTAGAAGAAGACATGGCCGTGTTTTTCGGTGCCGGGGTCGCGGTCGTGGATCGCGCCGTGGCCGAGGTCTCTGGGGTGGGCGGCGACGAAGTCTTCGATCATCTCCCGGGTCAAGGCATTGGAGACGATGGACCAGCCGCGACGGCGGGGAGGCCTTTGCGCGGTAGGGTTGGTGGTGTTCTTGGACATGTGCTGATGTCCTCTCTGAAACCCCCGGTTGCCGCCGGGGGTTTCTTCGTTATCCGGGTATTGCCGGTGTCGGGAATTGACCTGGCATGCTCACTTTTTCCTCGGCACACTCACTTTTGCGGGGCGCGTACTCAGTTTGTATAGAAAAAGTGAGTGCAGATCCGAACAGGAGAAGTGCGGAATCATCGGGAAGTAGGAGGTCCACGAGTACTCACTTTTTTGGCAGCCAAATCAAGCCGGGTACGAGCGCGCACGCCCAGATCGGTACGATTCCGCGGGTTGATGGACTCCCGAAGGCGAAACGTACTCAGTTTTCGTGTGTTGCTGTTGGAGCTGGCTGCCGTACGCTTCTGTGCGATGGATTCCGTGCTACACGTCATCGCTTCTCCCTCCGCCACCGCGGCATCCCGGCGCCCTTCCAGGTAGCGACCAGTGAAGTGGTCCACCTGACTCCGGCGAAGAGACCGTACGCGGACGCGGACAGGCCGCACACTATGGCCAGCCAGCGCCCGATCCCGAGCCAGACACTGCCGTCGACATCGGAGGCCCACTGCAGTCCCGTAAAGAGTCCGGCGATGACCATCCAGATCCCGGCGACGACTATTGCCACTGGCAGGAGTGTCAGGAACATGGCTGCAGCCGCCGACCACAGCTGGCGATCAGTCAGTCTGGCGGTGCCTGCCATGATCAGCTCGGCTCGTTCGTTTGCAGCGGCCAGGCTGGCCGTGATGACCTGGGAAGCTTCGCCGGTGATCTGGCCGACCGCTTTTTCGATCTGCTGGCCGGCCAGCTTCTCGATGCGTTGCTGAGCCACTGCGGCACTGCTGATGAAAGCCTTGTTCTCGTCAGCCTGCAGCTGGAGCCGTTCAATCGCCGAAACCATGCCCTCCCGGTTCCTCTGCGTCTCGAGGATCAAGCTCCTCGAGGCGTCGCTGAAGTTCTTTCCGTCGAGACTGCGCGAGAAGTCGATGAGCCTCTTCTCGATCTCGCTCAACCTGTATCCGATGCTCGCGATTTGCGGCGACATGCCGGCGAAGGGCTGTGAGGTCGGCGGAAGGGCCTTCTGCAGTTCGTCCTTCACCGTCTCCTCTATGACGATCTGCAGGTACGCCTTCAACCCGTTCACGGCCTTCGTCTGCGCGTTCACCGCGGCGATGACCTCCGCGTTTGACGGCTCCGACGGTATCGACTCTTTCGAGCTGTGCTGCTCCTGCCGGAGCCGGTCCGCGAGTCCCATGAGTGGTTCCATTCTGTTGGTTCTGCTGGTGGATGCCGAAGATGGCCGCGGCCCCGTCGGCAGTGAATTCCGGGGTGAGTGCTGAGGACTTCTTGCGTCCAAGCTTCCCGTTGTCCGTGCGCCGCATCTTGTAGCTCCACCCGTCACGGTGGGTGACGGCGAGCGTGACGCCCTGTTCTTCGAGCACCTGCTCAAAGGCCTGCTGATTGACCGAGCGGGGATCAGAGAGCGCAGTGTAGACCTTGTCGCCAAGAGTTTGTTCGAACCCTCCGGGGGCGAATGCCTCCCGCCGGAGCTCCCAGTCGGGCTTGGGCTCCTCGGGGTCGGGAAGCACTCGCAGACCCTCGTCGCGCATGAGGTCATCGTTCAGCTGACGGAGGCCGTGCTTCCAGCTGGTGTAGCGCTGGAGAGACTTTCCCGTGAGGGAGTCGTGGTTGGCCACGAGGATGTGCGCATGCGCGTGACCACCTGCTGAATCCGCATGCACCGCGATGAGGTAGTCAGCGGTATGCATCCGGTCAGTGAACTTGACCGCGATGTCCAGAACACGTTCCAGATCGTCCGGGTCGGTGACATCGAACTCGTCGGGAGCGAAGGCGAGGACATAGGACTGGAGCTCGATCTTGCGGCCATGGACAGCGGCCATCATCTCGGTTCGTTCGATGAAGGCGGCTGGAGAAGCACCGTGGTTACCAGCGACAGAGATCGCGAATGCCGCCGCGCGGGTCTGACCGGTTTCGATGAGTTCGGCACGCCGCTCCCTCGAGTTCCCGAAGAGGACGTAATTCACGGCCCCTGCGGCATCGCGGGACGATCGGACATTGACCGTACTCATGAGGCCGTCCGGTCCCCGAGGGAAGTGCGCACCTCATCGACCGCGACCCGCACCTGGCGGAGCAGAGCCTCATCGACCCCCCGGACGTCTCCAGAGTGGACGGCCCGGAGGACCTGATTGAGATTCTGACCGACCCGGCGAAGCTGTTCCACCGCCGTCGCAAGCTCCGGCTGAGGCGACCCCTGGGCCGCCAGATGCATCCGTGAAACCTCATCCCTGCGGGCGTCCAGAGCGTCAAGGACGACCCCGCGCACCCACGCACTCGGCTTGACGCCGAGCACGTGTGCACGGAGACGGATCGCTTCGCGCTCCGTCTCCGTGAGCCGCACGTCCAACGAGACCCGGCGACGCTCACGGGTGGTCTCGTTGGACGTACGGCTGTGCCTACGCGGGAGGGACAACGGATGCAGGCCAGCAGGGTTTTTGTCGGACATTTCGCTGGCGCTCATGTCCGACAAAAACCGCTGGCCCTCGTCCTCGGTCGCTACGCTCCCTGCGGGCGAGGGGGAGGGGAGACCCGCTTCGCGGTCGGTGGGAGTAGCAGTGGACCGCTCCGAAAACTGCCTCCGGAGGAGCGCGGCATGCTTCTCCATGAGGAGCATGCCCTCCAGACGGCTGCCAGTCATACCCCGATAGCCTGGCGCTACGGCATCAATTGAACTCTGGGTGCCCGTGCCTCGGCGGGCTTGACCTGCGGCGCTCATCGAAGGTCACTACTGCACGGTGCGGCACCGGATACGCGGTGAAGATGGGTGGTGGAAGCAGCTGTGATGTTACGGACCCGGGTCCGGCCGCTTGCGATTGCTGCCAGGGGAAGGTCTCTGAGCTGGGAGCTGCCAAAGTCGCGTGGTCTGTTCTCACGATCGCGCATCCAAGCGTTCAAGTCTTCGGGGTCAATCCGCCAGCGCGCGGCCTTCTCAGGGCCGCCTACGTTGATCGCCCGGAGATCGCCTTTGGCGATGAGCTGGCGGATCCACCAGGGAGTCACGCCTATCACCAGCGCTGCGTCCTTGACTTCGAGAAGTGCGTGATCGCGACCGATGCTGTCGAGGATGCTGGTCAGGGTGGTGTGGATGGTGCATTGCATAAAGTGGCCTCTCGGACTTCGAGTTGAAGATCCGATGCCGGTACGCGTCTGGCGTACCTCGGCCCCGTACGGCCTGTTGGCCGGTTTCATTCGCCTCGTTGGAGACGCGCGCAGCTCAGCGGCTGCGTCTTGACGGTGGGCTCTGGGAGCCTGGCTTTGTAAGTATACCGAATCGGTAGCGATTTGTAGTAATGTGTGTTGAATGAATGAATCGCTCAAGCATCCAAGCCTCGAAGTCCCGCCTGAGAGTGCAATGCTTAAGGCCGCCTACCGAGATTCCGGCCTGACCGTTGCAGACCTCGCCTCGGCGACCGGACTAAGTGTCGGCACCGTGCACATTGCCCTGAACGGCATCCGGTACCGCGACGGCAAGGCGAGGGTCGCGATCCCGCCGGACCGCACGCTGGTCAAGCTGGCCTCCGCGCTTCGCGTCCACCCGGACGTCCTCCGCGTCCACGACCGAGCCCGCGCCGCAGACCTGCTCGTCGAAGCCAGCCGAATCGAAGCCGGGGAAGAGGTTTCCTTTGCTTCGGAGCGGGAAGCCCAGGCAGCTGTGGCCGGCCGCTATGTCCTCGCGCGGCAGGTCCTTGCAGCGTTTTCCGATGAAGAACTCCGTGCAGAACTCGAGCGCCGTGACCGTAGCGAGCAAATTCTCATGCACCGCCAGGACGAGGCGGACGTCGCTGAGACGCTGACGACCGACAGGTGGCCACTATGACAGTGCATGATCTCTGGGCGGGTTTGTCCAAGGCAGAAGTGGCGGAGAAGCGTGCACGCAATGCGCCGCGCTGGCAGAGGAGATGGCGGGAGGGCGTCGGGCGGGAAGCACCCCAGCGCAAGCTGTCGTACAAAGAGCACCAGAAGGCCCAGGCCTACCAGGACGACGCCAATCAAATGGGCATACCCAGGGCTCAGGCCATACGCGCAGCGTCTGTGACCGTCGGGACACTCCTGGACCGTCATCTCGCTGCCAAGGCAGACCCCGGCAGCTCTCCGAACACTGTCAGCACTGATCTTCACCACGCAGGCGTCGTCCGCGAGGCGTTCGGCGACCGTGTCGTCTCGACCCTCGACACCACGGAGATCGAGATCTGGGCCCGGCGCCCTGGCCTGGCCAGCTCTTCGCGGAAGAAGCAAGTCGAGATCCTCCGGGCAGCCTTCAAGCGAGGCGTCCACGACCGGCTCGTTGCCGCCGACCTCACTGAGGGCATCGTCGTTTCCCTCGGCCACGTAGAGCGCCCCTATTGGGCTTCCGAGGAACTCATGGCCGTCATCGCGGCCACACCGAAGGTTGCTGACAAGGCGCTCTTGGGGGTGCTGGGGCTGATGGGAGTGCGTTCCGGCGAGGCCCGGGCGCTGCTTATCGGACACCTGATCGACGGCAGGCTCTGGGTGAGGAATTCGGGGTCCGGCACGGACACGACCAAGACCCGGGCCAGCCGACGCAGGCTTCCGGTACCTGAGGCCGTGCTGCCTTGGCTGCTTGAACATTCCTACGGGCGTCCCGAGACGACTCCTCTCTTCGAGAGTCCCCGCAAACCGGGCCATCCGGTCGGAAAACGGTATGTGTCCGACATCGTCACCCGCGGCGTCACCCGGGCGAATGCGGGCCGATCCGAACGGATCGCGCGCATCAACGTCCACGGGCTCCGGCACACGTTCGCCGCCATCGCGCTCTCCGAGGCCGGCGGCGACATCTTGTCTGTCAGCCGGGCCTTGGGGCACTCCAAGCCATCGACGACCTTGAATGAGTACGGCCATCTCGCCCCCGCAGGCCTTGAGCCCCTCATGGCCAGGATTGATGATCTCGTGGGCGGGAACGGGACGTCAGCGTGACGTCTATTTGCCGGGCTACTCCCTCCATATCTGGGACGCTGCCGTTTCTAGAAGTCACCTTGACTCGCTCACGTGGAACTCCGGGGTAGAGACGCCCGGCTTGAGTGCGTTCGGTGATGAGTTCCCGTTCCCTCTCGGCCAGAGATGCCATCACGTTGGAGAAAGGGCGCCCAATTGGGACACCTTCAGCGGCCCCAACGCTAGTCTGACTTCCCGATACTGTTTGCAAGTGAACATTTTCAACGTACAGCCGCGCCCTCGTGTGCTCTTTGAAGACTTTCCCCAGGATGTGGTGACAAAAGAATTCTTGGAGCTCGTACCAACGATCAAGCTCGTAACCAGCACTGAGAGGGTGCATGAAGACGAGTACGACATACTGGTAACGTTCGCGAAGGACGCCCGTCGTCGTTCCGCACATCTGCACGTACTCTCGTTTGGAGCGAACGCGGCGGGAGGCTTCAGTGAGGACCGAACGAAGTACTCCCTCCTTCGGGATGTGTCCACGCTGGCAAATGAGCTGGCAATCCCAACCGACGTCCCACCGGCCCTTGCCGCACTCTTGAAAACATCTGTGATTCCCAGCACGCCCGAGGGGCACAAACCGGTCTGGCGCCTTGTGAGGGCAGCACAGGGCTATCTGGCAACAGTCGCAGATGATGGCAACCTCGCATCGCGGTGCATTCCCCTCGTTCACGTCGGGGCGAAACAATCCGTCTATGCACTGCTTGCGGAACGCGGCGGCAAACTGAACCTGGTTTTGCCCGCAGAAACTCAACAGCACTTGGCTTGGCTTCGGCTCTTTCTGGACATGGTTGGCAATGTTGATCCAGATAGCGTGCCTCCAGACGTTGACTGGAAAACAAGCGCCCGATGGTCCCCGCCTGAAGTTAGCAAGCATGTAGGTGACCTGCAGGCACTGAGGCGGGCTCATGAGGAAGCTCTCACGGAATTTCAGCGGCGTGAACAGGAGATCCAAGCTCAGCTGGAGGAGTCGACGCGCTTGGCGGACGAAGGAACCCGCAGGATTCTAACTAGTGACGGCGATGAACTAGTGGAGGCTGTAACCACAGTTCTGGAAGACCTCGGGTTCACGGTCAGAGACATGGACGATCACCACGACGAACGAACCGGAGCGAAACTCGAAGACCTTCGCGTCGAAGACCCGTCGGATGCTGACTGGCTGACTCTTGTGGAAGTGAAGGGGTATGCGAAAGGTGCGAAGGTGAATGACGTCCCCCAAATTACAGGGCGGCCGGCGGTGGCCTTTACCAAGGAGACCGGACAGGAGCCTCCTGCCGTCTGGCATATCGTCAATGCTTGGCGGGGCACTAACCCATCGACGCGAGTCCAGGCGATTCCCAACGATGACGACCTGCGGCCGCTCACCGAGGCCGCGGGAGCACTAATAGATACACGGGACCTCTATGAAGCATGGAGGGATGTATCCGCTGGCATTTCGGACGCTGAGTCAGTCCGAGCAAGCCTCAGAGCCGCGAAGACCCGTTGGCGATGGATACCTGGGAGCTGACAATAGTGTTAGGGGGCCAATTCAAGAAAGCTGAGTCAAGCAGGTTTGTTGGTCGATCCGGATCACGACTGCTTTCCATCCTTCGGGACCAAGATCTGGGCGCACCGGAGGTGCCCTTCGGACAGGTGCGCCCCAGATGCGCCCCAGGCCGGAAAAATTTGCTGAATAACAGGTTCAAAAAGCCCATTGCCCCATGCTTTGCAAGCAGGGGGTTCGGGGTTCGAGTCCCCGTGCCTCCACCATAAGAAAGGCCCCGGCCCGCGGAAACGCGGACCGGGGCCTTTTGCATGTGTGCCCACTGCGCGGAGGGCCGGGGAGTACCCCTCATTCCTTGGGTTTGGCGTAGTCGTCCATGCCCTGCCAGTCGATGAAGATGTAGGGCTCGTCGCCGACGACCCACGCATCATGTCCCGGCGGGATGACGCCAAAGTCACCCGGGCCGAACTCGTTCTCCTCGCCGTCGTCCATGACTACCTTGAGGCGGCCCGAGATTGTGTAGCCCTTGTGGGCAATCATGCAGCTGTCCGTCTGAGCGATCGGTTTGACGTGCTGGGACCACTTCCAGCCGGGCAGGAACGTCGCACGTGACACGGCGCCGGCGTCGAGATTGACGAGCTCCACCTGGCCCATCCCGTCTTTGACGGGGCGGGTTTCCTCCGGATTGTCCAGGCTCTTGCGGATGGTTGAAGCCATGATGGTCTCCTTTGTGGATGATGGTGAGACCGGATTTAAGACTGGCACCGCCGCCTGCCACGGTCAAGGATNCGGGTTCAGCTGCGTACTCCCAGTCCCCACTACTGTTGGACCGTGAACTTCTTCCTCGCCGCCCTGGGCGTCCTCGGGGTGGCCTCCTCCGGGCCGCTCATCGCCGCCACCCTGGGGGCCACGTCCGTCAGTGCCCTGGCCATCGCCTTTTGGCGCAACGCGATTGGTTCGGTCGTTATGGCCGGACCTGTGCTGGTCCGGAACCCACGCCAGTTCGGCCGGGTCACCGGCCGCGAGTTTCGCTGGTCCCTGGCGGCCGCCGTCGCCTTGGCACTGCACTTCGCCTGCTTCATCACCTCGCTGCAGTTGACCTCGGTCGCGGCAGCGACGGCCCTCGTGTGCCTGCAGTCGGGCTGGATCGCCATCTTCCAGCTCCTTCGGGGTGTCAGACACCGCTGGCCTGTCCTGGCCGGCCTTGGGATCGCGTTCGGCGGTGTCATCGCCATCACCGGGTTCGATATGGGCAGCTCCCCGGACGCGCTGCTGGGCGACCTCCTGGCGGTGGCGGGCGGCGCCTTGGCGGGGATCTACACGCTGGCCGGCGGCAAGGCCCGCCAGACCATGGGAACGGGCATCTACACCACCCTGTGCTACGGGATGTGCGCTGCCGTTGTTGCAATACTGGCGCTGTTCTGGCAGCAGCCGCTGGCAGGCTTCGAAGCCTCCGGCTGGCTGGGCATCCTGTCGATCACGGTGTGCGCCCAGCTGATCGGCCACACGGCTTTCAACCACCTGCTGGCGACCATGAGCCCGCTGCTGGTCTCCATGATCATCCTGCTTGAGATTCCGGGCGCTGCGCTGCTGGCTGCCGCGTTCCTGTCCGAGACCCTGCCCGCCGGCACCTACGCCGGGTTGGCGATGATCCTGGTGGGGCTCGCCGTCGTCGTCCTGGGACAGCGCAGTTCACGCTCCATGCGGCGTGCTGCGGCCGGGCTGGCGGAGCTGGGGACGGACTGACTATCGAAGGCCGGTGTCGGCCGCGCTGGGGGCTACTGGCCGCCGCGGCGGGCAGGCTGGGCCGTGTTGACCGTGTGGATCGCGCGCAGGAGCTTGGCCGGGAAGTACACCGAGAAGAAGACGACCATGGGGGCCTTGAGTGCCATCTTTTTGACGTTGTGGGCCTTGTACGTGCGGTCGAAGCGCGTCACGTAGTAGCGGTAGTCGCGGGGAGAGTCTTCCAGCCGGCGAGCGGACATGCCGGAGACCATCTGCGGCCAGTACTGGATCCTGAGCTCGTGGTCGGCCAGGTGCAGGGACAAGTCGATGTCCTCATGCATCTCGTCCTTCTCATCCCGGCATGTTTCGCTCCGGATGATCTCCCACGCCGAGCGGCGGAGCGCCATATTGGACCCAAAGAGAAAGTGGTACTGGTGTTTGGCTAGCTTGAGCATCAGCTGGCGCATCTTATCGTCGGCCTTCAGGCCAAATCGCCGCATCGGCATGTCGTAGTAGACCACCGGGCCGGTGGCGGCGTGGACCGACTTATCCCGGAAGGCCTTCTGCACCTCTTCGACCCAGTCGGGCTCGAGGACGGAGTCTGCGTCGATCCGGCCGAGGATATCTCCCGTGGCATGGTCGAGACCGAAGTTACGGGTGGGGATCAGACCCTGGTCCCGGTCCTGGCTGAGCAGGATGATGGGGCTCTCGGGGTACTCCAGTTGCATCTGCCGGACGATATCGGCTGTGCGGTCCTTGGACATGTTGTCGACGACGATGATCTCGTGCGCCGGGACAGACTGGTAGACGGCAGCAATCAGGCACTGCCGGATGACGCTTTCCTCGTTGTACGCCGGGATGACAATAGACACAGCCAGCGTCGGCGCAGCGTCGTGTAAGGCATCCTCAGAGGATTTTTCGGGTGACATTCCCCCAAATTTAGCACTACCGCGGTTTTTCCAGCCCGGCGCCGGGCAATGCCCCGGCTACGAACTGGTAAACATCGTGCGCAAAAAAGGGAGGGATCCCGCCACTGGCGGAATCCCTCCCTCAACGGCTGCCTGAAGGCAACCCGCAGTCTTCTTTAGCTGCCGGTGCTCTTGTCCGTGCCGTTGTTGCGGCTTGCGGCGATGTTCCGTACTGCGGTCTTGGCATCGGTGGCAACCTTGGCGGAAGCGTCCTTGATGTCCTCGACAGCGTCCTCGGCCGCATGCTTGGCGGTGGCGGCGGCGTCGTCGGTGGACTTGGCCACATCAGCCGAAGCGTCCGCGACGGCGTCCGCTGCGGCAACTGTCGATGCGCCGGCCTGGCCGGCTGCTTCCTTGGCGGAATCCTTGACATCGTTGACGGTTGTGGCCGGCACGGGCGCGGGGGTGACCGGTGCAGGCGTCTTCCACGGATCCTCGACCGGCTTGGAAGCCTTCCACGCGGCAACACCCGCAGCTGCCGCTGCGGCGATGATGCCGAAGATCAGCAGCCCGCGGTGCTTGGGCTTCTGTGGCTTGGCAACCTCGACCCCGACGGCCTTGCCGGCCTTTTTCGCAGCAACCTTGACGTGGGTGCCGGCGGATTTGGCCTGCTCCTGGACGGAGTGGATGATCCCCGCGTCACCGAGCCTCTGGGCAACGGCGTCCACATGGGCCGGCGCGCTCTGGAGCGTCCGGTGCACGGCGTCCGAGGCGTGGCCGATCTGGTCCGAAAGTTTCGGCAGATATTCGACGACAACCCGGTCACGGGCGTTTGCGATGACCGGTGTCGCCTTGTCCAGCGCCTCGTGCAGGCGCGGGGTGGCTCCCTCAACGGCATCGGTGATTTTTGGTGCGAGGTGGGCCAGTCCGTCCTGGAGGCGCGGGGTTACCGTCGCCACGCCGTCGGCGAGATTGTAGGCGGCCGACTTGAGCCCCTCCTGGATCTTGGGAGAAGCTGTATCCAGGCCCTGCTGCAGACGAGGAACGGCCCAGTTGACGGCCGCCTCAACCCGCGGGGTTGCCCATTCCTTGGCGTTTTCTACTCCGGTGCTGACTGAATGCTCCAGCTCACGGGCAATTCGATCCGTTTTCTTCACAACTACCTCCCGATTAATGTGACGGTTCTGCAGTTAGCCTACGTGTCCCAGACCTCACGAGCCATTCTTCAGGCGGATTTTGGGCCGATTTCACCCAGCGCGGAACTGGCGGAGCGGCCCTGTGTGTAATGGCCTGTCATGGAAGAATAGGGCCTATGACTGCCATCGCAACTGCAAAAGCAACCATCCACACGAGCATGGGCGACATTGTCGTCAACCTCTTCGGCAACCACGCTCCCAAGACCGTCGAGAACTTCGTCGGACTGGCGACGGGCGAGAAGGCCTGGACCCACCCGGAATCGGGCGAGGACAAGACGGGCACGCCGCTGTATGACGGCACCATCTTCCACCGCATCATCAAGGACTTCATGATCCAGGCGGGCGATCCCCTGGGCCGTGGTGTTGGCGGGCCGGGCTACAAGTTCGACGACGAGATCCACCCGGAGCTGACCTTCAACGACCCCTACAAGCTGGCCATGGCGAACGCCGGCATCCAGATGGGCCGCGGCACCAACGGCTCACAGTTCTTCATCACCACCATCCCCACCGGCTGGCTGCAAGGCAAGCACAGCATCTTCGGCGAGGTGGCGGACGACGAGTCCAAGAAGGTTGTCGACTCCATCGAGGGCGTCCGCACCGGAATGGGCGACCGTCCTGTCGAGGACGTCGTCATCAAGAGCATTGATGTAGTGAAGCTCTAAGCCCACCGCATGAGCTACGGAATTCCGGCGGCAGAGCCGTCCGCGGAGATCCCGGTGTGCCCCCGGCACCCGGACCGGCCTGCCTATGTGCGCTGCCAGCGGTGCGGGCGCCCTGCGTGCCCCGACTGCCAGCGGGCGGCCGCCGTCGGATTCCAATGCGTTGACTGTGTTAACGAAACAAAACGTACGACGCCGGACGTCAGGACCGTCTACGGCGGCGCCGTGACCGCCGGTAAGCCCATGGTCACCCTGTCCCTCATCGGGCTCTGCGTCCTGGTCTTTGTTCTCCAGTGGCTGGTCCCCAACGACGGCATCTATCAGAACCTGGCGTTTGCCACTGTCTATGCCTCTCCGGACTACGGGGTCTTCGAACCCTGGCGCATGGTGACGTCCGCCTTCCTCCATTCCCAGGGTTTCATCCTCCACATTGTGCTCAACATGTACATGCTGTGGGTGTTTGGCCAGGCCCTGGAGCCCCTCCTGGGCCGGATCCGCTTCCTGGCGGTTTATCTGCTCTCCGCCTTCGGCGGTTCGGTCGGCTACCTCCTGTTGACGCCGGGGTATGTCCCGGGCCAGCCGCTGAGCGGCGTGGTAGGTGCTTCAGGCGCCATCTTCGGCCTCTTCGGCGCCATGCTGGTGGTCCAGCGCCGCCGCGGCGGCGACACGAGGCAACTCTGGGTGCTGATCCTCATCAACGGCGTTATCGGCTTCGTGGTCCCGTCGATTGCCTGGCAGGCCCACCTGGGCGGTGCCGTGACTGGTGCCCTGTGTGCCGCCGTTGTTGCGTACACACCCCGCGGCCCGCGGCAGGGCCTGTTGCAGGCCGGCGGCCTGGTCTTGGTGCTGGCACTGCTCATCGCCGTCTCTGCCCTCCGGGTTGCCAGCGCCTGACCGCGCCTTCCCTGCCGTCACCCCGCCTCCTGCGCCCTCCCCCACATCCTGCGCGGGCCGGAGGGCGGCGCCACGCCGGCACCCCCACCGTCCTGTCCGGCAGGTCGAAGCTCGGGTCAGCCAGGGACTCCCCTCCGTCCGTCCCGCGACGTTCCAGCCCAGTTCATCGGTGCCGGATTACGTCTCAGCATCCTGGAACCACGGATTTCCGCGGGCCCGGCGGTGTGGAGGTGGCAGCAACTGGGCGGGAGCGTCGTGCCGGAGCCGATCCGCAGCGCTCGGCCGCCCGTCAGGAGCGGGCTGCCGCCGTCGATGCTCATCACGGCATGGCCCGTCCAGGTCGTCCTCCGTCATGTGCTCCCCGGGCAGGTCCCCGAAGGCTTCTAGGTAGGCCTCGTCGCCGTAGCACCTCGCGATGAAGGACTTTTCCCACAGAGTTTCCCCTTTTTCCACAGCGCGTCCTGCCCTGCGCGTACTTCTGCGGCGCCGCCGCTGGGACGGGTACCGTCTGCAGAAGGACTGCCCGGACGAACAGCCGGCAAGTTGTCCACAGGGGTTATCCACACTGTTGGTAACTTACACGCCTGTAGTTCACGACGGCGTGCGGGATCTGAGGGCCACACCGGGCGATTCTGCCGATTTGCACTTCGAGATCTCCACATTTGTGGATAACTCCTGTGGGCTGCCCTGTGGTTAAGTGGACAACTCCGGTCGGGAACGCCGGTCCGGCGATGGCGGGGCTTATCAGGCAGGCATCGAGGTGCCGCTGGGAACCTCCGGCACCAGACCAGGTTCCCGACTCAAATCTGATTTCAACAGGGTTATTCACAGTGTTAATAACCCGTCGCCCCAAGTGATGTAGCAGGAATTGCCGCCAGGTGGCGCCAGGGAGTCCCGAAGACCGCCCTTATCAGCGCGTTATCCCCAGCTGTGGATAAGTTGTGGGTACTGGCCTGTTGTTAAGTGGATAACCCTGTCGCTGGGTGCTGAACCGGGAAAGGCGAGGGTAACCGAGCGCCCCGGTCCCGCTTCCGAGAAGCAGGTGCAGCGGGTTGAGACTTATCCACAGGAAATCCACACTGTTAATAACTCACATGCCTGTAACTCCGTGCCGAATGCCTGCCGGCAGGGACCCCTCAGGGCCACAACATAGGGGAAATGGGGGATAAGGGCGTATCCCGCACAGAGTTACCCACATTGTGGATAACTCAGGCAGTGTTGTGCACAGCGCCAGGGCTCAGCGCGGCCAGATCCCTGAGGTTCCTCTGCGGTGGCTGTCCAGCAGGTGGGTGTCGATCATGCCGATTGCTTCCATCAGGGCATACATGGTGGTGGGCCCGACAAAAGCGAACCCCCGCTTCCGCAGCGCCTTGGACAGGGCGATGGACTCCGCCGAGGTGGTCGGGATGTCCTCGTGGGACGTCGGCTCGGGCGTGGAATCTGGCTGGAACGCCCAGACGAAGTCAACCAGCCCGCCGTCGTCCCGCAGAGCAATAGTGGCCTGGGCGTTGGTGATGGCGGCCCGGATCTTCAGCCGGTTGCGGACGATCCCGGCGTCGAGGAGGAGCCGCTCAACATCGGCCTCGGTGAATGCGGCCACCGTCTCGGGATGGAAGTTGTGGAAGGCGGCCCGGAATGCCGGCCGCTTCCGGAGAATCGTGGCCCAGGACAGGCCGGCCTGGAAACCCTCGAGGCTGATGCGCTCGTAGAGGCCCTGCTCGTCGCGTACCGGAAGGCCCCACTCGGTGTCGTAGTACTCGCGCAGCAACGGATCCACGGCCGCCCACTGTGGCCGGGCCAACCCGTCGTCGCCGATCACCGGGCCTGTTACTGTCGGGGTCATCCGGGCTCCTTCACTCGCAATGGTTCTCCGCTCCAGCATTATCGGCCCTTCGGAGGCCGCGAGGTTAACGGAAAAGACCGGTACACGCGGTGTGTACCGGTCTTTCGTCAGCGGCTGCGATTCAAGAACGCCAGCGGGTGGTCATGAGGAAGCCGACGATGGCGATGCCGAACCCGGCGATGATGTTCCCGGATCCCCAGGCGGCGACGGGAAGGGTCCCCTCGCTGATGTAGAAGGTGATGATCCACAGGAGGCCGAGGATCATCAGGCCGAACATCACGGGCTTGAACCAGACCGGGTTGGGCTTGTTGGCCTGCGCCGCGGCAGTCTGCGGCGTTGCGGGGGTGGTGCGTTTGCGGCGCTTTGACTCGGGCACGGATCCTCCTGGGCTGCTGGAACAGGAGCGGGACCCTGGCTTGATATCCTGCAAGGAGGAATACACCGGCGGTCAGCGCGCTCTTGGTCATGTCGAAGTTCTTGTTCGCAGCCAATTCTAGCTGTAGTTGGTGCCACAGCGGTGTCCGCCGCGAACGTCCGGGAGGAGAACGCACGTGCTGCAGCTGCAGGATGGTTCAGTTCCTTTTTCCCTGGATGGCACAATTCACCGGTTCACTGATTCAACGATTGGTTCAGCAAGGCACCCATGAGCACAACCAAGATTCTCGTCGTCGACAACTATGACAGCTTTGTGTACACCCTGGTGGGATACCTCCAGGAACTCGGTGCCGAGACCACGGTGGTCCGCAACGACGACGTCACCCTGGCCGAGGCGATCGACCTCGCCGAAGCGCGCGACGGCGTCCTCATCTCGCCGGGTCCCGGGAACCCCGCCGGCGCGGGGGTCTGCATCGAGCTGATCAAGTGGTGCGGAACCCACAACAAACCAATGCTGGGGGTCTGCCTGGGCCATCAGGCTCTGGCGGAGGCGTACGGGGGGACAGTCACCCACGCTCCGGAACTGATGCACGGCAAGACGTCCCTCGTGGAGCACCACGGGAGCAGTGTGTTCACCGGGTTGCCGTCGCCCTTCACCGCGACCCGCTACCACTCCCTCGCCGCCGTCCGTGAGAGCATCCCGGAGGTCCTGGAGATCACTGCGGAGACGGGGACCGGGGTTGTTATGGGGTTGCAGCACCGCACCGCTCCTCTCTGCGGAGTGCAGTTCCACCCGGAGTCCGTCTTGACCGAAGGCGGTTACCAGATGCTCGGGAACTGGCTCGAATCCCTCGGCATGTCAGGTGCTGCCCAGCGGGCCTCGACGCTCAGCCCGCTCATCAAGCACTAGCGGGCGAGGCCGGCCGGGTTAGCTCCGTCTTACTTGGCGCTCTTGGTGGGCGTCGGGGTCGGCGTGGGTGTGGGGCTCGGCGGCGGCGGGGGCGGCGGAGCCTTGGCCACGGTGACGGTGATCGTCTTGCCCTGTTCCACGAGGACATCCGCGGGGTCAGTCTGTCCGGTGACCTTCCCCGGTTCCACCTCGGAATTTTCGACTTCCGTGGCGTTCATGACCAAGCCAAGTGCCTTCAGGGCGGCTTCAGCCTCGGCCCGGGGAAGGCCGACGAGCTGGGGAACCACCACCTTGCCGGTGGAGACGATGATTTCCACCGTGCTGCCCGCGGCCACATTCTGGCCCGGCGCAGGGTTGGTGGTGATCACGATGCCGGCGGGGACCGTGGGACTGTTGGCCATGGTGGTGCCGGGTGCTCCCGCCAGTCCCTTCTGGCGGAGCACATCGCGGGCTGCCGCCTCCGTGCGTCCCGGCAGGTCGGCGGGGATGGTGATGACGCTGGGGCCTTCCGAGATGTTGAGCGTGATATCCGAATTCTGGTCCAGGGAGGTCCCCGTTGCCGGGACAGTGCCGACGGCGATGCCCTTGGCAATGGACTCGTGCTGCATCCGGCTCAGCTGGGGTTTGAGCCCGGCGTTGTAGAGCTTCTGGAGCGCCTCGGTCTCGGTCAGCGACGTCACCGACGGCACCAGGACCTTGGCGACCGGGGGCGGAGCCTGGTTCATCATGTTGTAGAGCCACAGGCCGCCTCCCGCCAACACGAGGACGGTGACGATCACGAGTGCGGTGATCCAGGTCCGGCGGCGGGACTTCTGACGCTGGGTGTGCTCCCGCTCGGGCGGAAGGACCAGCGGCAGGCTGCCTGTATCTGCGGCGCCATAGACGACACCCTGTTCCATCGGAGCATTCTCATCATCAGCCGGCGTCTCCACGGCGGGTCGGAGCCTGCCGGTGGGCGTCTCGTCAAGGAACTTCGCGCCAGTTACCGAGAAGACGGCCGTCGGGGCGTTGTCCGGCGTCGGAACCGTGTCATTGGGGTTTGTGGGCGCTTCGCTTGCCACCGGCGGGGCGACGCCGACTCCGCTCCGCGCGGCCCGGAGGGCGCGCCGGAATGCCGCGGCGTCCTGGAACCGGTCCGCGCGGTTCTTCTGCAGGGCCTTCATCAGCACGCTGTCCAGTGCCTCGGAGACGTCAGGATTCAGGCTGCTGGCCAGTTCGGGGATCTCGCGCACATGCTGGTAGGCAACGGAAACGGGGCTGTCGCCGATGAAGGGCGGCCGGCCGGCCAGCATCTCATACAGCAGGCATCCGGCCGAGTAGAGGTCGCTGCGGGCATCCACGGTCTCGCCGCGGGCCTGTTCCGGTGAAAGGTACTGTGCAGTACCCACCACGGCCTGGGTTTGGGTCATGGTGGCTGCCGAGTCCGCCATGGCGCGGGCAATCCCGAAATCCATCACCTTGACGCTGTTGGAGTCCGGGCAGAACATCACATTGGCAGGTTTGATATCGCGGTGCACGATCCCGGCCTTGTGGCTGTAATCCAGGGCGGCGAGCACCCCCAGGGTGAAGTCGATCGCCTGGTCGATGCTGACTTCCTTGGCCCTGATCAGGTCCCGGATGGTCTTTCCGGAGACGAACTCCATAACGATGTACGGGACCCGTACCGTATCTTCGTGGTCCCCGGGGACTGCGTGGTCCCCGGTGTCATAGATGGCCACGATTGAGGGATGGTTCAGGGCAGCCACCGCCTGCGCCTCGCGTTTGAACCTGGCCTGGAACTGGGGGTCCCGGGCCAGGTCCGGGCGGAGCAGCTTAACAGCCACGGTGCGTCCCAGCCGGGTGTCGACGCCGCGGAAGACGTCGGCCATGCCGCCGCGGCCGATCAGTTCACCCAGCTCATAGCGCCCGCTGAGGACGCGCTGCGTGTTCACGGGGCCGCGGTCCTCCCGGTGCGATGGGGTGCGGGGTGAAGTGGACATGGTGGCCTACGTTCCAGTCGGACTTGGCGTGGCTGCCGCGGACGCGGCTTTGGCCAGGTGGTAGGTCACCAGGGAGCCGGCGGGAACTTTGCTGCCGGAGGCGGGTTCTGAACTGACGAAAGTGCCGGCCGGCTCCTTTTTGGTGGTGGGGTCGACAGGATCGCCCTTGGCCCAGCGGAGGCCCGCGCTTTCGATGGCCTGCTGGACGGCGGCTTCGCTGGCGCCGGACTGGAGCGTCGGGACCGTGACGGATTCCGGGCCCTTGGAGTAGCTCACCGTGATGGTCGAGCCGGACGGGACTCGCCCGGCAGGGTCAATTTGAACCACCGTTCCGGGGGTGGCATCGTCGAATACCTCGGCTCCGGTCACGACAAGCCCCAGGCCGATCAGTTCGCTGCGGACCTGGTTGAAGGGGCGGCCGAGGTAGCTTTCCGGAATCAGGTTGATCGCAGCCGGTGTGGACTGTGTGGGCGTCGCGGAACTGCTGGTCGGGCTCGGGCTCGAGGACGTGGGCGAAGCGCTGGTGCTGCTTGGCTTCGCGCTGGTGGTGGTGGCGATGCTGCTCGCCGGCGTCTGCGGGAACAGAATCCCGGCCTGGGTCAGCACCACGCCCACCAGGGCGAACAGCACCAGCAGGATCAGGGCAATCAGCGGCCAGGTCCACGGGCTGCGGCCGCGACGTTCCGGCTCATCGACGGGCTCGTCGTAGTCGTCGTCCTCCTGGACCCAATGGCGTTCCGCGGCGAGAGCATCAGCGCGGGACAGCGTGTTTCGGGCACCGTAGGCGCTGGCCGCGGCGG
>NZ_AUPJ01000311.1:0-8655 GCF_000427315.1 Arthrobacter sp. TB 26
AACTGGATAAGCGGGTTATCGCTTTGGGGTTTATTCCTCGCTCCGTGGGCGAGCTGAGGGTCTCTATCGATGATGCTCGCCGTCATACCCTCTGGTGCTTTGTCACTGGGTTTTGTTCGCAGTTTGGTCGCGACTGCGCTCTTCGGCGAAGCGGGGGTTCTTGCCGACAACGTAGCTCGACATGGGTGCGCCGGCGGCTCCCGCGTGGCGGGACAGAGTCTGCTTGCTGTATCCGAGCATGCGGGCAAGTGACGTGGCGTCAATTTCTTTGACCAGGCTCTGCAGGGTGGTGTTGCGGATGCCTTGGATGTTGACGCCCATCCCGCGCAGCTTCAGGAGGTGGGTGTTGGGGGATCGGGGTGCTCCTGCGCGGACGCCCGGGAAGAGCCAGCGTGTATCGCGGTTGACTGTCTGTTGGCCGGCGCGGTCCTGGAGGTGGGCCCAGAACATGGGTGCCAGCAGCTCGGGAATAGGTGCCGGATACCGGCCGAGACTGAGGAACATGCCTTTGCCGGTCACTTCGACGTCGTCGATGGTGAGCATGGCGATCCTGCCGATGGGGATGCCATAGAGCAGGAAGATCAGCCCCGCGATGCGGATCGACAAGGCGACGTTGTCGGCCTCGATGAGCTTGCGGACAAGGTCCAGGCGTTCCTGCTGGCTGAGGACGGGCGTCGT
This sequence comes from Arthrobacter sp. TB 26, assembly GCF_000427315.1. Classification (GTDB taxonomy): domain Bacteria; phylum Actinomycetota; class Actinomycetes; order Actinomycetales; family Micrococcaceae; genus Arthrobacter. The sequence continues at coordinate 679 of NZ_AUPJ01000311.1, forward strand.
CCTGGCCAGCCGCGCAGCGACCTGGATGTCCTTCCCCGGCGTTTCCCGCTTGAGGTATTGGATGAAGTTCCGGATATGTCGACGGGTTGAGGTGCCCTCGGAGAGGTATTCGTCGATATGTATCTGGCGGAAGGAAGCTGCTGTCCGGCGGTGCTCATCGAGGAGCCAGCGGAGGAACTTTCCGGCCTCTGTGATCTCCTGCTTGGCCGAGCGCACGGCATAGTTCATGTTCTTCGTCGCGGATGACTCCGCCCGAAGTCTCTTGAGGTGATGCCAGCGGGCGAAACGCTCGATGGGGGCGTGGATTTCCGGCGTCGAGGAGAGCTGGTCGAGGCGTTCTTCCAGCCACTGCTCGAACATGGCCAGCTGCCGGTCTTCCTGTGCGGGCAGGATCCGGTTATGAGTGAGGATCGCGCGGACGTGCTCGACCGCCGGCGTCTTGGGCAGTTCGTCGAAAGCCCGGTGGGAGAGCTCGATCTCCCTGTCACCGATCCGTTTGAGCAGCCCGGCGGACCGGCCACCGTTGCTGCGCAGCCAGGTGTAGATGCTCTCCGGCCGCGTGGCCCCGGTCAATACCTTGATAAGGCGTTTGAGCCGCAGGTCGGGTGGGTCATTCGGCCTCAGAAGCTCCGTCAGATCGTTGGCGAGAACGCAGGTGATGCAGTGACCCCCGCGGAAGCGCTCGGCCTCGCGGCCGCAGTTGTCACAGGTGAGGTCCGTCGTGATGCCGGCGCATTCGCGACAGATGTCGTCGCCCGCATCCGTTCGACCTGGCAGCATTCTGTCGGCACCGCAGAGCGGGCATTGACCGTATCGGTGGGTTGCGTTCGTGAAGCATATTCCGCAGATCCGTCCGTCTGGCCAGCGGACCCGGATCTTTCCGGTGGTTCTCCCGCAGCGGTCGCAACCCTCGCTCGTCCTGTTTGATCGGGGACGACCGCGCGGCTTGAACTCACTGCTCATCGGGACGGGTAATGCGGGCGCGGACCGGGCGGTAGGCCTCCATCAGGGGGACATCCGTGCCGTCGCCGACGGCGGTCCGACGGCGCTGGGTGCGGGTTTCCGTTCCTGTGTAGGTAAAGATTTCGTTGGCTTCGACCTTGAAGATGTCGCAAAGTGCTGCCAAGACCTGGAAGGCGATCCGGTCCGGGTTCTGTCCGACGAGTCGGTAGATCTGCGACTCGGAGAGCGTGATGCCACGCTCCCGAAGCGGAGCGACCAGATCGCGGCTGTTGCGCATCCCGGCGCGTGCCATCAGCTCCTTGACGCGGAACTGGTAGTCGATTTGACGGTTCATCGTGATGCCTTTCCGGAAGGCGTTGTGGGTTTGGTCAGCAGCTTGCTGTTGCTGGCCAGGAGGGTTGTGTTGAGCACGCGTTCCAGTTCGCGCGCGGCGAAGTCGGGGGAGGGAAGTGTGTAGATCGTGGTCGTCGCTGTGTGCTCGTGGCCAACCTGCATCGAGATGAACTTGGTGTCATAGCCGTACTCGGTCTGCATGTGCGTGACATAGGACCGTCGCAGGGAGTGAAGGTCGAGCCCCGGCGGAAAGCCGAGTTCGTCGAGGAATCCGCGCATCCGATCCCGGAGGTTCTTTTCCGGAACCAGGCCGCCGCGGCCAGTCGGGAAGAGATCGCTGACAGGCTGCCCGTAGCGGGGAAGACCGCGTTTGACCCAGTCATCAACCGCCTCGGCTGCCCAGTCCAGGAGGGTCAGCACGGACCGCTGTTTCTTGGGGGAGCCCTTCTGCGACTTCCCGAACCGGACGCGCAGAATGCCGTAGTCGCCGAAGTACGGAGCCTTGACATTGCGGGAGAAATCGACCAGGCCGAGGTGACGGAGTTCGTCGCGCCGAAGGCCCCAACCGTAGGCGGTCTTGAAGGCGACGGCGTCACGCCACGCGGCAAGAGCGCCCTTGCGTCCGGAGTTTATGATCCGTTCGACTTCCAGGTCGGCTAGGTCGAAGAAGGCCTGCAGCTCCTCGAGAGTAAAGGCACGCTTCTCCGGACCCATATCGGCATCCTGGACGTGCCTGGCTTTGTTGAACTCGGTGATCACCTGGGAAAAGGTTGTCCCGAAGAGGCGCCCGCAGTTCTCGTTCCACGGGTATTCAGGGTTGGTTGCATACTCGCAAAACAGTTTGATGTCCGTCTGGTAGGCCCGGACAGTGGACAAGGCCAGGTTCTCGACACCGCGAAGATGGTCGAACAGCTCGTCCGCGTCGACGGGGGCCCACTCCCACGGATACTTGCCCGAGAAGTCCGCCAGGCGCATAACAGATGCGACCCGGCGCCTGGTCGTTTGCATGGTGAAGTTTTGCGCCGAGTGCGATCGCTTCCACCCGGTGAGCACCTCGCTCAGGAACCCGTCACGATCCGGCTCTCGATTAGGCAGCGGGAGGAACGCGAGACCGCCGAACTTATCACCCAAGGAGCCTCCTATGTCGACTGCAATTTTTGCAGTCAAAATGCAAAAAATGCAACAATGAGACACAAAATGCCTGATCAGACCCGGATTTTGCGACACAGGAAACCACAACAGTTCGCCTCGCCCGAGGTGATCCTGCGCGTGGCGAATCGAGCGAATCGCCTGGTCAGGGCCGATCTCGGCTCCTGAGCGATCGTTATCAGAAGTGGATGTATTCGCAGAAAATGCGAATAGCCTCTTTACAACACGACATAAGATCCGCTATCGGCCATTGCAGAGTTTTCCGAATACTTACCCAATGGAAGCGGTTGCCAATTCTGCATGTTTATGAGGCCCGTTCCGGTGGGCACCTCAACAGCCGCAACGCGGTAAGGTACCGGATCCGGGTCCCCGTCCGCGGCGCCGCCTACCGCGCGTGCAAGCCTACCGTCGTCGGACTGACCAAGGAGTAGGTCCTGACGTAAGGGCCCATGGGCCCACGCGTCGGCGCAGTGGCCCCCGACTCCCCGGTAACCGACTTCGTTGCCAACCGGAGACCACTTTCTGGATCAGCGACGACGGCGCCACGTCAACAGTGCCTTTCTCGCGTCCGACCGCGGCTGGTCGGCGCTGCAGGTTAGTGGCGCCAGGATCCAGGCTCAAGCGGACAGCGGCGGCGGGACTTCCGCTATCGTCCGCTTTCCCGCCGCCGGGGGCTCAAGGTATTAGTGGCATGCCCTTCAACCCTGTAGTGCTGGCGTAGCTCCAAATCGCGTGGTCGAGTTCTTTCTCGTCTACGTCGAGCTTATTGGCAGCCTCTTTGACTAGGGCGCCGGCAAATTGAGAACGCACCCGCCGCCCGACCGCGCGCCCCGCGAATTCAGTGATCCAAGTGTCTGCCTTCACGCCGTCATGGCTCAGGAGCATGGTGAAGTATTCCCACGTTATGGGGCCGAGGCCCGACACTCCGGTGTATTGAGTCCTGTGATTCGCATCGTTGGGCCTTAGGTGCGCTGGCTCGGTGACCCCAATGGCAGCGAAGCGCTTGGCCGCTTCCACGATGGCAAAAGCCTTGGTCTTTCCTGCATGCACTTTCTGGCGTTCAGTACCTTTTCCAGTGCAACCGGGTTCTGGGCCGCCAGGGAGCGCATCCTTTCTGAATTGGTGATGTGCTCCGAGTGCTTCTCATACCGCAGAACGGCACCTCGGGCTCCTGTCCACGACCCGTCGTTACGTTCCTTGCCGTACCGGAAACGGATGGACATGACGGCGTCGACCAATGCCAAGTCCATGCGGTCATAACCACCGGGCCACTTCTTCCACGGCGTAGGGATGGCGGCGATCGCAACGAGAAGCAGGCCGAGGTCAGTAGCGGGCTCGCTCACAGATAGCTCTTTACGCTCGCGCGGAGTGCTTCCGTGTGCTCGTAGATCTCTTCCAGTGAGCTGATGGGCACCCGAGTCTCTTCCTTGTTGTCGTCGAAGATGCCGATGTATTTCTGGGTGCGGTTGAAGTGCAGGCGGGCGATCGGCTTGCGATTGTTGTCGTCCAGTAGTACCGCGAAATAGGACTTGGCATCCCTCTGAACCACGCGAGCTGGCTTGACCTCGCTGCAGACGATGGCCCGCACGATCTGGTACCCCTCAATCTCCTCCAGCGTCGTTTCCAGGCCGTCAGCCTCGGCGAGGTCCGCTTCGGCCACAGGTGCGCTGGTAACGCTGGCAGCCACCGTAGCGTCGTCAGTTTGGGGAAAGGCCGGGGCGCCGAGGGCCTTCTTCAGCCGCTCGTTCACCTGATCGTTCAGGAACTGCTTGGACGCTTTAGTCACCAACGCGGTGAACTGCTCACGCACCTTCTGAGTGTAGGCGCCCGTATACACGCGACCGGTGAGGAACTTGATCCACTCGTCCTCCGGCTCCTTGAATTGTGCAGCTAGGGTCCGCTTGAGTTCGCCGATGTATTTCAGCTCGCCGGCCGCGCTGATGATCGAGTCGAGATCAAAGACGTCCTTAGACAGTTTCTGCAACTCCGGAATCAGGGATTCGTCGATGTCGTTCAAGTCGAGCACGAGGAATGGCTTGGCATCCATGCGATTCGGGGCATCGAGGTCCGTGAAGAATTGGTATACCTCGCCGTTGGTCAGGATGGCGATCCTGGCATTGGTCACGGCAAAGTACCGAAAAAGCTGAGAGGCGTGCTCGATTTTCACGGGTTCCGTGGACTTCTTGCACTCGATCAGAATCTGGACCTCGTCGTCCTTGACGATCGCGTAGTCAATCTTCTCGCCCTTCTTGAGCCCTACATCCGCGATGAACTCCGGAACAACTTCCATGGGGTTGAAGACGTCGTAGCCAAGAATTGTAGAAATGAAGGGCATGACAAAGGCATTCTTTGTTGCTTCTTCCGTCTGGATCACACCTCGCTGCTGGCGCACCTTTGCTGCCAAAGCGGAGAGTTTTTCTGCAAACTCCATTTGTCCCCCTAAGAATTGATGGTGCTGCCAACCGTAGCGCAGGCCTGCGTCAATTTATGGAAGCAGCCCTTCGAGGGGAAATGAGGCAGACGCCACGCTCGCATCCGGCGGCTGGTCCGCGCCTTCGGGAGCGACACCCAAGGCGCGCGAAAACGCGGACGAGCGGACCTCTAAACGAGCGGCCATGGGTAGCGCATGCCGGTGCGGTCCACCGGCATGACCCCCGCGACCAGCAGTCGCTGGACGCGGTGCTGCAGGGCGGCGACCTCGTCGTCGTCGAGAAGCTCGGCCACCTTGGCAGGCGCGGCTTCTGCGAGGGGCGCGATGTCCTCGAGCAAGGCTTCGGGGATGGGTTCACCGGCGAAGTCCCAGATCACGGTCCGCAGCTTGAAGCTTGCCGAGAAGCAGAGCCCGTGGTCGATGCCCCAGATGCGGCCGTCGTCGTCGCGCAGCACATGGCCGCTTTTGCGGTCGGTGTTGTTGGCGACGAAGTCGAACAGGGCGATCCGGGCCAGCTCGGCGTGGGTCTCGGGGGCGTCCTCGAACAGGGTGAAGTAGTGCTGCTGGAAGTCGCAGTCAATGAACCACTGCAGCGACCCGACGCCCAAGGGGGGGTCCTCGCGAATGATTGTCGGCGGCACAAGCCCCCACCCCAGCGATTCACTGAGCAGGTAGGCGGCGCGTTCGCGCTTGTAGAGCCCGGGCTCGAAGTCGGACAGCGGACGTTCGCCGGCCTCCGGCTTGTAGACCGCGTACCCCTCGTCCTCGCCGCAGGAGACCTGGACGAGGAACGTCTGGTTGCTGCTGCGCGGGATGAGCCCGAGCAACTCAATGCTGCCCTCGGTCAGGAGGGTCAGTTCCCGGCCGGACACCAGCAACTCCGGTTCACGATGTCCTTAGCCCGCTGAGCGGTTCCGACGTCGAGTTCACCATGTGCACCGCGGGATCCTGGCCCTCCACGAACGTGATGGCCGAGACCGAGCCCGGGCTGATGACGATGCGCTGGAACAGATCCAGCGGCGTGCCGAGAGCGTGGGCCACGGCGGCCTTGATGGGGTCGGCGTGGGAGAAGCACACCACCACACCGCCCAAGTGGTCCGCGCACAGTGCCTCCATCGCGCCGACGATCCGCGCCTGCATTTCCGGAAAGCTCTCACCGTCCGGGAAGCGGAACTGGGACGGGTTGTGCTGGACGGTCTGCCACTCGGGCAGGGCCCCCAGGTCCGCGATCGCGAAGCCGGTCCATTCGCCAAAGTCGCACTCGAGCAGCCCGTCGTCGTGCTTCACCGCCAGTCCCGTGCGCACAGCCGTCGGCTCCGCCGTTTCGCAGGCGCGCTCCAGCGGCGAGGAATACAGGGCGTCCACGGGCAGGCCAGAGAGCCGTTCCGCGACCCGCGCGGCCTGGGCCCGGCCCCGGTCGGACAGATGCAGTCCCGGCGCCCGGCCCGGGAGCACCATGCCCGTCGTCGGTGTCTCTCCGTGGCGCACCAGAAGCAGGAGCGTGCCCTGCTGCGGGGGCTCCGCTGAGGGTCCAGACGTTGCCGAAGTCATCACGATCCAGCGTAAGCCGGGCAACAGCCCGAAGCGCAAGAATCTCCGAAATCCCTCGATTCCCCGTCCGGTACAGGTCTACGGTGGAGGAGTGAGTGATCGCCCCGAAATCTTCACTGTTGGTGAACTGCGTGCCTCCGGCCACGTTCACAAGGACCTGCGCCGCGAAATCCGCGACAACCTGCTCGCCGCGCTCGCCGCCGGCCGCGACCCCTGGCCCGGGATGTTCGGCTTCAGCCGCACGGTCCTGCCCCAGCTCGAACGCGCCCTGCTCGCCGGGCACGACGTCGTCCTGCTCGGCGAACGCGGGCAGGGCAAGACCCGCCTCCTGCGCACCCTGGCCGGGCTGCTGGACGAGTGGTCGCCGGTAATCGAAGACTCGGAACTGAACGAACACCCGTACGAACCCCTCACCGAACACTCCCGCGCCCGCGCCCTCACCGAGGGGGACCGGCTCCGGGTGGCGTGGCGGCACCGCTCCGAACGGTACGTCGAAAAGCTCGCGACGCCGGACACCTCCGTCGCGGACCTGATCGGCGACGTCGACCCGATGCGGGTGGCCGAGGGCCGCCGCCTGGGCGACCCGGAAACCATCCACTACGGCCTGGTCCCGCGCTCCAACCGCGGCATCATCGCCATCAACGAACTCCCCGACCTCGCCGAACGGATCCAGGTCTCCATGCTCAACGTGATGGAGGAACGCGACATCCAGATCCGCGGCTACGTGCTGCGGCTGCCCCTCGACGTCCTGGTGGTCGCGTCCGCCAACCCGGAGGACTACACAAACCGGGGCAGGATCATCACCCCGCTGCGGGACCGCTTCGGCGCCGAAATCCGCACCCACTACCCGATCGAGCTCGACGACGAGGTGGCCGTCATCCGGCAGGAGGGCCACCTGGTGGCCGGCGTCCCGCCCGTCATCCTCGAGATCCTTGCCCGCTACACCCGGGCCCTGCGGCAGTCCCCGGCGATCAACCAGACCTCCGGGGTGTCCGCGCGGTTCGCCATCGCCGGCGCCGAAACCGTCGCCGCGGCCGCCCTGCGCCGCGCCAGCGTGCGCGGCGAGGACCAGGCCGTCGCCCGGATCATCGACCTGGACGCCGCGGTGGAGGTCCTCGCCGGGAAGATCGAGTTCGAATCCGGCGAGGAAGGCCGGGAACAGGACATCCTGGACCACCTCCTGCGGATGGCCACCGCCGAAGCCGTGCGGGCGCACTTCCACGGCCTCGACATGGGTGAACTCGTCGCCGCGCTCGACGGCCACACCACGGTTACCACCGGCGAACTGGTCACGGCGCGGGAGTTCCTCGACAATCTCCCGTCGCTCAACGGATCAAGCCTCTACGACGACATTAGTGAGCGCCTGGGCGCGGAAAACGACGGGCAGCGCGCTGCCGCCGTCGAACTGGCGCTGGAAGGCCTCTACCTCGCCCGGCGGATCTCCAAGGATTCCGACGACGAGGCGACGGTTTACGGTTAGGCGCCGTTACGGCTAAGGAGGGCCCATGACCGCTCACCACCGGTCCCGGTACAGCCGCTACGCGGGCGGG
>NZ_AUPJ01000311.1:8665-19850 GCF_000427315.1 Arthrobacter sp. TB 26
CCCCGCCGGTGGACCTGGCGGAGGCGCTGGACGCCGTCGCCGAGGACGTCATGGCCGGCTACTCGCCCCGGCACGCCCTGCAGGAATATCTGCGCCGCGGCGGCCGCAATCGGGAAGGCCTGGACGACCTAGCCGGCCGCGTCCAGCAACGGCGCAAGGACCTGCTGGGCCAACACAAGCTAGACGGCACCCTCAACGAAGTGCAGAAACTGCTGGAGACCGCGGTGCTGGAGGAACGCAAACAGCTGGCCCGCGACGTCCGGATGGACGACACGGACCGCGCCTTCCGGGAGTTGCAGCTGCAGAACCTGCCCACATCCACGGCGGCGGCGGTCAATGAGCTCGCCTCCTACGACTGGCAGTCCAGCACCGCCAGGGAAGCCTACGAGCGGATCAAGGACCTGCTGGGCCGCGAGATCCTGGACCAGCGGTTCGCCGGGATGAAGCAGGCACTCGAGGGCGCCACCGAGGAGGACCGCGCGGCCGTGGCCGAGATGCTGCAGGACCTCAACGAGCTCCTCGACAAACACCGCCGCGGCGAGGACACGGACGCGGACTTCCAGGAGTTCATGGCCAAACACGGCCAGTACTTCCCGGAGAACCCGCAGTCCGTCGAGGAGCTGGTGGACGCGCTCGCCCAGCGCGCCGCCGCCGCCCAGCGGCTAATGCAGTCCATGTCGGCCGAGCAGCGCGAGGAGCTGATGCGGCTCTCCGCCCAGGCGTTCGGCTCGCCCGAGCTTATGGCACAGCTGGGCCAACTCGATGCCAACCTGCAGGCGCTGCGCCCCGGCGAGGACTGGTCCGGCTCCGAACGCTTCGAGGGCGAGGAAGGGCTGGGGCTCGGTGACGGCACCGGGGTGCTGCAGGACCTCGCCGAACTGGACGAACTCGCCGAACAGCTCTCCCAGTCCTACAACGGCTCGCGCCTGGACGACCTGGACCTGGAGGCCCTCGCCCGCCAGCTGGGACAGGACGCGGCGGTCTCGGCCCGCACCTTGGCGGAGATCGAACGGGCCATGCACGACGGCGGCTTCCTCCAGCGCGGCGCCGACGGCGACCTGAAGCTCTCCCCGCAGGCCATGCGGCGGCTCGGCCGGTCGCTGCTGCGGGACACCGCCAAGCAGCTCTCCGGCCGGCAGGGCCGTCGGGACACCCGCGTTTCCGGGGCGGCGGGGGAGCAGACCGGCTCCAGCCGGCCGTGGGAGTTCGGCGACGCCGAACCGTGGGACGTCACCCGCACCATCACCAACGCGATCCGCCGCACCATCGCCGACGGCGGCGACCCGCGCCACGGGCTGCGCCTTGCCGTGGACGACATCGAGGTGACAGAGACGGAGGCGCGGACGCAGGCCGCCGTCGCCCTCCTGGTGGATGTCTCCTTTTCGATGGCCGCGGAGGGGCGCTGGGTGCCGATGAAACGCACCGCGCTCGCCCTGCACCATCTCGTGTCGACCAAGTTCCGCGGCGACCGGCTGCAGCTGATCAGTTTCGGCCGCTACGCGCAGACCATGGACATCGGCGAGCTCACGGCCCTGCCGGCCCTGCGGGAACAGGGCACCAACCTGCATCACGGCCTGCTACTGGCCGGCCGGTTTTTCCGCCAGCACCCGTCGATGCAGCCCGTCCTCCTGGTGGTGACCGACGGCGAACCCACCGCGCACCTGGAGGCCGACGGCGAGTCCTGGTTCTCGTATCCGCCGGACCCGGAGACCATCCGGGTCACGGTCGCCGAGCTGGACCGTCTGGGCCGGGCCGGCACGCAGGCAACGTTCTTCCGGCTCGGGAATGACCCGGGCCTGGAACGGTTCGTTGCCCGGATGGCCCGCCGGATCGACGGCCGGGTCGTGGCGCCCGACGCCGGGGACCTGGGGGCCGCCGTCGTCGGGGAGTACCTGCGCGCGCACTTCCGCGGCCGCCCCTACGACGACACCGACTGGGCGCAATAGACCAGCGAATCCGTCGCCGGACTGGCTGATCGGACGGGAGCCACTGCCCAGTAGTGTGAGACGTTACTGTCGGTAGCCGTTGCTACCCTTCGAGGACAATCACTGAATATTGGGGGAACCATGTCTGACTTGTCATCCGGCCCTGCGCGCGAACCGGAGAAACCTCGGAAGAGGCCTGCATGCTTCGCTAGGCAAATCGCTTTGGCGAGCACGAGACTCTTCGTCATTGCGACTCTCGGAAAATAGGGGAACCCGTGCGTGAAATGAGCTTCACCGCCATCGACTTTGAGACGGCCAACAGCCAACGTGGTTCAGTCTGCGCAGTCGGCTTGGCCAGGGTCGTCAATGGAGAAATAGTCGAGCGAGCGTCGTGGCTGATCAAACCGCCGAGCGGATTGGATCACTTTGAGCCCCGGAATGTCGACATTCATGGCATCAGGCCCCAGGACGTTGAGACTGCCCGCAACTGGGAAGAGTCCCTGGCAAGCATTTTCCGGTTCGCCGCTGGCGGACACTTCGTGGCATACAACGCCAGGTTCGATGCGAGCGTCATGAGAGCCGCCTCTGAAGCGACTGGAATTGACCTGCCACAGCACGACTTCTATTGCGCACTGGAACTCGCCCGTGGGCACCTAGATCTCCCGCGTCACAAGTTGAACGACGTGACTGAGCATTTGGAACTTCCGCCCTTTAGGCACCACGAGGCCGGTGCGGACGCGATTGCGTGTGCCAGTGTTGTGCTGGCCATCGCCCGCATGCAACGTCGTCAGTCTGTCGCTGAGATGTGGATGGCGCCGATCGGCGCGAAAAGAACCAAGGCCTCGGAGGCACCTAAGACGCGAACTCCCGCCGGTGGCCAAATCAGCTACACAACCGAGCGGAACCTTCGTCTTGCTGACCTGCCCCAACCCAAGATGAACGCCAATCCGGATCATCCTTTTTTTGGCCACACGTTCTGCTTCACTGGCGAGCTGCAGACTCTCTCAAGGCTTGATGCAATGGCCGCGGTTGCGGAATACGGTGCCACCAACCGTCAGGGAATAACCAAAAAAACGACTTACGTCGTCCTCGGGCGTTCAGATTCTACGCACTCTGCCTCAGCCAAAGATTTGGGCACTTCCGGTAAGGAACGCAAGGCGCTCGACTACATGGTGCTTGGCCAAAGAATTACCATTCTGGGAGAGCGGGAATTCCTTCAGCTGCTAGGAACCCCGACCTTTGAGGAGAAGGTTTTGCCAGCGGCGCCAACAGTTGGTCGGCCCGGCGCACCTAAAGCCGGACCGAAGCCGACGACTGCGAAGCCCGCTCGCCCTTCCGAGAGGACCGCCCAAATAGCTGCCGCCGGTGATTCCGGTGACCATTCGCGTCCAAGGGACCTGAAGCAGTCTTCTGAGGGACCGCGGTGGCTGGTGGCGCTCAAGCAAGTTCTTCGCCTGAAGTAAGTATCGGTAGGATTCAAGCCCGCCTTTCGTCGTCGCTCCATGCCAGACTTTCAACCATGGAGCCCATGGATTGTCTGGTCATCTACGTCCCCACCGAAGCTGCGCAGGCCGTCCGGCAGGCCATGGGTGACGCCGGGGCGGGCAGGCTGGGCAACTACTCGCATTGTTCGTTCAGCGTCGAGGGCACCGGTCGCTTCACGCCGCTGCCGGGCTCGAACCCGGCCACCGGCGCCGTCGGTTCGCCCGAGGAGGTCCCGGAAACCCGGATCGAGGCGATTTACCCGCGCTCCCGACGCAACGCCGTCGTCCGTGCGGCACTGTCCGCGCACCCGTACGAGACGCCGGCGTTCATGACCTTCCCGGTCGACGTCGGCCTGCCGGACGGAACGGGCCCTGTGGCCTAGCGGCTGCTCATCTCACCGAACGGTAAATCCGCACGTTTTCTGTCGGATCGGGCAGAGTTTTTCGTAGTAAGGGTGAGCGGCCGTCCGCGAGGGGCGCCCCAAACCGCAGGAGATGACTCGAAATGCAGTATCTGCTTTCCGTGATCCACGACAAGCTGGACCTTGCCCCGTCGGACGAAATGGCGGCCATCGACGTGTTCAACGACCGCCTCCAGGCCGACGGCCACTGGGTCTTCGCCGGCGGCCTCGGATTTCCCAACACGGCCACTGTCATCGACAACCGGGACGGGGCCGCGGTGGTTACCGACGGGCCCTTCGTGGAGTCGAAGGAGTACCTCGCCGGCTTCTGGATCATTGAGGCCCCGGACCTCGACGTGGCGCTCAAGCTCGCCGCCGAGGGGTCGAAGGCCTGCAACCGGAAGGTCGAGGTACGGCCGTTCCTATGAACGGGTCCGACACCGGGGGAGCGATCATCCAGGCCTACCGCGAGGACTGGGCCCGGCTGGTCGCCGCCCTGACCCNCCCGCCGTTTCGGTGACCTCGATCTCGCAGAGGAGGCGGCGGCCGAGGCGTTCGCGGTTGCCGTTGAGCGGTGGCCGTCTGAGGGCGTCCCCGCCAACCCCGGCGCCTGGCTGACCACCACGGCCAAGCGCAAGGCCATCGACCGGATCCGGCGCGAGAACAAACGCGACGGCAAACACCAGGAGGCCCAGTTGGTGTTCGACAACCTTCCGCACGAGCCGCTCGGCGCGGTCGATGACGACCGGCTCCGGCTGATCTTCACGTGCTGCCACCCTGCCCTCGCGCTGCAGACCCGCGTAGCCCTGACCCTCCGCATGGTCGGCGGCCTGACCGTACCTGAAATCGCACGGGCCTTCCTGGTGCAGGAGAGCACCATGGGGCAGCGGATCACCCGCGCGAAGGCCAAGATCAAGGCTGCCCGCATCCCGTACCGGGTGCCGTCCGCGGAGGATCTCCCCGGACGAGTCTCCAGCGTGCTCGCCGTGCTCTACCTGATCTTCAATGAGGGCTATCTGGCGACCGGCTCCGGCACGGACCCCGTTCGTTCCGACCTGACCGCCGAGGCGATCCGGCTCACCCGCCTGGTCCGCGCCCTCATGCCGGACGACGGCGAGGTGGCCGGGCTGCTGGCCCTGATGCTCCTTACCGAGGCCCGTCGCGCCGCCCGGATCTCGGCAAGCGGCGAGCTCGTCACCCTTGACGAGCAGGACCGGGGAACCTGGGATACGGCCCTGATTGCCGAAGGCCATCGCCTGGTGCGTGAGCGTCTGGCTTCCGGGATGGAACCGGGGCCGTACCAAATCCTCGCCGCCATCAACGCCGTGCACACCTCTGCCCGCGACATCCGCGACACCGACTGGTCACAGGTCGTCGCGCTCTACGACCAGCTGGTCACCCTCGACCCGTCGCCGATAGTCGCGCTCAACCGGGCTATCGCAGTAGGCGAGCTTGACGGGCCGGAAGTGGCCCTGGCCGCCGTCGACCGGCTCGAACACGACTTGGCCGGATATCACGCCTACCACGCCACCCGCGCCGAGCTGCTGCGGAGGCTGGGCCGCAGCGCGGAGTCACGTGTGGCTTACGGCCAAGCCATCGAACTGGCGGGCAACTCCGCCGAGGCCGCCACCCTGAAACGCCGCCGCGATCAGTTGTAGCAGCGCCCGGGTGACTCGCGTCGGGCTACGGCCGGCCGGCCTTGAACCGCACCGGCTCCCCGCCGGACTTCAGAGAGAATTCGTGACCGAGTAGTGGTGCAAGGTGGGCACCCCGGATATGCACGTTGCGGCGCGTCAGGAGCGGGTCCAAGGGCGCTGTTCCCAGCTCGGCGGCGATGGCTTCGAGCGCCTCAACGGCGAATACTGTGACGGCGGCATCCATGTGCGCGGCCTTGCCGAAAAACCGGTCGCCGATGATTCCCTTGCCGGCCACCAGTTTCACCTGCTCGGCATCTGTGGTGGGGACGTCCGCTGCGCCCTCGCGGGCGCGGCCGAAGTAGGCGTGCGCCGGCGACACCAGGAGGTGCAGGATCTCGACGTCGTACCGGTAGCTGGCCGTCATGCCACCAAACTATCGTTTCCGCGGGTCCGACGGCGGGAAGCTGCCGCCGTCGTCGTCGTGCGCCGAAGGATTAAGTCAGGCGCACGCCCGTGGCCCGGGCCAGAGAGTCGACAAGCTCGCTTTGCAGCTGTTGGTCGTAGACGGCGGGGTGTGCTTTCCGCCGGTGTTGATGGTGCCAATAGCCGCCGCTCGTCAGCGCCTCCGGCTCCTCGCTTGTGGCGAGCCATTCCTGGGTGAGGTGCCCCAGCCGCAGGTCGTCCGGCGCTCCGGGGCCACCCATCTTCGTGGGCACCCAGCCGGGGTCGACGGCGTTGCTGAGAACGTCCGGCCATACCCGGGCGACGAATGCGGCAAGGGCGGTGACGTAAAGCTTGCTGTCCGAGTAGGACACGCCCGGTCCCTGTCCGCCCCAATCGATGCCGGAGAGGGCGGCGTGGCCGCCACGGTGCATGCCGCTGCTGAGATAGATCAGCCGGCGCGGGCGGCGGATGAGGGCAGTGAGGACGTAGGGGGCGATGACGTTGACCTGCAGTATATGCGGCCCGTTGAACACGCCCGCGTTGTGGACCACCGCGTCCAGGGGGCCGTCGTGATTGACCTGGTCGGCGACGTCGCGCGTTTGCTCGAGATCGGACAGGTCCCCGACCACGCCTGTCGCCCCGCGGTCCAGGAGGTCCCGAACGGCCGCGAGGCGGTCCGCAGTGCGTGCGTGCACAACGACGTGATGACCGCCGTCGAGAAGGGATTCTGCGGTGGCCCGTCCGAGTCCGTCAGTTGATCCGGTGATGAAGATGCGGCCCATTACGTCCTCCCTTAATGGCTGGCTGGAATACTGGGGAAATGACTCTCGCTGAACTTAATCTCCCGGGTGGTCCCTTCACTCTACGGAAGGCCGGAGCGTCCGACGTCGGACCGGTCCTTGCGCTTCTGGCGGACGACCAACTCCGGGCCGGCGTCGACTCGGCAGCGATCGAGGACCGGGACCCCTACGAGCGTGCCTTTCAGACCATCGACGCCGACCCTGCCCAGTTGCTGGTCGCTGTCGTCACGACGGCACATGAGGTGGCGGCGACCATGCAGCTGACATTCATCCCCGGGCTCGCCCGGGGCGGTGCGACAAGACTGCAGATTGAAGCGGTGCGCGTTCGGTCGGATCTGCGGGGCAACGGCCTCGGAGGCGCCATGATCACGTGGGCGATCAACGAAGGTCGCCGGCGGGGTGCGCAGCTGATACAGCTCACGTCCGACGGGTCCAGGGCCGCCGCGCACCGGTTCTATGAGCGTCTCGGTTTCGAAGCATCGCACGTGGGCTTCAAGCTCTTGCTCTGAGGGCCAACCTCGAAGTACCTAGCCGAACAGGCTCACCACGGCCTGCCCGTCGAGTTCATAAGTCTGTTTGGACAGCGGGGCTAGCGGATGCACGTACGCGCGCGGCCTAAGCCCTCCTAGCCGACGACGCCCGAAGCGCTTCGCCCTTGCCCGAAGGTGCTGGCGTGGGCAACAATGTTCCGGCCGGATCCAGCCAGGTCGAGAGGGATTTCTTCTATGACAGCGCGAGACACGTCCTCGGTCGGTGCGCCGTGCTGGGTCGACACCTGGCAGCCCGATCCCCGGGCGGCCAAAGATTTCTACGGTCAGCTCTTCGGTTGGAGTTTCGACGACCCGGTCCCGATGCCGTCCGGTCTCGACGGCGACTACTACACCGCGCGCCTTCACGGGCAGTTGGTGGCCGGCATCGGGCAGGCACCGCCGCTGTCACCTCCGGGCTGGATCACCCACGTCCGTGTCGCCGACCTCGGGGAATCCTTGGCCCGCGCCGAGCAGGCAGGAGGCAGGCGCCTCGGGCCGTCTGATCCCGGGCCCGATGACCGCTTTGCAGTGCTCGCCGATCCTGCCGGCGTCCCCTTCAGCCTGCGGCAGGCGGGTCAGAACGACGGCGTCGAACTGGCCAATGAGCCGAACTGCTGGGCCATGAGCTCGCTGCACACCCCGGACGTTGGACAGGCCCAGGCGTTTTACGGGGCAATGTTCGATTGGGAGCTCAAATCCTTGCCGGAAGTTCCCTTCTCGCTGTGGCTGCGCTCGGGCCGGGTCGTGGCGGCAGTGACGGCCACCGATGGCGNGGCGAGGTCCCGCCGCATTGGAGCGTTAATTTCGCCGTCGGCGATGCCGATGCCATCGCCGAGCATGCTGTTGCTCTCGGCGGTGGAATTAGGGCTCGACGAGCATCAGGATTGTTTCCGGACGGACGCCGTCGAATTTCATCGCTTCGGCTGCCGCTTCGGACTCCATGATCCGCTGGAAAGTCTCCATGTCGGGGACTTGGGCGATCAGGCCTACACGGTGGCTCTTTGCCGGGTCGATGAACGTTCGAACCGTGATGCCCAGCGGACCGAATACGTCTTTCCTTTTTGGTGAGCTGAGCCAGTGCTCGACGTCGTCGACTTCGTGGAAGATCATTAGTGTTGGCATCGTTGCCTCCGCTTTCTGGGGTTTGCCAGGAGCCGGGCTGGTCAAGGGGCCGCGTCGGGACATCCTGATCACGCTGAACGTACCACGGCCCCGAATGCAGCGGTAGCGGGAAAAATTGACAGTTCGGCCCTCGCAAATCGGCCGCCCGGGGACGACGGCGGGATGTCCCGCCGTCGTCCTGGATGTCTGCAAGGGTCAGGGCCGGCGGAGACTTCCCGTCGATGTCCAGGACGCCGAACTCTTTCGCGACCGCGGCGGCCGCACTCGGCCCGGATCACGTCAAAACGAGCGCAACGTTTCCCGTCGGCGCCTTCATTCCTGGGCGCTGAGGTTCCAGTGGACTCGGATGGCCTCAGCAACTGGGCCAGCGGTGACGTCCACCCGGAAAGCAACGGGCGCGGTCCCTGTCTCCTCGATGACCGAGTCACGGTAAACGCGGCCGCATGAGGGACACAAGGTGTAGAGATCCTCATCCGCAGGCCATTTCGCGAGCCCGGCGGGAACCGGGGCGTTGTCGCCGATGTAGACGGGGACGCCCTGTGAGTTGGCCTGAATCAACCCGTCCTTGCTAACGGTGTTGCCGCATACGCAGGTGATGGTGGTGACATCGTGATCGGTTACATCAGCGGTTTCAGTGTCCATGATGACCTTCCCGGCGCTGGAAGAGACGTTCTGGTACCAGCTTATGCCTGCCGGTCCATGTCATCACCAACATCGCGGCAGGACCCCAAACTCCAACGGCGGCAGGCAATCACTCGAACAAACTCACCACGGCCTGCGCGAACGCGTCCGGGTTCTCCTGCGGAACGTTGTGTCCAATACCAGGAAGGACGCGTTGGCTGTAGGGGCCGGTGAAATAGTCTCTGCTGGCGATCGCCGGAGGGCCGCCGACGCCGTCGTCCCCGCTTTCGAGCACCACGGTCGGAACGGTGATGCGCGGCTCCTGGGCGATCAGGGCCTCGAACCGCTGGTACCGGGGGTCGCCGTCGACCAGTCCGTAACGGTGGCGGTAGGAGTGGATGACGACGTCGACGAAGTCCGGGTTGTGCAGGCTCTGGGCGCTGGCGGGAAACGCCTGGCGTGCGCCAGCCCAGGTGGGCGACCAGGTCCGCCAGAGCAGCCCGCACAGTTCGTCACGGTTTTGGTCCAGCCCGCGGCGGCCCCGCTCCGAGTGGAAGTAGTACTGATACCAGTAGCTTCGCTCCCATTCCGGGTCCACAGGTTCCCCGGATCGCGCGAGGTTGTGCATGTTGTAGCCGCCGACGGTGACGAGCCCGGCAACCCGTCCGGGGTCCAGGGCTGCCACGATGCACGCCGCCCGGCCGCCCCAGTCGTAGCCCGCAACGACTGCTTTCTCGATGTTGAGGGCATCCATGAAGTCGATGAGATCCTGCCCGAGGGCGGCTTGTTGTCCTGAACGGACCGTCGTGGGATCCAGGAAGCGGGTCGGACCGAAGCCGCGGAGGTAGGGCGCGAGCACGTAGGCGTCCTGGCCGGCAAGGATCGGAGCGACGTCGTCGAAGGCCCGGACGTCATACGGGAACCCGTGCAGGAGGATGACCGGGGTCCCGCCCGGATCGCCCGCGGACTCATATCCGATGTCCAGGACGGGAGTCTGGATGCGGCCGAAGGATGTGAAGCTCATACTGACGGGGTCCTCCCTGTTCAGGCTGTGGAACCTAGCGGCTGCTCACCTGGCCGAACAGCTTTGCGATGGGTGCGAGCAGGATCGGACGGGCGGCGTACCATCCGGCCGCCGTGATGGCGATGGCGGCCGCGAAGAGCCAGAACCCGACCCAGTTCACGTCGTCGGTACCGGCGTACATGTGGTTCAGGTTGCGCAGCGCGCCGGTCGCGAACACCAGGAACATGTGGATGAGGATGAACAGCACGAAGAACAGCATCGTCGGGAAGTGGACCGCGCGCGCAGCTTCCACCGGGTAGATCTTGTTCAGCGTCTTCGCGTTCTTGGGCCAGAACTCGCTCATGCGCACACCGGTGATCGCCGCGAGCGGGGCCGCGACGAACACCACGAGGAAGTACATGAGCTGCTGCAGGCTGTTGTAGTTCACCCAGCCGTTCTCTACGGGCCAGTCGAGTGTCATGTACTGCAGGAGCGCCGAGAGCGCGTTTGGGAACACCTCCCAGCTGGTCGGGACGATCCGCATCCAGTGGCCGGAAGCAAACAGCAGCACCCCGAAGATGAGCCCGTTGGCCAGCCACAAGATGTCAAGCGACTGGTGCAGCCACAGGTTGATGCTGATCTTTTTGCCGCCGCGCTTCGGCGTCCAGAACGCCGGCGGCTTCTGCTGGGTGCGCACCTGGTAGCCGGAGCGGATGATGAGCACCATCAGGAAGAGGTTCAGGAAGTGTGTCCACTGCGCCCACCACGGGAAGCCCGGCTCGGCGGTCTCGGGCAGGTGATATTCGCCGGGGTACCGCTCGAGGAACTCCGGCACACCCGGCAGGGTGGTCACACCGCGCGCGGCGAGCACAAGAATCGTTGCGGCGGCCACGGCGCCGACGGCGAGGAGCACGACGCGCTTGATCCACTCGCCCAGGGTTCGCGAACCGTAGAGCTTGGCCGCGGCTTTTGGCCTGACGGGCTGCTCGACGGCGGCTGCCGNCCGGTGCCACGGGTGCCGGGGTGGCCGTGACCGCGGGTGCGCTCGCTGGCGCGGCCGGCTCTGCCTCGGCAACGGTCTCCACCACGCTGGTAGCCGGGGCATGGACCTGGGCGTTGGGTTCGGGAACTCCCTGAACCGCAGGGGCGGCGGCAACCGCAGGTGGTGCAGCGACCGCGGGGGCAAGTCCAGCTGGCGGCCACGGTTCACCACCGGGC
>NZ_AUPJ01000312.1 GCF_000427315.1 Arthrobacter sp. TB 26
AACTGGATAAGCGGGTTATCGCTTTGGGGTTTATTCCTCGCTCCGTGGGCGAGCTGAGGGTCTCTATCGATGATGCTCGCCGTCATACCCTCTGGTGCTTTGTCACTGGGTTTTGTTCGCAGTTTGGTCGCGACTGCGCTCTTCGGCGAAGCGGGGGTTCTTGCCGACAACGTAGCTCGACATGGGTGCGCCGGCGGCTCCCGCGTGGCGGGACAGAGTCTGCTTGCTGTATCCGAGCATGCGGGCAAGTGACGTGGCGTCAATTTCTTTGACCAGGCTCTGCAGGGTGGTGTTGCGGATGCCTTGGATGTTGACGCCCATCCCGCGCAGCTTCAGGAGGTGGGTGTTGGGGGATCGGGGTGCTCCTGCGCGGACGCCCGGGAAGAGCCAGCGTGTATCGCGGTTGACTGTCTGTTGGCCGGCGCGGTCCTGGAGGTGGGCCCAGAACATGGGTGCCAGCAGCTCGGGAATAGGTGCCGGATACCGGCCGAGACTGAGGAACATGCCTTTGCCGGTCACTTCGACGTCGTCGATGGTGAGCATGGCGATCCTGCCGATGGGGATGCCATAGAGCAGGAAGATCAGCCCCGCGATGCGGATCGACAAGGCGACGTTGTCGGCCTCGATGAGCTTGCGGACAAGGTCCAGGCGTTCCTGCTGGCTGAGGACGGGCGTCGTCCTGGCCAGCCGCGCAGCGACCTGGATGTCCTTCCCCGGCGTTTCCCGCTTGAGGTATTGGATGAAGTTCCGGATATGTCGACGGGTTGAGGTGCCCTCGGAGAGGTATTCGTCGATATGTATCTGGCGGAAGGAAGCTGCTGTCCGGCGGTGCTCATCGAGGAGCCAGCGGAGGAACTTTCCGGCCTCTGTGATCTCCTGCTTGGCCGAGCGCACGGCATAGTTCATGTTCTTCGTCGCGGATGACTCCGCCCGAAGTCTCTTGAGGTGATGCCAGCGGGCGAAACGCTCGATGGGGGCGTGGATTTCCGGCGTCGAGGAGAGCTGGTCGAGGCGTTCTTCCAGCCACTGCTCGAACATGGCCAGCTGCCGGTCTTCCTGTGCGGGCAGGATCCGGTTATGAGTGAGGATCGCGCGGACGTGCTCGACCGCCGGCGTCTTGGGCAGTTCGTCGAAAGCCCGGTGGGAGAGCTCGATCTCCCTGTCACCGATCCGTTTGAGCAGCCCGGCGGACCGGCCACCGTTGCTGCGCAGCCAGGTGTAGATGCTCTCCGGCCGCGTGGCCCCGGTCAATACCTTGATAAGGCGTTTGAGCCGCAGGTCGGGTGGGTCATTCGGCCTCAGAAGCTCCGTCAGATCGTTGGCGAGAACGCAGGTGATGCAGTGACCCCCGCGGAAGCGCTCGGCCTCGCGGCCGCAGTTGTCACAGGTGAGGTCCGTCGTGATGCCGGCGCATTCGCGACAGATGTCGTCGCCCGCATCCGTTCGACCTGGCAGCATTCTGTCGGCACCGCAGAGCGGGCATTGACCGTATCGGTGGGTTGCGTTCGTGAAGCATATTCCGCAGATCCGTCCGTCTGGCCAGCGGACCCGGATCTTTCCGGTGGTTCTCCCGCAGCGGTCGCAACCCTCGCTCGTCCTGTTTGATCGGGGACGACCGCGCGGCTTGAACTCACTGCTCATCGGGACGGGTAATGCGGGCGCGGACCGGGCGGTAGGCCTCCATCAGGGGGACATCCGTGCCGTCGCCGACGGCGGTCCGACGGCGCTGGGTGCGGGTTTCCGTTCCTGTGTAGGTAAAGATTTCGTTGGCTTCGACCTTGAAGATGTCGCAAAGTGCTGCCAAGACCTGGAAGGCGATCCGGTCCGGGTTCTGTCCGACGAGTCGGTAGATCTGCGACTCGGAGAGCGTGATGCCACGCTCCCGAAGCGGAGCGACCAGATCGCGGCTGTTGCGCATCCCGGCGCGTGCCATCAGCTCCTTGACGCGGAACTGGTAGTCGATTTGACGGTTCATCGTGATGCCTTTCCGGAAGGCGTTGTGGGTTTGGTCAGCAGCTTGCTGTTGCTGGCCAGGAGGGTTGTGTTGAGCACGCGTTCCAGTTCGCGCGCGGCGAAGTCGGGGGAGGGAAGTGTGTAGATCGTGGTCGTCGCTGTGTGCTCGTGGCCAACCTGCATCGAGATGAACTTGGTGTCATAGCCGTACTCGGTCTGCATGTGCGTGACATAGGACCGTCGCAGGGAGTGAAGGTCGAGCCCCGGCGGAAAGCCGAGTTCGTCGAGGAATCCGCGCATCCGATCCCGGAGGTTCTTTTCCGGAACCAGGCCGCCGCGGCCAGTCGGGAAGAGATCGCTGACAGGCTGCCCGTAGCGGGGAAGACCGCGTTTGACCCAGTCATCAACCGCCTCGGCTGCCCAGTCCAGGAGGGTCAGCACGGACCGCTGTTTCTTGGGGGAGCCCTTCTGCGACTTCCCGAACCGGACGCGCAGAATGCCGTAGTCGCCGAAGTACGGAGCCTTGACATTGCGGGAGAAATCGACCAGGCCGAGGTGACGGAGTTCGTCGCGCCGAAGGCCCCAACCGTAGGCGGTCTTGAAGGCGACGGCGTCACGCCACGCGGCAAGAGCGCCCTTGCGTCCGGAGTTTATGATCCGTTCGACTTCCAGGTCGGCTAGGTCGAAGAAGGCCTGCAGCTCCTCGAGAGTAAAGGCACGCTTCTCCGGACCCATATCGGCATCCTGGACGTGCCTGGCTTTGTTGAACTCGGTGATCACCTGGGAAAAGGTTGTCCCGAAGAGGCGCCCGCAGTTCTCGTTCCACGGGTATTCAGGGTTGGTTGCATACTCGCAAAACAGTTTGATGTCCGTCTGGTAGGCCCGGACAGTGGACAAGGCCAGGTTCTCGACACCGCGAAGATGGTCGAACAGCTCGTCCGCGTCGACGGGGGCCCACTCCCACGGATACTTGCCCGAGAAGTCCGCCAGGCGCATAACAGATGCGACCCGGCGCCTGGTCGTTTGCATGGTGAAGTTTTGCGCCGAGTGCGATCGCTTCCACCCGGTGAGCACCTCGCTCAGGAACCCGTCACGATCCGGCTCTCGATTAGGCAGCGGGAGGAACGCGAGACCGCCGAACTTATCACCCAAGGAGCCTCCTATGTCGACTGCAATTTTTGCAGTCAAAATGCAAAAAATGCAACAATGAGACACAAAATGCCTGATCAGACCCGGATTTTGCGACACAGGAAACCACAACAGTTCGCCTCGCCCGAGGTGATCCTGCGCGTGGCGAATCGAGCGAATCGCCTGGTCAGGGCCGATCTCGGCTCCTGAGCGATCGTTATCAGAAGTGGATGTATTCGCAGAAAATGCGAATAGCCTCTTTACTACTTTACATAATATCCGATATCGGTAGTCAGCTCTCACTTATTCGGTTGAGCAGCGAGCTCCGGCTGGCTGGGAGCCGCGCACCTTTGTTGGCCTGTCAGGACTCTTTCAGCACGCTGCTGATGAGGGCCTTCAGGATGCTTTTCTCGGCGATGCCGAGCACGCGTGCCGCGACTCTACCTTCTTTGTCCAGAACCAGGGTTGTAGGGACTGCACGCGGGGGCACGTAGTCGGATAAGGCCAGCAAGATAGCCCCGTCGGCGCCGTTAAAGCTCGGATAGGTTGTTCCAAAGGTCCGTTCGAAAGCGGCGGAAGTCGCGGCAGTATCGCGCAGGTTGATTCCGTAGAACAGCACTCCGTCGCTTTTGTTTTCCTGATACAGGGTCTCCAGCGTGGGGGCTTCCGTGCGGCAGGGTGCGCACGCGGCGTACCAGGCGTTCAGAACCGTCACTGAGCCCCGCCACGCAGAGGAGTTGACGATGGTGCCGTCATAGAGCCTGCCCTCCATCTCCACCGGAGCGCTCCTGTCGTTGGGGGCGTACTCGGAGACGGAGCCGTCGCCGGCGATGTAGTTCTTGTTGTCCCCGGCCCGGGCTTGGGCGGCCAGGGAATCCGGGGGTGTGCAGCCGGTCAGCAGCAGCGCCCCGGCTGCGATGCCCAGCAGGAGGGTGCGCCGGCGGGGCAGGGATGCACCGGCGGCAGGGGCGGGGCGGTAGGCGTTCATGATCCAGTCCTTTGCGTTTATACCGGGGTGGTGATGGTCCCGGCGAGGTTCTGCAGCTGGTAAATCCAGACCATCCAGACCCCGGAGACCATCAGGAGCCCGACGAGGATGAGCAGCGAACCGCCAATGATGTTGAACGTGCGGATGTGCCGGCGGATGAAACCCAGGGTCCTGGTGACCCAGTTCAGGCCCAGTGCCACCAGGACGAAGGGAATTCCCAGTCCCAGGCAGTAGATGAAACCCAGCAGGGCGCCGCGCCAGGGGTCCCCGGTGGTCGTGCTCAGCGCCAGGACGGCACTGAGCGTCGGACCCATGCACGGGGTCCATCCAAGGCCGAAGATCACACCGAGCAGCGGCGCCCCTGCGACGCCCGTCCTGGGCCGGAAGGAAAGTTTCCGGGTGGTCTGGAGGAAAGAGAAACTGCCAACCAGCACCAGGCCCATGAATACGACGAACACCCCCAGGGCACGGATCAGCGTGTCCTGCCACTGCACCATCCAGCCGCCGATCACACCGAACGCTGCTCCATACAGGGTGAACACCGCGGCGAAGCCGAGAATGAAAAGACCGACGCCAGTCAGGACCCGCCGCCGGTTATCCGGCCGTGACGGGTCGGTCAGGCCGGAGACATAGCCCAGATACCCCGGCACCAGCGGAAGGATGCACGGCGAGATAAAAGAGACGACCCCGGCTGTCATAGCCAGCGGCATGGCCACCAACAAGGCACCGGACTGCACCATCTCGGCGAAGTATCCGCCAATGCTCATCGGTGTCTCCTCGGTCAATATCTCGATGGTCCGCCAAGCGGCAGAAGCATCGCCCCGCCCGTCGTGGGGCGAAGGAGCACTCATGTCCAGGCTCTATCTGTGGAAGCGCGGGACGCAGGGAACGCCGCGGGACGCCTTGTCGACGTTACAGCATGAGGCCGATGGCATCATAAAAATACGCTATCATCGTCAAATGACGATTGAACCTATGGTGTCCGCTGATCCGTGCAGCCGGCTCGATCCCGCAGCGGCGCTGTTCCATTCGCTGAGTGACCCGACCCGGTTGAGCATCGTGAAGCGGATGGCAGGTGGTGAGGTCCGCGTCGGTGACCTCACCACGGAGCTGGGCCTGGCCCAGTCCACCGTATCTGCCCATGTCGCGTGCCTGCGCGATTGCGGCCTGGTGGAGGGCCGGGTACAGGGCCGAAGCGTGTACTACTCGCTGTCCCGTCCGGAACTCATGGACGTGCTTGCCCAGGCTGAGATCCTGCTTGCCGCCACCGGCAACGCCGTCAGCCTGTGCCCGAACTACGGCACCGGCAGCACGGGTGCCCCCCTGACGAAAGAGAATGAACGATGAGTGACGCCTGCGGCTGCAGCGACGAGAAGACCGGGAGCGGCAAGTCCGAAGAAGCGGCGGAAGCCGCAGGG
>NZ_AUPJ01000313.1:0-17145 GCF_000427315.1 Arthrobacter sp. TB 26
CCGTGCAGCCGCCGTTTCCGGCGTCATACTCCTCGCCGCGTGGATCGCTTCCCTCATCGGGGGGCCCCAGTGGCTGACGCTTCCCCTGGAGATCGTTGCGCTGCTGGTTGCCGCGTGGACGTTCGTTCCTTCCACCCTCCGGCGCCTGGCGAAGGGCAAAATCGGGGTCGGCACGCTGATGACGATGGCCGCCGCCGGCGCGGTCGCCCTCGGGCAGTTCGAGGAAGCGGCAATGCTGGCCTTCCTCTACGCCATTTCCGAAGGCCTCGAGGAATACTCGCTGGCGAAGACCCGCCGCGGCCTGCGCGCCCTGCTGGACCTTGTCCCGGCCGAGGCGACCGTCCTGCGCGGCGGCATAGAAATCACCGTCCCCCCGGCAGAACTCATCCCCGGGGACCGGATGGTTGTCCGGCCCGGCGAACGTCTGGCAACTGACGGCAGGATCATCACCGGCCGCACGTCCCTGGACACCTCGGCGCTTACCGGTGAATCCGTTCCGGTCGAGGCCGGGCCGGGAAGCGAGGTCTTTGCCGGGTCGATTAACGGCACCGGTCCGCTCGAGGTTGAAGTGACCAGCACCGCGGAGAACAACTCGCTGGCCAGGATCGTGCACATCGTGGAGGCAGAGCAGTCCCGTAAGGGCCCGGGCCAGCGCCTGGCCGACTCCATCGCCAGCAAGCTCGTCCCAGGCATCCTGATCGCCGCCGCCCTGATCATCCTCTTCGGCTTTATCGTCGGGGAACCTCTGCTGTGGTTTGAACGCGCTCTCGTCGTCCTGGTCGCCGCCTCGCCCTGCGCACTGGCCATCTCCGTTCCCGTCACGGTGGTCGCTTCCGTGGGTGCGGCCAGCCGCATCGGCGTGCTCATCAAGGGCGGCGGCGCCCTGGAGACCCTCGGCAAAATCCGCACCATCGCACTGGACAAGACCGGAACGCTCACCCGCAACAAGCCCGCCGTGATCGAGGTAGCCGCGACCGGCACCGCGACCAGGGAACACGTCCTGGCCCTCGCTGCCGGCCTGGAGGCCCGCAGCGAGCATCCGCTCGCCCGCGCCATCCTCGCCGCCGCCACGGACCGGGCGGCCGTCACCGATGTGGACACCATCCCCGGCGCCGGTTTGGAAGGCCGGCTCGACGGCAGGACCGTCCGTCTCGGCCGCCCGGGCTGGATCAACGCCGGACCGCTGGCCGCCGAGGTCGAGAGGATGCAGCACGCAGGTGCAACGGCTGTCCTGATCGAGGACGACGGCCAGGTTATCGGAGCGATCGCCGTCCGTGATGAGCTGCGGCCCGAAGCCCGCGACGTCATCGCCCGGCTCACTGCCTCCGGCTACACCACGGCCATGCTCACCGGCGACAACCTCATCACAGCCACAGCGCTGGGCAAGGCCGCGGGCATCACCGAGGTTCACGCCGACCTTCGCCCCGAGGACAAAGCGGAAATCATCCGGACGCTCCAAAACCGCCAGCCCACCGCGATGGTCGGTGACGGCGTCAACGACGCCCCGGCCCTGGCGACCGCCGACACCGGCATCGCAATGGGTGCCATGGGCACCGACGTCGCGATCGAAACCGCCGACATCGCCCTGATGGGCGAGGACCTGAACCATCTGCCCCAGGTGCTGGACCATGCACGCAGGACCCGGCGCATCATGCTCCAGAACGTCGGGCTGTCCCTGCTGCTGATCGCCGTGCTGATCCCTCTGGCGCTGTTAGGAATCCTCGGCCTGGCCGCCGTGGTCCTGATCCACGAACTGGCCGAAATCGTGGTCATCGCCAATGGCGTCCGGGCTGGCCGGATCAGCCGCAAGACCGAGTTCACGTCCGCCCGGCCCTCCCCTGCACTGGAACCGTCAGTATGAGCGCCGACGCGACCACCCGGCCCGTCGTGCCGGTTCCGTCGGCCCGACGGTTCAGGACGGTATTGCTGCTTTGGGCAGCCCTCCTGGCCGGGGCCGACCTCACCGTCAAGGCTCTGGCCGAAGCCGTGCTTTCCAACGGCATGACGACCGACCTGGGCCCAATCAGCGTCCGGCTGCTCTATAACCGCGGTGTCGCGTTCAGCCTCGGCGCGGACCTGGCACCCTGGATCGTCATCGCCGCCACCGGTCTGATCATCGCAGCCCTGACCTGGTACACCGTCTCCTCCGCTCCTGCCATGACCGGCCTCTCCCGGGCAGGAGCGGTCCTCCTGCTCGGAGGAGCCGTCGGGAACTTCATTGACCGGCTCGACGGGAACGGTGTCGTGGACTACCTTCACAGCGGCTGGTTTCCCACCTTCAACCTCGCCGACGTCTTCGTCACCACCGGCGTAGTCCTGTTGATCCTTGGCACCATACGGTCCCCGCCAACACGGACCGGCGATTAGCCGCGTCCTGCCGTTCACCGGTCGCCCAACTGATCCGCCCCTGGGTAACAGGAAGATGAGACGGAAGGGCGATCCAGCGCAGCCAGGGTGGTCAGCGCCACCGGTATCCCCAGCGCCAGCGGCGCCGACTACAACGCCACGTACTCCCCCGGTCCTCCGACGCCGCGGCTGCAACCCCGCCACACCACGCACCGGGACGACCGACCTGAAAGGAAACCACACCCTATGACCAGCACCACCGATTCCGCCGGGAATGTGAAGTTAACCGGCGACGTCAATACGCATAACACCACCCAACCGGACCAGCCCCGCATGACCCGCGACAGGCCGTTCGGGTGGCTCCTGGTCATCTCCGGGCTCATCGGTTGGCTGGCCTCCGGCGCCCTGGTGCTGGAAAAACTCGAAGTACTGAAGAACCCCGCCTACAAGACCGCCTGCGACATCAATCCCTGGATTTCCTGCGGCCAGGTCATGCAGACCTGGCAAAGTTCCGTTTTTGGCTTCCCCAACATGTTTATTGGAATCGTCGCGTTCGCCGTCATCGTCACCACTGGCATGGCCTTGCTCGCCGGGGCGAGGTTTGCCCGCTGGTACTGGGCGGGGCTCCAGACCGGCGTCACACTAGGCTTCGCCTTTGTGGTGTGGCTGTGGTCACAGGCTCTGTACTCCATCCACATCCTCTGCCCCCTGTGCATGACAGTCTGGGCCGCGATGATCCCTTTGGTCGTGTGGGTGACCGCCCGAAACATCACACACGGAATCATCAAGGTACCCTCGGGCGCCGGCAGGATCCTCAGCGACTCGGGCTGGATCATCATCGCACTGCTCTACACGGCCGTGATGGCCAGCATCTTCTTCGCCTTCATCCAGGTTTTCATCGGCACGTCAGGCTTCTAAGGAGAGGTGCAGGCCCGCGCAGTGTCCGAGGGCCCGGGCCTTCGCTATACGCGGCCAGTTCCGGGCTGCCGGCAACGGCCGCGGACCACCCGGAACAACTTCTGGTCAGCCGCGGCGCGGACGATGCGTCCGGCGTGATCGTGTCAACTTGATTGGAGCCCACTAGGACAGCCCGAACGGTACCCACCTGAGCGATTTACCGGATCTATTGACGGCTCGAATGGTACCGGTGTGTGAGTGTTGATGGGGTTTGATGAATATCCGAGACTCAGGCTCCACGGGCTCGCAGCTGTCACGGAGCCGGCGGCGGGCGGCTGGCTAAGACTGCTGCTAAGCCTTGCGAGCGGGGAGCGCTGATGCTTCACTCGCGGGAGCTGCCACCGTCATGGCCGTGGCCGGTCAGGTTTAGTTGTGGCGACACCAGCGTTCTTATCATCGCGTTCGGTGGCTATCGTTTCTTCCGTCCGGCGTATCCCCGAGCGACTCGTCAGGACGCCCCTCCGTGTGGGCTTCAACGGTGTCGACGGTGTCGGCGCTTCCGGCCGTCGCTTCGGATCGTGGCCGGGATCTCAGGGCCAGGAAGAGACCGACGCCGGCGAGAAAGAGCAGAGCGGAAACCCAGGTGTTGACGCGCAGCCCCATGATCGTGTTGGCATAGTCAGTGCGCATCAGCTCGAAGGCAAAGCGGCCGGCTGTGTAGAAGACGATGTAGAGGGCGAACACCGAGCCTGCGCCGAGCTTGTACCTGCGATCCAGAAACAGCAGCAGCGACGCGGCGGCCACGCACCACAAGGACTCGTAGAGAAACGTCGGATGGAAGTATCCGAGGATCTCCGGGGTGCCATCGGCAGCGGTGAGCGCCTGGCCGGTGGCAGGGTTCATGGCGTGGATCTGGAGCTTCCACGGCAGGTCCGTCGGCTCCCCGTACAGCTCATTGTTGAACCAGTTCCCCCAGCGGCCCAGGCCCTGGGCCAGGAGCAGCCCCGGGGCGGCGGCGTCCGCGAATGCTGCCAAGCGGACGCCGGACCGGCGTGCCCCGATGGCGGCGCCGACAAGGCCGAGGGCCACGGCGCCCCAGATGCCGAGCCCGCCTTCCCAGAGCCGGAAAGCCCCCCAAGGATCCTTGCCCGGCCCAAAATACAGCTGGTTGTCTGTGATGACGTGATAGATTCTGCCGCCGATGATGCCGAACGGAACCGCCCACACGATGATGTCCAGGGCCTGCGCAGTTGTACCGCCCCGCGCCCGGAGACGGCGGGCCGTCAGCCAGGTCCCCAGGACGATGCCTGCCAGGATGCAGAGCGCGTAGAACCGTATGGTCAGCGGCCCGAGTTCGAAAGCGCTCACCGTGGGCGACGGTATGAAGAAATTCGGCAGTACAGAAGCTCGCAAGGAACCCGTCCTTTAGATCGGAGGAGAGGGCCGTCATGCCCTTCCAGATGGTTAGCGCCATGACAGCGGATGCATGGTCGCCCGGCACAGATCCGTCAGTCCAACACGCGTGCCCGCCACTGGCAGTCTCCGACCGCCTCAGGTCCTCACACTCAGCGCGGAGGACCTCATTACGCGGGCACCCGCTCTTCAGCCGGTGGATCATGGAAAACATCGGCGCCGGCAACTAGTATTATACGTGCACACGTAAGCACTTATTGTTGTTTTCCCGGTGTTCCAAGGAGTCCCTTTGATTGAAGTCCTGGCCGTTCCGGCCTACCGGAAGCTTTTTTCTGCCCAAGTCGTCGCCCTGCTGGGCACGGGTCTGTTGACGGTGGCGCTGGGCCTGCTGGCCTTTGACCTCGCCGGCGGTCAGGCCGGTGCCGTTCTGGGCACAGCCCTGACGATCAAGATGCTCGCCTATGTGTTCGTTGCCCCGCTGATGGCCGCCCTGGTCGAGCGGCTGCCGAAGAAAGCTGTGCTTGTCGGCGCGGACCTGATCCGGGCGGGTATCGCATTGATGCTGCCGATGGTGGACCAGGCCTGGCAGATCTATGTCCTGGTCTTCGTGCTGCAAAGTGCTTCGGCAACATTCACCCCGGCGTTCCAGTCGCTGATCCCGGTGGTGCTGCCGGATGAACGGCACTACACCCGGGCGCTCTCGCTCTCCCGGCTGGCCTACGACCTGGAATCCCTGGTCAGCCCGGCACTGGCCGCGGCGCTCCTGACCGTGCTGTCTTTCCACGAACTGTTCCTCGGGACCGTGGCCGGTTTCCTGTTCTCCGCGGCACTGGTAATCACGACCAGGCTGCCCGCATCACCGGCGGCCCGGCAGGAAGGGACCCTGTGGCATCGGACCACGCTGGGCACCCGGATTTTCATCAAAACACCGGAGCTGCGCGGACTGATGGCCCTGAACCTGGCCGTCGCCGCCGCAACGGCACTGGTGCTGGTGAACACCGTCGTCTACGCCCGGGACCTGTTCGGCGGCTCCAATACCGATGTCGCGATCGCCCTGGCCTGCTACGGCGCAGGGTCCATGGCCGTCGCCCTCTCGGCGCCCGGAATCCTGGACCGGCTATCGGACAGGGTCTTCATGAGGGCCGGGGCTGTGCTGCTTTCGCTCGGACTCGCCGCGGCGTTCGCTCTGCTCGCCGCTCCCGGGACCTGGCCGGTCCTGCTGGGACTATGGGCGCTGCTCGGTGTCGGGACCTCGATGATCAACACGCCCTCAGCGCGGCTGCTGCGCCGCGCGGCGACGGACAGCACCCGATCCTACATCTTCACCGCCCAGTTCTCGCTCTCCCATGCCTGCTTCATCATCACCTACCCTGTCGCTGGCTGGATCGGAGCGGCCGCCGGCCAGCCCGTGGCAGCCGCCGTGCTGGCCATCGTGGCTACAATCAGTGCAGTCGCGGCGTTCCGGTTCTGGCCTGCGGTATCCAAAACTGTCGCCGTACCGGAGACGATGAAAGGCTGAACCTGTGGAAAACGCACAACATGTCCCGCCGGTCAGCTTCCACCACCCTGACGCGCCGGATTCCCGCCGGCTGGACGCGGCCACGGCCACGTTCCGGATGCTCTCGGACCCCACCCGGCTGCAGATCCTCTGGCTTCTCGCCCAGGAATCCTGCGACGTCGGCTCCCTGGTGGAGCGAACAGGAGCCTCGCGGACCTCGGTCAGCCAGCACCTGGCCAAGCTACGCTTCAGCGGACTCGTCACCACACGAAAACTCAGCCGTCACGTCGTTTACAGCATCTCCGACGGGCACCTGACCCGGCTCGTCATGGAAGGCCTGAACCACGCCGACCACAAAGTCACTGGCGAACCCGCCCACGACTGACTCCGGCCCGGAGCCAAGCCGGACTGCAAATCTAGGGCGGTTCCTGCAGCTTCGGCGGCCCTGGCACCGGGGCACAAGTCCGTGGCCCGGTGCCAGGGCCATCTAGTGGTTCAAGCATTGGGACCACAGTGCCTACCAACCAGTGCGGCTTTCGGCAGCGGCGCCCTCGCCGACCGGAACTTTGTTACCCGTCCATCGGCGAGGGCGTCTACCCGCCGGAGGGCGGCATGCCAAGGGCCGGTGACGCGCTGCCCCCAAGGCAGCAACTCACCGGCCNGAGGCGGGGGTGTTCCTAGGCGCCGGCGCGTACGAACGTGACAGGCCCCGTTGCGGTCAACCACGACAGCGGGTGAACCACCGTCTGGTTTTTTCCGTTCATACCCGAGCTGACTACCTGGCCGTTGCCTGCGTAGATTCCAACGTGTCCGGACTGAACGACCATGTCACCCGGGGCCGGGGTGCCAACCGTCTTGCCGTATTTCATGAACGCCATAGGGCCTATATCGCCCACAGGGATGCCTGCTGCACCCAAGGCCTTTTCGACGAGGCGGGTGCAGTCCTGGATAAGGCCCAGCTGCGCGTAGGCGGCGGAAAGCATGGTGGCGTTGACTCCGCCCGCTGCCTGAGGGGCAGCGGCTGGCGCCGGTGCCGCCTGAACGGTGACCTTGGGCGCTGCGACCGGTGTCTGGGCCGCTGGCGTCTTGGCCACTGTTGTCTTGGCTGCCGGGGTCTTGGCTGCCGGTGTGGGCTGAGGGATTTCGGCGGCCGCCGGCGCTTCGATGACCGGCGCGGGGGTAGTGGTGACGGCCGGGCGTTCGAAGGATATCCGAACGCTGGCGTCGGCGCTGAGCGGGGCGGACGCCTGGGCGGTCACTTCCTGCGTTGAGGGCAGTGCCGCGTCCTGCTGGGCCGGAGCCTCGGCGGCCTGGGCAGCGATACCGCTGGATAAAACTAGGCCTGAAGCAACGGCGAGGACGGCGGCCTGCCGTCCCGCTCCGCCAAAGTTGTCTGCGGCAGACTTAGAAATATTCGCCAGCGGACTGGTGTGAACGGTAACCGCGCGACGGCGGCCATGAACGCGTGTGGACATGACAAAGTAGCCTCTCCCAATGCCTGCGGGGTTAGCTGTCGGATTCGGATGGGAGTCACCCGGCCGCAATTCCTGCAGATGCAGTAGCGCGGCTTCACCCCAAGGCCTGAACCAGGCCAAACGTGGTTTCCCCGTCTCTGCCGGACGAATTCTGCGAACGGATCCCCGGCAGCGGCAGAGTTAGGCAATCAACCCGGGAGTGCCGCCCTGGAGAGAATCGGCACGAAAGCGACCGTACCCTAAATAAGAGCTGATTGTCACATTCTGATAACGCAAGGCGATAAATATCACAGCCCTTAGGTGCAGGCGGGCAGAAAAGGCGGCCGACCCAAGCTTCTTTTCAAGTCACGGGGCTGCCTGCTGGGACTTGCATTTGCTGACAGAGGGGTGTCTCACTTCCGTGAACCCCGTACACTCCCCCGCTGCTCGTACCCGCGGAAGGCCACCTAACCGGACCATCCTTCTGTCGTCCCAAAAGTGCGCCACGACCATCCGTTTCACGGACAATATTTGGTACGGGCCACGGCGGTCACTGGTTGCGCTAGCGGTCACTTTCCGCCTGGCCCTAAAGAATCCCACGGCACACCGAAATGACGCCTGGAGGCCGTCCAGGAAACGAAACTTCGGCAATCCGAAAAACATGTAAACGCATGAATCTGCGGCGGATATATGGAAGACTTGTCTTATCGAAGGGGAGTAGTTCCCACCGTCCGCGCATCGCGGACGCAGCGGCGCATCGACATACTGGCATCCTCCTACAGGTTGCCCGGTGCGCCACCCGGCTAGCAGGTGCCGGGCGAGCGAGACCTTCGGTCAGACATCACTCTGACCGGAGCTCCCCGAAAATTATGGGTCCGGTCAAGGGTATTGCCTTGAGGATGACCATGACCAACCTGCCCAAAACACACACCACACCGACTTCCCAGGCCGCCAGTCCTGCGGATCTTCGTCGCTGGCGCCAGTACCTGGCCGACGAACGGGCCGAGGCTGGCGTGTACCGGGACCTTGCCGGTCGCCGGACCGGGGAAGAACGGGAGATACTCCTGGCCCTGGCCGAAGCTGAAACCCGTCACGAACAGCACTGGCTGGACCTGCTCGGCGATAAAGTCGGCAAGGCCCGTCACGGAAGCGTCCGGACCCGGTTCGTGGGCTTTCTGGCCCGCCACTTCGGGTCCGTGTTCGTCCTCGCCCTGGCCCAGCGTGCCGAAGCGCGCTCACCGTACGCGCGCGATGTCCACGCCACTGACACCATGGCCGCCGACGAACAGATCCACGAGGAAATCGTCCGCGCACTCGCCACAAGGGGCAGGAACAGGCTCTCCGGCAGCTTCCGCGCCGCCGTCTTCGGCGCCAACGACGGGCTCGTCAGCAACCTCTCCCTCGTAATGGGTATCAGCGCCAGCGGCGCATCCAACGGCGTGGTCCTCCTCAGTGGCGTAGCCGGGCTACTCGCCGGCGCCCTGTCCATGGGAGCCGGCGAATACGTCTCGGTGCGTTCCCAGCGCGAACTGCTCGAAGCGTCAACACCGAACGAGGACGCACACACGCGGCTTCCGCACCTGAACGCAGATTCGAACGAACTGGCTCTCCTGTACCGCGCACGGGGCATGGCAGAAGAGGAAGCAACTGCCAAAGCCGCCGAGACGCTGCAAAACCCGCACGAGAAGCCGATCGTGGCTTCCCCTGAACACGACGAACACGAGGCGGTCGGCACCGGGCTGGGTGCGGCCACATCCAGCTTCCTGTTCTTCGGCTCCGGCGCCATCTTGCCCGTGCTCCCGTACCTCTTCGGACTGGAGGGCATCACCGCGCTCATCGTCGCCGGCATCATCGTCGGCCTGGCACTGCTGTCCACCGGCGCCATCGTTGCCCTGCTCTCCGGCGGGGCTCCGTTGAAAATGGCGCTACGCCAGCTCGCCATCGGTTACGGCGCAGCAGCCGTGACGTACCTGCTCGGGATGCTGTTCGGAACCAGCTCGGCGTAGATGACGCGGCAGAGCCGGCCCGATCACCCGTACACGGACAATTTTCGGGACCGACTTGTCAGTGGCCGCCCGTCAGCCTGCGCACGAAGGGTGCCTTCCCCAAGGCGGTCCGTTCGACGCGTTCAACAAGGCGTACGTCCACCGCGGTGTCTACTACACCGACTTCTTTGAGTGCGCCGGCTACGGCAGTCCGAACCCCATCGGTGGAGGCTCCGGGTGCGAGGCCCGCCAGGAGGACCCGGAGCCCTGCGGCCTCTTGGATGATCTGCCACCCCGAGGCGGCGGCCTGGTCCAGAACGTGGTGGAACACGATTGGATGGACACTTACTTCGCCTGCTTTGCCTGGGAGCTGCAGGACGTCTTCGATGCGCCCTTCGATGTCCTCCAGAACGGTGAAGGAGCGTCCGCAGGGGCAGCCCCGTCCGCCCAGTCTCACGGTGTCGGACATTTCGTAGCGGATCAGCGGCAGCGTGCGGGAGAACAGGACTGTGACGAGGAGCTTGGCTCCGGTTGTTCCCGCCGGCACGGGTTTCCGTTCTGGTCCACGGGTTCGATGATCAGCAGGTCCTCGTAGACATGGCGGTTCCGGTAGGTGCAGGGGGAGGCTATCCCGGCCGTTTCGGTGGCGGCGTAGACATCGAAGGGGGCACTTCCCCATGCCGTCTCCAGTTCCGATGCGGTGTGTGGGCTGAGCACTTCGGAGGCTGACATCACGCCCTGCGGGGCGATGCGCAGCCGGCCGGCCCGCTGCTCTGCCGCGAGTGGTTTCAGTGCTGAGGCGTAGCCGACGAGGACCCTGGGCTGGAACCGGTTGAGCGCGGCGACCGTCTGATCCATGGGCGCCGTGACGTCCAGGCGGACGGTGGGGACGAGACCGGATCGCAGGGATGCACCGACGACTGCGGACTGGTGTGTGGGGACGCGGGAGCTCACCAATGCCATTTTCACCGGACGGGTCGGGCCGGCGGAGATCCCGGCCCAGTCGTTGGCTCGGGCGTAGGAGGCCAGGATCGTGCCCCATTCGGAGCGGTTCCAGACGAAGGTCCCGCGCCGGCCGGTGGTCCCGGCCGTCGCCGCAGCCCACCACCGGCCCATCCACGGCCGCCCGGGGTCTCCCCCGCCCTGCGTCAGGGACAGAAGGTGGTTCTCCAGACCCGCCAGGCTCAGGTCCGGTGTCGTGACGGCCTCGTCGAAGTGCTCCATCAGGTCCGCTTTCGTCACGGACGGCAGCCGGTCCAGGGGGGCATCGTGCAGGCCGGCGTGATGGCGCCGGTAGAACTCCGAGCCCGCGTAGGTTGCGCGGCGCAGCTCGCCGCAGGGCGTGGTCCTGGTGGGCTGTGATCCGGGCGGCGTCCCAGTGGTCCCGTCTCCGCCAGGCAGCCCGCAGGAAAAGCACCCGGGAGACGAGGCGGAGGTCCATGGCGGTGGTCGCTTAGCGGTTCCCGGCCGGGGCAAGCGGCCGGTCAGCACGCGCGGTGGTGGCCTCGGGTGTTTCCGGCCGGGGCAGCCGGAGCCTCTTGAGCAGCAGGGCGTTGACGGCGACCAGGAAGCTGGACCCGGACATCGACAGGGCCGCGATCTCCGGGCTGAGGACAACGCCGGCAAACGCGAAGACTCCTGCTGCGATGGGCAGGGCTATCGCGTTGTACCCCACGGCCCAGCCCAGGTTCTGCCGCATCTTGCGCAGGGTGCCTTTGCCGATCCGCAGAGCGATCGGGACATCCAGCGGGTCCGAGCGCATCAGGACGAGGTCGGCCGTTTCGATGGCCACATCGGTGCCGGCGCCGATCGCGATGCCGAGGTCGGCCTGAGCCAGGGCCGGGGCGTCGTTGACGCCGTCGCCGACCATGGCGACTTTCCTCCCCGCCTGTTGAAGCTGGGCTATCTTGGCCGATTTGTCTCCGGGCAGCACCTCGGCGATGACGGTGTCGATGCCGAGCTGTGCGGCGATTCTCCGGGCGGTCGCTTCGTTGTCTCCGGTGAGCATGACGACCTCGATCCCGGTCTCGTGCAGGGCCGCGACGGCCGCGGCCGCGGTTTCCCTCGCGGCGTCGGCCAACGCGATCACCGCGGCGGCCTTGCCGTCGACGGCAACGAGGACGGCGGTCCGCCCAGTGTCGGCAAGTTCATCGCGGACCGCGGCCAGCGGGCCCAGATCGATGCCTTCGTTGGCCATCAGTCTGCGGTTGCCGACCATTACCCGGCGCCCGTCCACGGTAGCGCCAGCCCCGTGCCCGGGAACGTTGCGGAAGTCCGAGGCAGCCAGGACGGGTGCGCCGTGTTCGCGGGCGTGCCGGACCACGGCCGCCGCGAGCGGGTGTTCAGATTCCTGCTCCACCGCGGCGACCAGGGCCAGGAGTTCGCTTTCGTCGATTCCCTCGACCACGACGTCGGTGACTTCCGGTTCGCCCTTGGTCAGGGTGCCGGTTTTGTCCATCACAACGGTGTCGATCCGGGCCGAGACTTCCAGGGCGGTGGCGTTCTTGAACAGGACGCCGCGTTTGGCGCCGAGGCCGGTGCCCACCATGATGGCCGTCGGCGTGGCAAGCCCCAACGCGTCGGGGCAGGTGATCACAACAACTGTGATCGCGAACAGCAGGGCCACCTGGACTCCGGCGCCGAGGGCGAGCCAGGCGGCAAACGTCACCGTTCCGCCGATCAGGGCGACCAGAACAAGCCAGAACGCGGCCCTGTCGGCCAGGCGCTGGCCGGGTGCCTTGGAGTTCTGGGCTTCCTGGACGAGGGCCACAATTTGTGCCAGGGCGGTGTCGGCTCCGACCTTGGTGGCCCGGACCCGCACCGTGCCGGTGGTGTTGATGGACGCGCCGATCACTTCCGAGCCGATGGTCTTGGTCACCGGAAGGCTCTCGCCCGTGACCATGGACTCATCGACCTCCGACTGGCCGTCCTCAACCTCCCCGTCAACAGGGATTTTCGATCCCGGCCGGATCAGCAACAGGTCCCCGGTCTGGACCTCGGAGGTAGGGATCTCGACCGTGTCGCCGTCGCGGATGACCACCGCGACCGGCGGGGCAAGCTCGAGCAGCGTGCGGATGGCCTCGTTCGCCCCGCCCCGTGCGCGCATCTCGAACCAGTGGCCCAGCAGCACGAAGGAGGTCAGGACGGTGGCGGCTTCGTAGAACACTTCACCGCCGCCGGTGAAGGTGACCCAGACGCTGTAAAGCCACCCGGTGCCCACGGCGATCGCGACCAGGACCATCATGTCCAAGGTGCGGGCCTTTAGCGCCCGGTAGGCGCCGTCGAAGAAGATCCAGGCCGAGTAGAAAATGACCGGAAGGGACAGGATCAGCGCCATAACGTCGTCACGAAGCCCGAACGGGGTCGGCGCGGTGAAGCCGAACATGTCCCGGCCCATCGGGGACCACAGAGTCACTCCTACTGACAGGATGGCTGCGACAACGAACCGGTTGCGCATGTCCTTGACCATGTCATCCATCGACATTCCGCCGTGGTGTCCGCCGTGGCCCATCATGTCCTGCGGGGTCCGGGGCATCGCACCTTGCGGGCTGTGGCTGTCCGCCGGAGTATGGACATGGCCGGGGTGGGTTTCCACCGTTTCCGGCGCATGACCGGGGTGCATGGCCTGGTGATCCGGCTCCGTCGGGTACACATGCTCCATCGGTTGCGCCGTCCCGGCGGGGTGGACGTGCCCGGACGGATGGCCGGTTCCGGCCTTGCCAGCGGTGTCATGCCCCGGCGCGGAGGTGCGCCCTGTTTCGTCCATCGGGTAGCAAACGTGGTCGGGGACCGCTTCCCCTCGGCAGTGGTATCCGCAGTCCCGGATCCATCCGGAGATCTGCTGCACGGAAGTCACGGACGGGTCAAAGCTCACGGTCGCGGTCTGGGCGACCGGGTTCGCGTCCACGGCCGCGACGCCGGACCGCTGCAGCAGGACGTGTTCCACGACCGCTTTTGAGGTGGCCCATTGCAGGCCGCGGACTTCCACGACGGTGCGTTTCAGAAGCGCAGTCACTGCTCCTCCTTCTACGCCGGTGCTGCCCGGCGTGATGACTGGATCAGCAGTCAGATCGCGGCTGTTTGCCGGTTGGTGATCGGGTGCGGGGCTGGGGTCGGAAGACAAGGTGAGTCCTTTGGCAACGAGGGAATCCGGGGAGGGCTGCGGGCTCTGTCCACCCGTAGCCGGACCTTCATTGCGTAAGGGCTTTCGCCCGGGACGACGTTTTCCGGTTAAGCCGAACATATACCCCCTAGGGGTATCCGTCAACACCCTGCTCCACCATGGCGGCGGATGACGTTCGGCGCCCCTGGCGCCCTATCAGGATGTAGCCCCAGACGCCCATCGCTGCCTCCCGACGGCACCCAGGGGCACGAGTGCCCTTGCGGTTCACAATCAACCCGCCCGGCCTGCCGCATCAGAGTCTTTGATCCCCCTGCCTTGGCCTCGCCGGCCGTGGGTCAGGCCGCTTTCCCCGGGGGGAACTGCGGGACCTAAACCAGATGACGGGCACAAGCCTCGCCCAAGGGGTAAAGCGGGAGCCCCCAGATCCTTTGAACCACGCCAGGAACGCTACCCCCTCCGGGGACAGGGATAGCAGGATGGCGCTAATGACTCTTGCGGCTCATACCCCCAGGGGGTATCCTGTGAGTGTTGTCAGTGACGTGGTTTGTCCGGTCCCCAGGCCGCTACAGCCGTTCAACCACAACAGCCCCCTCTATCCCTCGCTTCGAAGGAAAACTGACATGTGCGGAACAACCGAAACACGAACCCAGCTCCCCCTGGCCTCCACTGCCGACCACGGCTGCAGCTGCTGCGCCCCCGCAGCCAAAATGCAGGCTGCGGTTCCGGGCGCCGGAACGTCAGAGACTCAGGCGTCCAGCGCGCAGTACGCCTTGGAAGGGCTGACCTGCGGGCACTGCGTCCAGACCGTCGAGAAGGCCGTGTCCCGGGTATCCGGGGTCCAGACAGCGGCCGTCGACCTGGTCCCGGGCGGCACGTCGCGCCTCAGCGTCACCGGCACCGCCAACCAGGAAGCGCTGACTGAGGCCGTGCGCTCCTCCGGCTACGCCCTGACCGGCGCGAAGTAGCGTCTCCACAGTCCCTTGGCTCCCCGGATGTCCACGGATTTCCTTGGGTGTTCAGTGGCCTCCGGTGTGCCCGCTAGTGTGGCCCGGTGTGGGCACCGGGCCCGGGGCCACGCCGCCTCCGGTGCCGCTGATGGCCGGGCCGATGACAAACGCCGACAGGGAGAACATGGCGGCGAAGACGGCCAGTCCCAGCGCCGGCGCTATCCAACTGCCGAACCGACGGTAGAGGCGGACCAGCATCGGAATGGATGCCAGAAGCCCGAGTGCCCCGAACAGTGCCGTGCCGCCGGATCCGGCCACCAGGGCGGTTCCGGCAAGCAGTCCGATGTGGTGCAGGACGTGCGGAAGGAGGCCCATGATCAGGCCCACCGCCCCGACCACCGTGTGCCACAGCGCGTGGAGCCTGCCCCGGACGGTCCGCCCCGGAGCCGTCCCGCCGTCGGGGACGGCCGGCAGATGCCGGTCGGAGGAGTGGTCACCGGTCACAGCCGCTGCTTTCGCCGGAGGGGTTCCCCTTGCGAATCAACGGATCACTCATCCCTCGCCGGCGGTCCGGGACCGGTTCCGGACCACGAGCACCGGGCAGGGGGCGTGATGGAGAACCTGGGTGGACACGGAACCGAGCAGCAACCCGGTAAACCCGCCGAGACCACGGGAACCCACAACCAGCAGGTCAGCGTTCTCCGCGGCCCGCAGGAGCACGGCGGCCGCGTTTCCCTGGACAACGTCCCCGGTCACCGTCACGCCCCCGCTCTCCACGCGCTTCAGGGCCTCGTTCTGGAGCTGACGCGCGGCCTGCGGGAAGACCTCCGGGTCCCAGACCATGCCTTCCATGCCAACGGTCGCGGGCGGGAACTCCCAGGCAGTCACGGCCCTGACCTGGCCGTTGCGCAACCGGGCCTCCGTGACTGCCCATTCCAGGGCCAGGCGCGACGGGGCAGAACCATCCACCCCGGCCACGATACTGAATACCCCGTCGCCGCCCATGAGCACCGCCCTCCGCCAAGTCCCGCAACTGTTGACCTCAGTGTGGTCCCCGCAAGCTTTTACCCGCAAGATCGAACATCCCGACCACGTGCACCGGCCGGCGACAGAAACAAAGTCCCTTACAGGATCGTTCTACCGGTACGTGCCCTGCCGCAGGGCCGGTAGCCTTGAAACAGAAAGCCCGCACAGGAAGGGAGGACCGTCATGACCGCACCGGCACCCGCCGCCGCGATCGCGTTCCTCCGCCGTGCGGGCCTGTTTACCGCGGTCCTGGCCCTTATCGCCGGGATTTTCGGTATGCACGTCATGACCGCCACCCATGCCATGCAGCCCCCGGCAGCGGCGGCAGCAACCGTCAGCGCCCATCACGACTCGTCCCCTGACGGCCACGCGGGAGAAGCTCCTGCAGGACCATCCTCTGCCCCGGAGATGCCCGCAGCTCAGGACGAAGCGGGCGCCCGGACCGCGCAGTGCACGGACTCGAACCACTGCACCAGCATGCAGTCCATGACTGCGGCCTGCACCCCGTCGGCGAAGACGGGCTCTCTGGCCGCCCCACTGCCGGGCACGGGAATCATCGCCCGGAACACCACCGCAGGGACGCAGAGCACGATCAGCGCGCTGTGGTCCTATCTCCCCGGCAGCCCTTCACCGGGCGAGCTCTGCATCAGCCGAACGTAAAACAGGGCCCCGCGCTGTGACCTGACCGGCGCACGCCCCTTGCCTGACTCACTTCTGAGCCCGGCGCATCACTGATGCACACACCCCCTGGCGCCCACGCGCCCCCTGACGTCTTGAAGGACCTATCAGCCATGAACAACACGAAGATTCTGACCCTTTCCGCGACCGCCATCGCCGCGGCACTCGCCCTCGCCGGCTGCTCAACCGGCCCCTCCGCACCGTCGGCCACCTCCAGTAGTCCCGCTTCCTCCGCCAGCTCCATGCCGGGAATGGGCCAGGGCCCCGGGATGATGTCCAGCAGTGCACCGGCCGCCGCTACCGAACACAACGAGGCCGACACCATGTTCGCCCAGGGAATGATTCCGCACCACGAACAGGCCGTGGAAATGAGCGAGATGATGCTCCAGAAGAAGGACATCCCCGCATCGGTCACCGACCTGGCCACACGGATCAAAGCAGCCCAGGCACCGGAGATCGAAACGATGACCGGCTGGCTCAAGACCTGGAACGAATCCGCGACCATGGGTGCCGGCCACACCATGGACGGCATGATGGGCGAGGGCGATATGAAGCAGCTCGAGGCCGCCCAGGGCACCGAAGCGGCCAGGCTCTTCCTGACGCAGATGGTTGCCCACCACCAGGGTGCCGTCATGATGGCCCAGACCGAAATGTCCCAGGGTAAGAACGCTGACGCGGTCAAACTCAGCAAAGACATCGTGACCGCCCAGGAAGCTGAAATCAAGGAAATGCAGGAACTGCTGGCTACCCTCTGACCGGTGCCCTTAGGCGCCGGCCC
>NZ_AUPJ01000313.1:17152-18161 GCF_000427315.1 Arthrobacter sp. TB 26
CCCTGCCATAGCCCACCTGAATCCCTGGAGCCCCCATGCCCAACCCCACCCGTCCCCGGGTCCGCGCCACAGCTGTTCTGGCCGCCGGCGCCGGCCTCCTCCTTACCCTGTCAGCATGCAGCCCGTCCGCCGTCCCGGCCAGCTCCTCCCCCGCAGGAAACAGCGGAAGCGCCATGCCGGACGCCCACGTTCACGGGCTGAGCATCAGCACAACCGGCCAGGTGCTCCTGGCCACTCACGATGGCCTGTTCGACATCACGAAACAGCCCGCCGCCAAAATCGGCCCCACCAACGACCTGATGGGTTTCACCGGCGGCACCGACCACGGCGTCCTCTACGCCTCCGGACACCCCGGAGAGGGCTCCGACCTGGCCAACCCGCTCGGGCTGATCAGATCCACCGACGCCGGCAAAACCTGGGAAACGCTCTCCCGTCAGGGCGAATCCGACTTCCACGCACTCACCGCGACCAAATCCGGAATCGTCGGCTTCGACGGCGCACTGCGCACCAGCCCGGACGGGAAAACCTGGACCACGGAGGCCGCGGATTTCGTCCCGGCCGCCCTTGCCGGGAACCCCACCAGCGACACTGTCCTGGCAACCACCCCACAAGGGATCCACCGCTCAACGGACGGCGGCAGGACCTGGACCACCGTGGACTCCGGACCAGTGGTCCAGTTCGCCGCTTTCGCCAGCCCCGCCGAAGCGGCCGGAATCGAACCCGACGGGACAGTCCACACCTCGGCGGATGCCGGCGCGACCTGGACCCGAAAGGGCAAAATCCAGGACACGGTCCAGGCCGTGGCAGCAGTTAAGGGCGTGGAGACAAACCCCACCATCTGGGCCGCCACGGCCAGTGGGCTCGTTGTCTCCACCGACGGCGGAGTCACGTTCCGGCCCGCAGACGCCTCCTGACCGCGCGATGCGTGGCCCGTTCATGGTCCTGATGGGGGGATCCATCGTTTCCACCGCCATCGCGCTCTGAACCGCGCCTGACCGGCCGCGGCGGG
>NZ_AUPJ01000314.1 GCF_000427315.1 Arthrobacter sp. TB 26
GGGGTGCCCCGCCGCTGGGAACACGCCGGCTGCATTGTGCGCGCTGCCCTCGGTGTTGGCGTGGCCGTCTCATATGGCATCGGCACGTCCTCGCTCTGCGGCAGGGGCATCACCGTGGAGCTCAGCTTGGCCATGATGATCCTCGCCGTTGCATGGTCCATTCTCCGTTAGAAGGTCCTGCGCTACCCGTTGCAGCTCGGCAGGGCTCTCAACGACCTTTCGGGGCCGGCAGGAGCTGCCCAATTCAAGGCCGCCGAATACATACACCGGCGCGTTCCTGCGCATTCTGCGTTCCTTCTGGGCTCATCATCGTGCTGGCCAGGCTGGTGCTTCGCTGGCAGGCGGGCCTTGGTCCCCGTCCTGAGAGAGGGGCTGACGGCGTGAGCATCACGGGTTTAGGGTTGGGGCATGACGGCCGGGCGGGCCGGCCGCCCCATCACCCGTGACAGGAGCTGCGTCATGACCCATCACATCACTGCCATGCTCGACGTCCACCCGCAGGCGGCAGAGAG
This sequence comes from Arthrobacter sp. TB 26, assembly GCF_000427315.1. Taxonomy (GTDB): domain Bacteria; phylum Actinomycetota; class Actinomycetes; order Actinomycetales; family Micrococcaceae; genus Arthrobacter. The sequence continues at coordinate 513 of NZ_AUPJ01000314.1, forward strand.
CGCGGAGAATACAAAGCTGGCCGAATGCATCGCCGCGTGCTTTCAGTGCTCCCTGACCTGCACAGCCTGCGCTGACGCGTGCCTGGCCGAAGGCACGGTCGCCGACCTTGTCTCCTGCATCCGCACGGATTTGGACTGCGCTGACATTTGCGCCGCCACCGGCGCCGTCATGACCCGCCAAACAGCGTCCAACGCGGGCATCAGACGCGCAATGTTGGAGGCCTGCCGCACCGCCTGTGCCGCCTGCGCGGAGGAGTGCGAGAAGCACTCCGGGATGCACGAGCACTGCAGAATCTGCGCCGAGGCCTGCCGCCGGTGTGAAGCGGCCTGCGCCTCCCTCCTGACTGCATCGGCCTGAGTATTAGCCGGCCGTCCGCCGACGGTTCGGATGCATTAAACACCGGCCCGGGGGCCGGGACCTCGGACTCTACCTGTCTGCCGTGGCCACGCGAAGACTCGGAGTAACTCTGAAGCGAAAGGCACCGGTCATGATGTGGGGTTACGGACAAGGCATGGGGTGGATGTGGCTCTGGGCTCTTCTGCTGCTCATCGGGATCGCGCTGCTGGTGTTGCTGGCGGTCAGGGTCTTTGGCGGCGCCGTCCGTGGTGGATACGGGCCGCCGG
>NZ_AUPJ01000315.1 GCF_000427315.1 Arthrobacter sp. TB 26
CCGCCTGTCGGCGGGAGCAGGGCCCGTCAGATCCTCGATGAGCGCTTTGCGAGAGGAGAACTCACCGCGGACCAGTACCGCGAGCAACTCAAAGTGCTCGGTGAGGGTTTGTAGTGCAGCCCATCAGCCGCCGCCAGGCGGTGCTGCTGGGCGGGCTCGGCCTCGCGGGGACAGCGGCCGGCGGCGCCGGGCTGATCTGGACCCTGTCGGCGCGGGAGGCTCCCGTTACGGGCAGCGAACTGGCCCAGCCTCCGGAGGAACGGAGCACCAACGGGCAGCTGCAGGTGCGGCTGGAAGCCGCGCCTGGACAGATTCTGCTGGCCGGCCGTCAGGCCGCGGCCCTTGGCTACAACGGCGGCATCCCCGGCCCGACGCTTCGCGTACGCGCGGGCGACGTCCTGAAGATCGGGCTCGTCAACAAGCTGACCCAGGCCACCAACCTTCACGTGCACGGTCTCCACGTTTCCCCCGAGGGCAACGGGGACAACGTCTTCGTCTCGGTCGACCCCGGCGGCACCTTCGACTACGAATACAAACTTCCCGAGGATCATCCCCCGGGCGTGTACTGGTACCACCCGCACCACCACGGCATGGTCGCCGAGCAGATCTTCGCCGGCCTCTTCGGAGCAATCATCGTCGAGGACCCGGAGCCCATCGAGGCAAGTGCGGAACGGGTACTGGTCATTTCGGACACCACCCTGGACGGCCTGGGGAACATCCCGGCAGCCCCGGCGATGGAACGAATGATGGGCCGGGAAGGTGAACTGCTCCTGGTCAACGGTCAAAGCAACCCGCAATTCACGGCCCGCCCCGGGCAACGCGAAAGATGGCGCATCATCAACGCCTGCGTGGCCCGCTACCTCCGGCTGCGACTCGACGGACAGCAGCTGCAGCTCCTCGGCATGGACTCCGGCCGCTTCCCGACACCGGAGAGTGTGGATGAACTTCTGCTGACGCCCGGAAACCGGGCAGACCTCCTCGTGACCACCACGGCCGGGGACTCCGTGCTGCGTGCGTTCTACCAGAACCGGGGAAGCATGCCGGGAATGATGGGCCCGGGATCCGGCGCACGCAACCCTGCAGACCAGCCGGACGGCGCCGCCCTGGCCACTCTCCGCGTAGCCGGCGAACCTGTCGCAGCCCTGACCGCCGTGCCCACCCAGCAGG
>NZ_AUPJ01000316.1 GCF_000427315.1 Arthrobacter sp. TB 26
AACTGGATAAGCGGGTTATCGCTTTGGGGTTTATTCCTCGCTCCGTGGGCGAGCTGAGGGTCTCTATCGATGATGCTCGCCGTCATACCCTCTGGTGCTTTGTCACTGGGTTTTGTTCGCAGTTTGGTCGCGACTGCGCTCTTCGGCGAAGCGGGGGTTCTTGCCGACAACGTAGCTCGACATGGGTGCGCCGGCGGCTCCCGCGTGGCGGGACAGAGTCTGCTTGCTGTATCCGAGCATGCGGGCAAGTGACGTGGCGTCAATTTCTTTGACCAGGCTCTGCAGGGTGGTGTTGCGGATGCCTTGGATGTTGACGCCCATCCCGCGCAGCTTCAGGAGGTGGGTGTTGGGGGATCGGGGTGCTCCTGCGCGGACGCCCGGGAAGAGCCAGCGTGTATCGCGGTTGACTGTCTGTTGGCCGGCGCGGTCCTGGAGGTGGGCCCAGAACATGGGTGCCAGCAGCTCGGGAATAGGTGCCGGATACCGGCCGAGACTGAGGAACATGCCTTTGCCGGTCACTTCGACGTCGTCGATGGTGAGCATGGCGATCCTGCCGATGGGGATGCCATAGAGCAGGAAGATCAGCCCCGCGATGCGGATCGACAAGGCGACGTTGTCGGCCTCGATGAGCTTGCGGACAAGGTCCAGGCGTTCCTGCTGGCTGAGGACGGGCGTCGTCCTGGCCAGCCGCGCAGCGACCTGGATGTCCTTCCCCGGCGTTTCCCGCTTGAGGTATTGGATGAAGTTCCGGATATGTCGACGGGTTGAGGTGCCCTCGGAGAGGTATTCGTCGATATGTATCTGGCGGAAGGAAGCTGCTGTCCGGCGGTGCTCATCGAGGAGCCAGCGGAGGAACTTTCCGGCCTCTGTGATCTCCTGCTTGGCCGAGCGCACGGCATAGTTCATGTTCTTCGTCGCGGATGACTCCGCCCGAAGTCTCTTGAGGTGATGCCAGCGGGCGAAACGCTCGATGGGGGCGTGGATTTCCGGCGTCGAGGAGAGCTGGTCGAGGCGTTCTTCCAGCCACTGCTCGAACATGGCCAGCTGCCGGTCTTCCTGTGCGGGCAGGATCCGGTTATGAGTGAGGATCGCGCGGACGTGCTCGACCGCCGGCGTCTTGGGCAGTTCGTCGAAAGCCCGGTGGGAGAGCTCGATCTCCCTGTCACCGATCCGTTTGAGCAGCCCGGCGGACCGGCCACCGTTGCTGCGCAGCCAGGTGTAGATGCTCTCCGGCCGCGTGGCCCCGGTCAATACCTTGATAAGGCGTTTGAGCCGCAGGTCGGGTGGGTCATTCGGCCTCAGAAGCTCCGTCAGATCGTTGGCGAGAACGCAGGTGATGCAGTGACCCCCGCGGAAGCGCTCGGCCTCGCGGCCGCAGTTGTCACAGGTGAGGTCCGTCGTGATGCCGGCGCATTCGCGACAGATGTCGTCGCCCGCATCCGTTCGACCTGGCAGCATTCTGTCGGCACCGCAGAGCGGGCATTGACCGTATCGGTGGGTTGCGTTCGTGAAGCATATTCCGCAGATCCGTCCGTCTGGCCAGCGGACCCGGATCTTTCCGGTGGTTCTCCCGCAGCGGTCGCAACCCTCGCTCGTCCTGTTTGATCGGGGACGACCGCGCGGCTTGAACTCACTGCTCATCGGGACGGGTAATGCGGGCGCGGACCGGGCGGTAGGCCTCCATCAGGGGGACATCCGTGCCGTCGCCGACGGCGGTCCGACGGCGCTGGGTGCGGGTTTCCGTTCCTGTGTAGGTAAAGATTTCGTTGGCTTCGACCTTGAAGATGTCGCAAAGTGCTGCCAAGACCTGGAAGGCGATCCGGTCCGGGTTCTGTCCGACGAGTCGGTAGATCTGCGACTCGGAGAGCGTGATGCCACGCTCCCGAAGCGGAGCGACCAGATCGCGGCTGTTGCGCATCCCGGCGCGTGCCATCAGCTCCTTGACGCGGAACTGGTAGTCGATTTGACGGTTCATCGTGATGCCTTTCCGGAAGGCGTTGTGGGTTTGGTCAGCAGCTTGCTGTTGCTGGCCAGGAGGGTTGTGTTGAGCACGCGTTCCAGTTCGCGCGCGGCGAAGTCGGGGGAGGGAAGTGTGTAGATCGTGGTCGTCGCTGTGTGCTCGTGGCCAACCTGCATCGAGATGAACTTGGTGTCATAGCCGTACTCGGTCTGCATGTGCGTGACATAGGACCGTCGCAGGGAGTGAAGGTCGAGCCCCGGCGGAAAGCCGAGTTCGTCGAGGAATCCGCGCATCCGATCCCGGAGGTTCTTTTCCGGAACCAGGCCGCCGCGGCCAGTCGGGAAGAGATCGCTGACAGGCTGCCCGTAGCGGGGAAGACCGCGTTTGACCCAGTCATCAACCGCCTCGGCTGCCCAGTCCAGGAGGGTCAGCACGGACCGCTGTTTCTTGGGGGAGCCCTTCTGCGACTTCCCGAACCGGACGCGCAGAATGCCGTAGTCGCCGAAGTACGGAGCCTTGACATTGCGGGAGAAATCGACCAGGCCGAGGTGACGGAGTTCGTCGCGCCGAAGGCCCCAACCGTAGGCGGTCTTGAAGGCGACGGCGTCACGCCACGCGGCAAGAGCGCCCTTGCGTCCGGAGTTTATGATCCGTTCGACTTCCAGGTCGGCTAGGTCGAAGAAGGCCTGCAGCTCCTCGAGAGTAAAGGCACGCTTCTCCGGACCCATATCGGCATCCTGGACGTGCCTGGCTTTGTTGAACTCGGTGATCACCTGGGAAAAGGTTGTCCCGAAGAGGCGCCCGCAGTTCTCGTTCCACGGGTATTCAGGGTTGGTTGCATACTCGCAAAACAGTTTGATGTCCGTCTGGTAGGCCCGGACAGTGGACAAGGCCAGGTTCTCGACACCGCGAAGATGGTCGAACAGCTCGTCCGCGTCGACGGGGGCCCACTCCCACGGATACTTGCCCGAGAAGTCCGCCAGGCGCATAACAGATGCGACCCGGCGCCTGGTCGTTTGCATGGTGAAGTTTTGCGCCGAGTGCGATCGCTTCCACCCGGTGAGCACCTCGCTCAGGAACCCGTCACGATCCGGCTCTCGATTAGGCAGCGGGAGGAACGCGAGACCGCCGAACTTATCACCCAAGGAGCCTCCTATGTCGACTGCAATTTTTGCAGTCAAAATGCAAAAAATGCAACAATGAGACACAAAATGCCTGATCAGACCCGGATTTTGCGACACAGGAAACCACAACAGTTCGCCTCGCCCGAGGTGATCCTGCGCGTGGCGAATCGAGCGAATCGCCTGGTCAGGGCCGATCTCGGCTCCTGAGCGATCGTTATCAGAAGTGGATGTATTCGCAGAAAATGCGAATAGCCTCTTTACGGGCTGACGTAACGGCCATTATCGGCGCGCCGTGCTCTATGTCAGCGGAACCAACAAATACTCGGACTACCCGCTAGGCGGCAGCAGACTGCCCGGCAGCACGTCCAGGTCAGCACGTTCAACCTCATCGGCTGCAGCAAAGCGCGTTTGCTCGGCATCATGGGCACAACGTAAGACTTCCCGAAGGAACAGATTTCGCGGGAGGTTGGACGTGCCCTGAAAAACCTCTACAGTCAAGGCGTTTTCCATGCCGCGACCGCCGTCCCGATACCGGTTCACGTTCCGGCCCTCCCATGACACCTCCCGCAGTAGCCGGCTGATGACTGAGGGCTTATGATCAGGTTCCATTCCCACGCAGTAGTGCTCGCCACCGGACACAGTCCTGGCATGGCAAAGGGCTGATACCCCAATCCTCATATGATCTCGTCTCCGGCCCATGGGCGGACTGACCGTATCCCAGGGTAGGGCTAGACAGTTTTGGGTGCCCACATCTTGCCCCGATATCGGAGCAGGATGGCATCTGCCGGCGTTCAAGCCTCCAGCTCCTCGCGCGCCTAGAGGCTCAACGAATTCCACGCCGTAACCTAGGGTCGGATCACTTAAGGGGAGTGGGTTGTGGCAAGTTCCGGTTCGTACAAGTACCTATATGAGCGTCTTGGTGATAAGCGGTTCCAACAGTTGTGCGGTGCACTCGTCGTTGACCGCTTTGAGGACGTCGCCGTCTTTCCAGTAGGTGAGAAGGACGGTGGTCGGGACATGACCTCCGGGACCGGGGCAAAGAGAACAATTCTTCAAGTTAAGTGGACCGGTGCGCGATCAAAGAAGCCTGCGTCGTGGCTCACGTCAACAATCAACGGCGAGGACTCTAATATCCGGCGACTCGTCTCCGAGGGATGCCAGAAATACATTCTGATAACCAACGTAGAGGGAAGCGCCACGCCCAAGAGCGGGACGCGAGATGAGATCGAACGAACTCTCGACGAGCTCGGCAAGAAGTATGGCATCCCGATGTCATGCATATGGGCATCCGACTTGGATGCCTGGGTTGATCTGGCTCCTTTTGAGATCAAGGCTGCGTATGTCGACATGCTGGCCGGTACAGACGCGCTCATCACCCTTCTGCGTTCCGAGTTGCTTCAGGACCGCGAGAGGCGAGAGCGTGATGTCCTCGTTACTTACGTGGCCACGCAGTGGGATCGTGACAAGCGGGTTAAGTTCAAGCAGGTCGACTTCGCCTCTGATCTGCTCACCGACTTCTTTGTCGACGTAGCAGGTCGACGAAACAGGAACCCACGGAACATGCACTTGCCGTCCATGAGCGTTGGGGCCGTGGCCAGGCATCTGCTTGCCCCTGAGACTCCCTGGCTGACTCTCCTAGAGGGCGTTCCGGGGCAGGGAAAGTCCACTGTGGCGCAGTACGTCTGCCAGGTGTACAGGGCCGAGTTCATTGGGCGCGAGCACTTGGCCGCGCGAAAAGAATCGCTGCCAGCGGACCAAACTAATGATCTGCGAGTAGCGATCAGGATCGACTTGGCAGACTACGCGGAATGGATTGGCGGCAACGACCCATATGCTGCAGTAGATCAGGCTGGGCGGAAAGCCAAGCCTCGCAGCCGGATTGACCTTGAGTGGTTCTTGGTGGACCACTTCGAAGCGGCCGCGCCTGGTCATAGCATGACCATCGAGGACATTCGCAGCATCCTTAACCGATTCCCAACCCAAATAGTTCTGGATGGCCTTGACGAGGTAGCATCCTTGGTGCTGCGCGAGAATGTAGTCCGCCATATCGACGAGTTCACAAGTCGGTGGGTCCAAGCGAGACCGGGGAATATGAGGATTCTCGTTACCACGCGACCCAATGCGTCGGGGCTACCGGAGCCAGCGCAGGATATTTTTGAGCGGATAGTTCTCCAGCCGTTAGACGAATCGATCAAGAAGCGCTACGTGCGGAGGTGGGCAGCGGCGCAGCACCTCGACAGCGCCGAGCGGCGCACTTTGGAACGTGTCTTTGGCGAACAGACGGCCGCGCCGCATGTGTCCCAACTTGCGGACAACCCGATGCAATTAACGATTTTGCTGCATTTGATCCGAACCAAGGGCGAGTCTCTTCCCACGGCGCGGACGAGTCTCTACCGGTCCTATATTGACCTGTTCCTTGAGCGAGAGTCCTTGAAGTCCAAAACTGTGCTCGAGAGCCGCGCCGATCTGGAGGAAGCCACTTCCTACTTGGGGTGGCTGATGCAGGCCCTCTCCGAGGTGGATGCATCTTCAACCCGCCTGCCAGCGCAGCGGATTATCCGAGAGATGACAGCCTATTTGGCCGTTGTGGAAAAGGCCAGTGCGCCCGTGAAAGTGTTGTTTGAGGCTATGCGGGACCGAGTCTGGGTTCTGACAAGCAAGCAGACCGGCACATATGAGTTCGATGTTCAGTCGATACGTGAATTCTTCACAGCTCGCTTTCTCTACGAATTCGCGCAAGCGGACACAGGCCACGACTACGAGCCTGCGGGTGCACTCATCGAGTTGCTCCCGCGAGCCTACTGGGCCAACACGGCCAGGTTCCTAGGCGGTCACTTTCAACCACGCGAGATTCCGAACGTGGCCGACCTGATTGAGGAACGGTTCAGCGAACTACCTGGTGGAAGGCAGTTCCAGACGACCGTTTGGACACTGCTGTGTGACGGCATCTTCAAGGAACGCGCGGCCAGCCAGAGGCGCATTGTGAACCTGTTCGCCGACGACCTTGGCGTCCGGCTGATTGCCTCGGAGATTGCCAGCGGATCGAAATTTGCGATCCTCGCGAAAGAGTATGGGGGCCTCGATCTTGGGGAACGACTCCGGACCGCGATTACGGCAGACGTGAGTTCGCCCCTGACCTCACCACGAAGCGAGATTGCCGCTGCCGTTGGTGATCGTGCGACGTTCAAATCTTGGTGGGCCGCCGAAGTCGAAAACGCAGCCGGTTCAAGTAGAGAAGCAGACTGGCTACATGTCGGCCGTGTCCTTCAACCAGGATTATCACTGGCTCCCACTACGGTTGACGCGTTGGCTTTAGACACTCCGGGGGCCGCACGTTCTGCCTTGGCAGCCGGGATCGCGCCCTACGAAGGCGGCTCTGGAGCGAAACGTCTGCTTGACTGGGTTCTTGACGGACACTGCTCTGAAACCTCCCCTAGTGGCACTTCCGAGGCCGCCGACCTTCTGCGGGTGGTCGCGCCTCACACCCTGATCACGATGGCGGGCGGCAATACGGCTTCGAACCGGCTCGTTGAGGTCGGACACGAAGTCCCCGAAACTTCCCAAAGCCAGCGAACTGCAGCATTGAAACGGCTAGCGGAGCGTCATGGTGACGGCCAACTGCAGGCCGCTCTACGGGTCAGGAAGGGAGAGAAGGGCACCACGAGCCGATGGGTCAACACCGCCCGCGCCTTGTCAGCAGCATATGGGCGACCAACATGGCTAGCCACTGAAATTGCGGCTGTTGCTGCCGCTCTGCCTAAGAGCGAAGTGCGGATAGGCGGCAATTTCACCAGAGATGCTGCTTGCTTCGGACCCGCCATGGACTATGGAACATGGCTTCCGGGTATAAGCATGAACCACGGCAAAGATGCCTGGTGGCAAGAGCAGCGGGTGTGCTGTAGCGACGACCATTCCAAGGCAGCCTGGGTCTTAGGATTGCTGGTTGCAGGCAGCCCAGCTGTCATCGGCAAACTGCTCCCGGAGATTGCAGAAATCGTATCCGCTTTGCCAGAAACGAATTTGCAAGCCCTTGTGTCATCTAGTAGCAGGATCGCTGGCTCTAAGATCTCACGTCGCCGGCCCCTGGAAATCACTGTTGATTGGGCTGAAGATACGGCGGTACGGCTGCTACTCGCTCACAATTCTGCGGATCCTAACGCTGTGATGGGAACCGACCGGACGCTCATCGCTGCCGCCGCGTCGTTTCCTGTCGGAGCATGGCCGGCAGAAATCGTCGCGACCCGAATGGCTCTAGAAGATCCCTCGCTCGAAAATCTTGAGCTGGTGGAATCCTTTGGGCCGGCCGGACTAGGAATCTTCCCCGTGGTTGAGAATCTGCCAACGGATGCTGCTGAATACATCCTGCGCAGCCCAAGCCTCTTCCCGAACGACTGGCTGGATATGGCGGACACGTCTCTGTCAAAAGGTCACAACGATAGGCCGCTGAAGACACACGCTGACGTCAGCTGGGGGTTCTAGGGCGAGGCAGCGATTGGTTCCTACAAGAAGGGAGGAGAACGAGGGATAAGGACACTGCATCGAATACAACAATCAATCGTCAGCTTTGCGTAACGTCCGGCAAAAGTAGTCTCGCACTCCGGGCCAAATTCTTTGGAAGTCGTCATGATTTCTCCGTCAAACTTCATTGGGCCTCTTCCCGGCCGACTTTGGTTCGACTAGACACCGTCATCAAACCCCGGGAGGAGGCTCCCGCCGCTTAAGCAGCAGGTTTCAGTAAGGAAATGGGCAGATCTCATGGCCACCGACGGGCAGTTTTCGTGGCCTTCAGTGGGCAGTTCCGTGGCCGCCCACGGGCAGTTTTTCATGGCCGCTAACAGAGGGCGCCTACAGAAGCGCCCGGTCCGAAGGGGTGGGGCCACCCGACACGGTCTTACAATGCGGATTCCGCCCTTAGGTCACTCGGGCCTTATAAGATCGAACTCGCTGCTGTAGGATCTATCTGCGAAGATTCTCGATTGCTCGCAGATATGCGTCGAGATTTTGTCGCCTTCCAACTGAGACTCCTTCGACGACCACACCTTCGACGGCCCCGTCGCTCAGGACCCGGTATACGAGTCGGAAACGCCAGTCGCCGCGACCAACGAAATCAGGGTCTGGATCGAAGTAGACCTTGAAGCAGTCGCTCAGATCGCCAGTCGCTAAGGATGTACCTAGAGGCTCACCAGAGAGAACGCCGTCCTTTACATCCACGAGAATCTGGATGGCCATTCTCTTACAGTTATCCGGGAGCTGCTTTATATCGCTTCTAAAGCCCTCAAGTACAGATATTTTTTCATAACCCATTTATGCTTCCGGACCCAGCCCCAGTTCGGAGACCAAATCGGCAAGAGGCATGGATGTCTGCGTGGCAATGCGATGGGCTGCTTCAGCTCGCATGCGAATTTCATCGATCTGAGGAAGCAGCTGTTCATACATTTCAATAGGAATGAGCGCAGCCTCTGGCTTACGATGCCCACCGATCAGGGCGGGCTCCGCAAGCACCCCCTCTCGTCGGAACGCTTTGAGGTGCCCTGTGAGTCCAGATCTGGCCTGGGTGACAGTTTCGATGGCGGCAATAGTCATGGTTGTAAGGCTAGCAAAGAACCTTCTTTCCGTCCAGAAACATGTACATGTTTGTGTCAGGCGTGACGGCCGAGGGGGCGTTCGCGGCCTCAGGAGCCGCCATGAGCGGGCCTGCGTGATTCATCAGATGCAATAATCACGGTTCAACTGGATAAGCGGGTTATCGCTTTGGGGTTTATTCCTCGCTCCGTGGGCGAGCTGAGGGTCTCTATCGATGATGCTCGCCGTCATACCCTCTGGTGCTTTGTCACTGGGTTTTGTTCGCAGTTTGGTCGCGACTGCGCTCTTCGGCGAAGCGGGGGTTCTTGCCGACAACGTAGCTCGACATGGGTGCGCCGGCGGCTCCCGCGTGGCGGGACAGAGTCTGCTTGCTGTATCCGAGCATGCGGGCAAGTGACGTGGCGTCAATTTCTTTGACCAGGCTCTGCAGGGTGGTGTTGCGGATGCCTTGGATGTTGACGCCCATCCCGCGCAGCTTCAGGAGGTGGGTGTTGGGGGATCGGGGTGCTCCTGCGCGGACGCCCGGGAAGAGCCAGCGTGTATCGCGGTTGACTGTCTGTTGGCCGGCGCGGTCCTGGAGGTGGGCCCAGAACATGGGTGCCAGCAGCTCGGGAATAGGTGCCGGATACCGGCCGAGACTGAGGAACATGCCTTTGCCGGTCACTTCGACGTCGTCGATGGTGAGCATGGCGATCCTGCCGATGGGGATGCCATAGAGCAGGAAGATCAGCCCCGCGATGCGGATCGACAAGGCGACGTTGTCGGCCTCGATGAGCTTGCGGACAAGGTCCAGGCGTTCCTGCTGGCTGAGGACGGGCGTCGTCCTGGCCAGCCGCGCAGCGACCTGGATGTCCTTCCCCGGCGTTTCCCGCTTGAGGTATTGGATGAAGTTCCGGATATGTCGACGGGTTGAGGTGCCCTCGGAGAGGTATTCGTCGATATGTATCTGGCGGAAGGAAGCTGCTGTCCGGCGGTGCTCATCGAGGAGCCAGCGGAGGAACTTTCCGGCCTCTGTGATCTCCTGCTTGGCCGAGCGCACGGCATAGTTCATGTTCTTCGTCGCGGATGACTCCGCCCGAAGTCTCTTGAGGTGATGCCAGCGGGCGAAACGCTCGATGGGGGCGTGGATTTCCGGCGTCGAGGAGAGCTGGTCGAGGCGTTCTTCCAGCCACTGCTCGAACATGGCCAGCTGCCGGTCTTCCTGTGCGGGCAGGATCCGGTTATGAGTGAGGATCGCGCGGACGTGCTCGACCGCCGGCGTCTTGGGCAGTTCGTCGAAAGCCCGGTGGGAGAGCTCGATCTCCCTGTCACCGATCCGTTTGAGCAGCCCGGCGGACCGGCCACCGTTGCTGCGCAGCCAGGTGTAGATGCTCTCCGGCCGCGTGGCCCCGGTCAATACCTTGATAAGGCGTTTGAGCCGCAGGTCGGGTGGGTCATTCGGCCTCAGAAGCTCCGTCAGATCGTTGGCGAGAACGCAGGTGATGCAGTGACCCCCGCGGAAGCGCTCGGCCTCGCGGCCGCAGTTGTCACAGGTGAGGTCCGTCGTGATGCCGGCGCATTCGCGACAGATGTCGTCGCCCGCATCCGTTCGACCTGGCAGCATTCTGTCGGCACCGCAGAGCGGGCATTGACCGTATCGGTGGGTTGCGTTCGTGAAGCATATTCCGCAGATCCGTCCGTCTGGCCAGCGGACCCGGATCTTTCCGGTGGTTCTCCCGCAGCGGTCGCAACCCTCGCTCGTCCTGTTTGATCGGGGACGACCGCGCGGCTTGAACTCACTGCTCATCGGGACGGGTAATGCGGGCGCGGACCGGGCGGTAGGCCTCCATCAGGGGGACATCCGTGCCGTCGCCGACGGCGGTCCGACGGCGCTGGGTGCGGGTTTCCGTTCCTGTGTAGGTAAAGATTTCGTTGGCTTCGACCTTGAAGATGTCGCAAAGTGCTGCCAAGACCTGGAAGGCGATCCGGTCCGGGTTCTGTCCGACGAGTCGGTAGATCTGCGACTCGGAGAGCGTGATGCCACGCTCCCGAAGCGGAGCGACCAGATCGCGGCTGTTGCGCATCCCGGCGCGTGCCATCAGCTCCTTGACGCGGAACTGGTAGTCGATTTGACGGTTCATCGTGATGCCTTTCCGGAAGGCGTTGTGGGTTTGGTCAGCAGCTTGCTGTTGCTGGCCAGGAGGGTTGTGTTGAGCACGCGTTCCAGTTCGCGCGCGGCGAAGTCGGGGGAGGGAAGTGTGTAGATCGTGGTCGTCGCTGTGTGCTCGTGGCCAACCTGCATCGAGATGAACTTGGTGTCATAGCCGTACTCGGTCTGCATGTGCGTGACATAGGACCGTCGCAGGGAGTGAAGGTCGAGCCCCGGCGGAAAGCCGAGTTCGTCGAGGAATCCGCGCATCCGATCCCGGAGGTTCTTTTCCGGAACCAGGCCGCCGCGGCCAGTCGGGAAGAGATCGCTGACAGGCTGCCCGTAGCGGGGAAGACCGCGTTTGACCCAGTCATCAACCGCCTCGGCTGCCCAGTCCAGGAGGGTCAGCACGGACCGCTGTTTCTTGGGGGAGCCCTTCTGCGACTTCCCGAACCGGACGCGCAGAATGCCGTAGTCGCCGAAGTACGGAGCCTTGACATTGCGGGAGAAATCGACCAGGCCGAGGTGACGGAGTTCGTCGCGCCGAAGGCCCCAACCGTAGGCGGTCTTGAAGGCGACGGCGTCACGCCACGCGGCAAGAGCGCCCTTGCGTCCGGAGTTTATGATCCGTTCGACTTCCAGGTCGGCTAGGTCGAAGAAGGCCTGCAGCTCCTCGAGAGTAAAGGCACGCTTCTCCGGACCCATATCGGCATCCTGGACGTGCCTGGCTTTGTTGAACTCGGTGATCACCTGGGAAAAGGTTGTCCCGAAGAGGCGCCCGCAGTTCTCGTTCCACGGGTATTCAGGGTTGGTTGCATACTCGCAAAACAGTTTGATGTCCGTCTGGTAGGCCCGGACAGTGGACAAGGCCAGGTTCTCGACACCGCGAAGATGGTCGAACAGCTCGTCCGCGTCGACGGGGGCCCACTCCCACGGATACTTGCCCGAGAAGTCCGCCAGGCGCATAACAGATGCGACCCGGCGCCTGGTCGTTTGCATGGTGAAGTTTTGCGCCGAGTGCGATCGCTTCCACCCGGTGAGCACCTCGCTCAGGAACCCGTCACGATCCGGCTCTCGATTAGGCAGCGGGAGGAACGCGAGACCGCCGAACTTATCACCCAAGGAGCCTCCTATGTCGACTGCAATTTTTGCAGTCAAAATGCAAAAAATGCAACAATGAGACACAAAATGCCTGATCAGACCCGGATTTTGCGACACAGGAAACCACAACAGTTCGCCTCGCCCGAGGTGATCCTGCGCGTGGCGAATCGAGCGAATCGCCTGGTCAGGGCCGATCTCGGCTCCTGAGCGATCGTTATCAGAAGTGGATGTATTCGCAGAAAATGCGAATAGCCTCTTTAC
>NZ_AUPJ01000317.1 GCF_000427315.1 Arthrobacter sp. TB 26
GTAAAGAGGCTATTCGCATTTTCTGCGAATACATCCACTTCTGATAACGATCGCTCAGGAGCCGAGATCGGCCCTGACCAGGCGATTCGCTCGATTCGCCACGCGCAGGATCACCTCGGGCGAGGCGAACTGTTGTGGTTTCCTGTGTCGCAAAATCCGGGTCTGATCAGGCATTTTGTGTCTCATTGTTGCATTTTTTGCATTTTGACTGCAAAAATTGCAGTCGACATAGGAGGCTCCTTGGGTGATAAGTTCGGCGGTCTCGCGTTCCTCCCGCTGCCTAATCGAGAGCCGGATCGTGACGGGTTCCTGAGCGAGGTGCTCACCGGGTGGAAGCGATCGCACTCGGCGCAAAACTTCACCATGCAAACGACCAGGCGCCGGGTCGCATCTGTTATGCGCCTGGCGGACTTCTCGGGCAAGTATCCGTGGGAGTGGGCCCCCGTCGACGCGGACGAGCTGTTCGACCATCTTCGCGGTGTCGAGAACCTGGCCTTGTCCACTGTCCGGGCCTACCAGACGGACATCAAACTGTTTTGCGAGTATGCAACCAACCCTGAATACCCGTGGAACGAGAACTGCGGGCGCCTCTTCGGGACAACCTTTTCCCAGGTGATCACCGAGTTCAACAAAGCCAGGCACGTCCAGGATGCCGATATGGGTCCGGAGAAGCGTGCCTTTACTCTCGAGGAGCTGCAGGCCTTCTTCGACCTAGCCGACCTGGAAGTCGAACGGATCATAAACTCCGGACGCAAGGGCGCTCTTGCCGCGTGGCGTGACGCCGTCGCCTTCAAGACCGCCTACGGTTGGGGCCTTCGGCGCGACGAACTCCGTCACCTCGGCCTGGTCGATTTCTCCCGCAATGTCAAGGCTCCGTACTTCGGCGACTACGGCATTCTGCGCGTCCGGTTCGGGAAGTCGCAGAAGGGCTCCCCCAAGAAACAGCGGTCCGTGCTGACCCTCCTGGACTGGGCAGCCGAGGCGGTTGATGACTGGGTCAAACGCGGTCTTCCCCGCTACGGGCAGCCTGTCAGCGATCTCTTCCCGACTGGCCGCGGCGGCCTGGTTCCGGAAAAGAACCTCCGGGATCGGATGCGCGGATTCCTCGACGAACTCGGCTTTCCGCCGGGGCTCGACCTTCACTCCCTGCGACGGTCCTATGTCACGCACATGCAGACCGAGTACGGCTATGACACCAAGTTCATCTCGATGCAGGTTGGCCACGAGCACACAGCGACGACCACGATCTACACACTTCCCTCCCCCGACTTCGCCGCGCGCGAACTGGAACGCGTGCTCAACACAACCCTCCTGGCCAGCAACAGCAAGCTGCTGACCAAACCCACAACGCCTTCCGGAAAGGCATCACGATGAACCGTCAAATCGACTACCAGTTCCGCGTCAAGGAGCTGATGGCACGCGCCGGGATGCGCAACAGCCGCGATCTGGTCGCTCCGCTTCGGGAGCGTGGCATCACGCTCTCCGAGTCGCAGATCTACCGACTCGTCGGACAGAACCCGGACCGGATCGCCTTCCAGGTCTTGGCAGCACTTTGCGACATCTTCAAGGTCGAAGCCAACGAAATCTTTACCTACACAGGAACGGAAACCCGCACCCAGCGCCGTCGGACCGCCGTCGGCGACGGCACGGATGTCCCCCTGATGGAGGCCTACCGCCCGGTCCGCGCCCGCATTACCCGTCCCGATGAGCAGTGAGTTCAAGCCGCGCGGTCGTCCCCGATCAAACAGGACGAGCGAGGGTTGCGACCGCTGCGGGAGAACCACCGGAAAGATCCGGGTCCGCTGGCCAGACGGACGGATCTGCGGAATATGCTTCACGAACGCAACCCACCGATACGGTCAATGCCCGCTCTGCGGTGCCGACAGAATGCTGCCAGGTCGAACGGATGCGGGCGACGACATCTGTCGCGAATGCGCCGGCATCACGACGGACCTCACCTGTGACAACTGCGGCCGCGAGGCCGAGCGCTTCCGCGGGGGTCACTGCATCACCTGCGTTCTCGCCAACGATCTGACGGAGCTTCTGAGGCCGAATGACCCACCCGACCTGCGGCTCAAACGCCTTATCAAGGTATTGACCGGGGCCACGCGGCCGGAGAGCATCTACACCTGGCTGCGCAGCAACGGTGGCCGGTCCGCCGGGCTGCTCAAACGGATCGGTGACAGGGAGATCGAGCTCTCCCACCGGGCTTTCGACGAACTGCCCAAGACGCCGGCGGTCGAGCACGTCCGCGCGATCCTCACTCATAACCGGATCCTGCCCGCACAGGAAGACCGGCAGCTGGCCATGTTCGAGCAGTGGCTGGAAGAACGCCTCGACCAGCTCTCCTCGACGCCGGAAATCCACGCCCCCATCGAGCGTTTCGCCCGCTGGCATCACCTCAAGAGACTTCGGGCGGAGTCATCCGCGACGAAGAACATGAACTATGCCGTGCGCTCGGCCAAGCAGGAGATCACAGAGGCCGGAAAGTTCCTCCGCTGGCTCCTCGATGAGCACCGCCGGACAGCAGCTTCCTTCCGCCAGATACATATCGACGAATACCTCTCCGAGGGCACCTCAACCCGTCGACATATCCGGAACTTCATCCAATACCTCAAGCGGGAAACGCCGGGGAAGGACATCCAGGTCGCTGCGCGGCTGGCCAGGACGACGCCCGTCCTCAGCCAGCAGGAACGCCTGGACCTTGTCCGCAAGCTCATCGAGGCCGACAACGTCGCCTTGTCGATCCGCATCGCGGGGCTGATCTTCCTGCTCTATGGCATCCCCATCGGCAGGATCGCCATGCTCACCATCGACGACGTCGAAGTGACCGGCAAAGGCATGTTCCTCAGTCTCGGCCGGTATCCGGCACCTATTCCCGAGCTGCTGGCACCCATGTTCTGGGCCCACCTCCAGGACCGCGCCGGCCAACAGACAGTCAACCGCGATACACGCTGGCTCTTCCCGGGCGTCCGCGCAGGAGCACCCCGATCCCCCAACACCCACCTCCTGAAGCTGCGCGGGATGGGCGTCAACATCCAAGGCATCCGCAACACCACCCTGCAGAGCCTGGTCAAAGAAATTGACGCCACGTCACTTGCCCGCATGCTCGGATACAGCAAGCAGACTCTGTCCCGCCACGCGGGAGCCGCCGGCGCACCCATGTCGAGCTACGTTGTCGGCAAGAACCCCCGCTTCGCCGAAGAGCGCAGTCGCGACCAAACTGCGAACAAAACCCAGTGACAAAGCACCAGAGGGTATGACGGCGAGCATCATCGATAGAGACCCTCAGCTCGCCCACGGAGCGAGGAATAAACCCCAAAGCGATAACCCGCTTATCCAGTTTTCACCGCGCACTCTCGGCCGAAGAGCGGCCAGCAACCTGGTCGGTGTTTGCACGACGACCCTAGGTATCGGAACCTGCGCCGACTGGGTTTTTGCCGGCGAGTGCCGCGGGAGGATGAGCTCACCTCCTGCGAGCCTAGAATCGGCTCATACTCCCGTACTAGGTTCGAAGAACCCCCTTGTGCAATGGCGAACGTCATGCCAGAGTGCGCCCATGATTGAATCCGATGCTGCGGTCGCCCGCGCACTCAGCACAATTCCAGTTCGTGCGTCTCGCCAAATGACCGCCACCGAGTATCAGGTGCGCGTGGCCGAGGTCCTCAACCTTTTTGACATCGAAGCGGTGGGCGACGAATCGGGAATTCGTTACGGGGGCGAGGGCGTTGAGCTGGAAGATCAGCCCCTGGAAGCGGCCGTCCGCATACTCGTTGGGAAGCGATTCGGCATCCCGGAAGCAATGTAATAGCCCAACAGTAGGGGTCCTTCGGATCCAGGTGTCGCGTTACTGGGTCTTGGTCCAGACGAAGGGATGGCATCGGTCGTTTCAGCCGTCAGACCGGTCCTGAATCAGGACTGCCATATTCACCTGGACGGAGCCGTAGGGGTTCAGCCAGGTTCACCCCAAATTATAGGAAGTTATAGGGGGTTATAGGGTTTTTCCTATAACCCCCTATAACTTCCTATAACCCCGTATAAGTAGTGGCTGCTGATGGACATGGAGTGTCCCAACGCGGTGCTGGTTTCGCTGACGATCTCGGGGGTGGGTGGCGCATCGGACGTTGGATGCTGAACGACCGGATCAGTGTCAATGTCACGGACCGGCCGACATCGGGACATTGCCCCAAACGGTGGACTGTCCCGGGCCAACGTCGTGGCATGATGACATCCATCATGGACAGGCGGTTGCGGCGCGCTCCTGACGCGGAATGGGTGTTGATGTACCGACTCGGGCTGAGTCGGAAACGCATCGCTGAGCTGGTGCGCGCCGACCCGGCCAGCGTGGGTTACCACCTGGTCATCGCGCGCCGCCAAGACCCGGGGCTCGAGGCAGCGCACCTGGCCGCCGCCCGCACCGGAACCATCCCCTCCCCTGCTGCCCTTGCCCGCATGGAACAGATCATTGCCTGGATTACCGCCGAACACCGGTTCCCCCGCGACCGCTCCGAGGACAAGAGTGAACGTTCTATGGCCAGGTGGCGCTCGGATCGCCGGCGCGAAGCAGCCGACGGCACCTTGTCCCCGGCTTACCGTGACGGCCTCGCGAGTATCCCCGCGTGGGAGGGGAATCCACGGGCCGCAGCGGACGATGCCAGGTGGCATGACCGGCTCGCCCAGCTCTCGAACTTCCGCGCCGAAGGCAACGACTGGCCCCGCCACCGCCACTGCGCCTCAGACAGGGAACACACCCTCGGGGTGTGGATCCACGCCCAGCGGCAAAAGAACCGTCGCAGCGAGCTCGAAGCTGAAAAGGTCAAACTTCTGGACGACGCCGTCCCGGGCTGGCAGACCGGCCGCACCCGCGGCCGCCCGGCCCGCCTATGAACCCGCCACGCCCGGCAACTCCCGGGACGGCGTCACGCGCACCGTGGAAGGTGCCCAATGGCTGATGCGGCAGGCAATTCCAGCACAGTCTCGAAACACACCGGGCTGCCTCCAGGGCGCCCGTAAGTCGATCCGCTGGCGGGGGACTACTTCGACGGACTCTCGTGGAGCCATATTGCTCGGTCCAGGTCCCGGGGTTCAACTGCGAGTTTCGCGGCCGCGAGCTGGAGGAGCTGCCGTGTTCGTGCCGGGCTAAGTTTGTTGTCATCGCCGAGAACTCGTGCGAGGTAGCGCTGCACCATCACGTCTGGTTTTGTTTCGGTGCTCACTCCCGCATTCATGATCAGGTACGACCAGGCAAGCGCGCCAAAGCCTTTGACTGAGAGCCATGCAGCTCTCGCCGAGTTGCTCCCATCGGCCGCAGCGGCTCGGAGGTGTTCTGCGCTCGTCACGCTGGTATCCAGGGCTGCGAGCCGGGAAAGGCCCTCGTAAATGCCCTCTGGTCGCAAGCGGTTCGTACCCGGGAGCTTGCTTTCGTTGCACAGGATGTCACGGGCGAAGTTTGCGGGGCCACCTGCGCTATCCATGGCCTTCAGCAGGTCTCGTCCACTGTCGGTGTCTGCCGTCGGCCGTAAGGCACGGTACCGAGCAAGCACGTTCCTCGCCGCAGCCGAGTTCCCGCGCAGAGAGTAGGCGGAGTTTAAGGCGCAAAGTGCTAGGGAGTCGCGAAACTCCACGGGGGCGCCCCAATCTGAAGGATCGCCGAGATC
The DNA here is from genome assembly GCF_000427315.1 of Arthrobacter sp. TB 26. GTDB lineage: Bacteria > Actinomycetota > Actinomycetes > Actinomycetales > Micrococcaceae > Arthrobacter. The sequence continues at coordinate 5,658 of NZ_AUPJ01000317.1, forward strand.
CTCGGTGATGGCTTGCACGAGGATATCCAATTCAGTCATGCCCGGATCATATCCGGCACTTGATAGCACCGGCGGGACCTCTCGTTCACAAGGGGACCAATTAGGGCAAGGGGCCGGGCAGGCCGCCCGGCCCTTGCCAGGTCACCTATTTTCGATCAGCTTAGCTGGTACGAGATCGGGTTCTGGGACTCCCGACACAGCCTAGAGCCCGCTGCTGCCCTTCCACTCCTCCGCCGTCACGCGCTTGATGCTCGCTGAGTGAGCCCAGCCCAGGTGGTACTTGCCGGAAGCATCCAGCCACTCGATCAGGCCGTAGCTGTGCGACCATGCCACGGCCTTGCCATAGATCCCGTTGACGTACACCAGCGGCCGGCCGTACTTCGGGAAATCCCGGATCGGCGAGCTGTCGTCCATGGGGCGGGTTTTGTCGGCGTCCAGGCGCGCGACCATCCGGTCCATGTCCTCGGGAGAGCCGGTCTTGATCACGCCTCAATTTTAGATCAGAGCACCGGTGCTTATCGAACATACGTTCTCCACAGGGTTGTCCACATGTGGATATGTATTCGACTTACTGCCCCGCCGCGACCGACCACCTGCGATGACCGCCGCAGGTACGAAGGCATGTGGACACGCCCTGACGGGCCAGCAAATCCCGTTCCGCTGACGGGACGGCCGGAAGCCCCGATGGGCTGAAGCGCCGCTGGGCCGGGGAACTCGACGTGGGGCTGTAATCCGGAACCACAGCAGCGGAGTTCCACAGGGTTCGAGCAGCGACTTACAGGGAGTTCTACGAAGTTATACATGGCTATTTGTTTCTTCCTGTAAGTGGCTATAACTGCCTATAACTGGCTGTAGTTGGCCGCCCTGCGGACCGGAGTCCTCCCGGCCGACCTTCGCGCTGCACTTATTCAAAGCGGCCGTGCTCATTCCAGGAGTCACCGTCATAGACAGGGAAGCGAACCTTGACGGAAAGATAGGCACAGCGATCGGGATCGAGCATCCGAACAGAGAAACCCGGACGGACAGCATCATTGATCCCGCCACCGGGCTGCTGATCGGAGAACGGGTGGCTGTGACAGGTTTGGTTGGCCCCGGTAGGACGGCCAGAGGCGGCAAAATGTTGACCCAGCAATAGAAAGTGTGGCGTCTCAGTTCCAAGGTTCTACAGGGGTCTGGCGAGTCTCCGGCGCGGG
>NZ_AUPJ01000318.1 GCF_000427315.1 Arthrobacter sp. TB 26
TGGCCCGGTTGTTACCCCCCGGCTCCTGAGGTACTAGACGGTGACGTTGAACTGTCGTCCACAGTGTCCGCACCTCATAAGGCCGCCGGTGACGCGGGTGAAAGGTCCGAGTTTGCGCCCGCACCCAGGACAAGGAACGTAGATCAGCCCGTTGACGCGTCGCGTTGCCATGTTGCATCCTTCCGGAACGTGCCGCGTGTGGGCCGATGTCGCTCGAAGAGCGCTGCTTAACGGTGTTACTGAGATCGATGAGCAAGCTATAAGGCCGGATCATCGTCCCTACCGTTCGGCTTCCCCGACACATGCGGGGTCGTGCTACGTTCCGCCGCCACTCTACGAACGGGGTGTGACATTAATCGTTGACGGGAGGTCCACGTACTAGCATGTCGGGTAAGACCAGGAGGCAGCGATGGCCATAACCACGAGCGAGGCTCGACGCAACCTTGTCCGCCTCATCGAGCGGGTGAACCTGGACCGCACCGAGATCGAGATCATGTCCAAGCACGGGTCCGCGGTCTTAATGTCGAAGGCGGAGTACGACTCGTTGGTGGAAACAAGCTACTTGCTCCAATCCCCTGCAAACGCTCACCGCCTCATGTCGGCGCTGAGATCCGCCGGCCGAGCTACCCCTCCCTGATAACTTGCGGCCTGATCACGCGGAACGACCTGCCTCATTGTCCCGATACGCCTTGAGAACACCAACGAATAGCCGGTTGCGGTTGTCCGCAGTCCACGTACGGGCGAGTCCGATGATTACTTTCATGTGGTCCTTCCGGAACCGCATCCTACGGGTCTCCGTTCCGGTGGAACCGCTGACCGGTATGGACCTCACCCGCGCCCGTCCGAAGAGGTCGTTGACCGGGATCGCGCTGCCCTCCGGCGAGAAGATTTCACTGAGTCGGCCTCCCGCATTTGCCCAACTGATGGCGTCCAACACGAACTCCGGATACGAGACCTGGGAAGCGTCATGGTGGTCTGTCAGCCAGCGGCTCAGATCCTTGGGCAGGTAGAGGGTGACATTGCCGGAATGCTCAGCTTCAGAGGTTTCTATCGAGGCAGGCGTTGCTAGCCGGACAGCCGGCGTAGCGGAGGCTGGCTGGACCTGATATTCCGTGAACTCCTCCGGCCACTCATCCGCGGCGGCATCCGGATTCGTTCCATCAGCCAGGTCCAGCTCCACGCCTACAGAAGTCTCAGTGGCAGATGCCTCGATACCTTGATCAAGTCCATGGATAGACTCAGCCTGCTGGCGGTCCGGGCAAATGTCCAAGGCCTTCCCACCGAATCCAGGTCGCGCGGTACGGTCGAGCCGGTATCGCCTGACGACCGGCGGCAGATCAATCTCGGACAGCTGCACCACTAGCCGTGGCACCTCGAGTCCAAGGCTCTTATCGCGCCTCAAACGGAGCCGTGCTGCGCGAATTTCGAGCCGCAATGCGGAGAGTGCCTGATCACTCATCTTCAGTTCGTAGGTCCCGTCGTAAGTCACTTCTTGTCGCAATCGCTTAGAATCCGCTGATTGGCGTCGACTTCTTTAGAATCGTCGACTTAGCCCTAACAAGGAACTTAGCCCAATGCTGGGCCGCCTTGGAGGCGCAAGCATCTTCTCTCGGACCCAGACCTGCCACGGCGGTCGTCATGGGCGTAGCAGCTTCAACTTATCTCTGTTCGGAACCGAACGGTTTCGTTGTTTTTGAACAGAGCTGGTCTCCGTTCTCGGTAATCGAAGTCTGAGACGAGTGTCACCAGTTCGTTATGGCGCAACCTTCGACTCATTTAGCATGCGCTAGGGGCGCTCGACGGATTCGGCCTCGTCGAGCCATTCAACCGGCTCGTTGCTCAGGCCGGCGGCGATGGCAGTGGCCGTTTCGCGCCAGGCGGTGAGTTCAGCAACGGCCATGTGGGGCTGCTGGGTAGCGAAAGACGCCCTCGCGGCTACCAGCACCGCTGTCGCACAGGCATCCTGGTCGGCCGGGCTCAGGGCGAGCATCCACGGGAAGCGGTCGCTCATGCGATCTGCGAGCGTCCCCTCGATGCTCGTTGAGACAGCGACCAGCTGGGCCGCCAGCTCCAGCAGCGCCTCCCGGGCCCTGTCGGCGCTCTCGGACATCAGTACCAGGGACTCCCCGTCGCGCCGGGTGATCCGGACAGGGTGGTAGGCCGCAGCGGCGAAGACCTCCGCGGACGCGCGGCTCAGCTCAGAAGACTGGAAAGTCGTCCGGGATTTGCTGGCTGGGCTCATGCATCAAGGCTAACTCAGAACATATTCTGAAGTCCATAAAAACTGGCGACGCCGACCAATTGCGGACCAGGAGCCGCAGGGTCGGCGTCGGACGCACGTCGGGCGCACACAGACAGATCGAGGGATCGCCGTCCGCAGGATTCCGGGGCACACGGGGCGCGCAGAACCCAACACTAATTACTACCGAAATTTATCGATTTACTATCGGACTAGGGCCGTCGCAGTGTACGGTCAGGGGACCAGAACATCCCCCACCGCGGCAAAATCCGCGTCATATCAGGGAAAACAAAAGAGCCAGGCGTCCTAGCCGCCTGGCTCTTTCATTATTCCCTATGGTGGAGGCACGGGGACTCGAACCCCGAACCCCCTGCTTGCAAAGCAGGTGCGCTACCAATTGCGCCATGCCCCCATAAGAAGCAACCCGACAATCATACCCTAGTTCGAGAAGCAGTTTCCCAGCTCCCGATCCGGGGAATCCGGGCTAATCAACCGTGTCGGTTGATTCGCTCCAGACCGTTTTCCGGGCCTCGGATTCCTGCACTTTCTTGTAGAGCAGGACGCCTGCGATCGTGGCTGCAACAACCAGCAACTTCTTCACATGCACCCCGTTCCGGTTCGGCGATAAACAAATATCAACCGACCCTCCACTTGAATCTGTACAGATTCCGTGGGCGTACCAGGACTTGAACCTGGGACCTCTTCGTTATCAGCGAAGCGCTCTAACCGCCTGAGCTATACGCCCCGATGCCTCATCGGGCCGAGATACGACTTTACAGCACATCCCGGCCCGATCTCAAATCGAGGCATTTCCCCGGGAAAAATCCGGGAAAACTATGGGATTTAGTCGTCCGTGAGGGTGACCCCAATGCCGCCCACGAGGGTGGCCGAGATGTTGTACAGCACGGCCGAGAGCATGGACAGTGCCGTCAGCAGCACGACGTTGATGACGGCAATGATGGTGGCGAAGGAGGCCACCTGTCCCAGCGAGGCGACCTTCTTCAATTCGAAGCCGCCGCCTTCGGAACCGGCCAGGGTGCCGAGGAGTCCGTCGACCTGGTCGAAGATCCCGGTCAGGTCCAGGACCGTCCAGAGCACAATCGCGGCCACGACGGTCACGATGCCCAGTGCCACGGAGAGCAGGAAGGCCATCTTCAGCACGGACCAGGGGTCAACCTTGCTGACCAGCAGGCGGGCCCGGCGGACCTTGGCCTTGGGCGCCGGCTTGATCAGCCCGGCAGTGGTCTGTCCCGGACGGTCTTGGCCCGGACGTTGTCCGGGGGTAGCCGGGCGCTGGCCGGGTGCCACCGGACGTCCCTGCGCGGGACGTTGCCCTGGCACTGCCGGCCGCTGGGCCGAGCCATTGGCTCCGCCGGCTGCTCCGGGGCGCTGTTCGGGACGGGACGGCGCGCTTACCCGCGGCGCGGAGGCAGGCTGCCGCACTCCGCCGGGAACGCCGCTGTTCGGCTTGGGATATGAGTCGGAATTACTCACGCGTTACCTCCGGTGTTGTCTTCGTCCAGCTCGGCATCGCCTGATGACTCATCTGACTCCGGGGCCGGTGCTGATTCTTCCGCTGCGGACCCCTCTTGTGATCCGGTATCTTCAGCCAACGTTACGTCATCCATCGCCGATGCCTGACTTTCGGCGGCATCGACTGCATCTTCGTCTTCGACCATCTCGTCGGTTTCAAGTCCTCGTTCGCTGTTGCGTGCCACCTCGATGATGCGGTCGTTCTTGTCCGGCTTGGCGAAGATGACGCCCATGGTGTCCCGCCCCTTGGCCGGGACTCCGGTCACGGAGGAACGGACCACCTTGCCGCCTTCCATGACCACCAGGACTTCGTCTTCCTCCTGGACGATCAGGGCGCCCACGAGGTGGCCGCGCTCCTCCTGGTACTTGCCGACCTTGATGCCAAGGCCGCCACGGCCCTGGAGGCGGTATTCCTCGACGGCGGTGCGCTTGGCGTAGCCGCCCTCCGTGACGATGAAGACAAAGGAGCCGTCCGTGACGACGTCGGCCGCCAGCAGTTCGTCGTCCTCGCGGAACTTCATGCCCGTGACCCCGGAAGTTGCCCGGCCCATCGGGCGCAGGGCCTCATCGGTGGCAGTGAAACGGATCGACTGGCCCATGCGGGAGACCAGCATCAGGTCGTCGGTCTCGGACACCAGCTGGGCGGAGACCAGCTCGTCGCCGTCGCGAAGGTTGATCGCGATGACGCCTGCGGAGCGGTTGGTGTCGTAGTCCTCGAGGCGGGTCTTCTTCACGAGCCCGCGTTTGGTCGCCAGGACCAGGTACGGCGATTGCTGGTAGTCCCGCAGGTCCAGGACCTGGGCGATGTGCTCGTCAGGCTGGAACGCGAGCAGGTTGGCCACGTGCTGGCCCTTGGCGTCACGTCCGGCTTCCACGAGCTCGTACGCCTTGGCCCGGTACACCCGGCCAAGGTTCGTGAAGAACAGCAGCCAGTGGTGGGTGGTGGTCACGAAGAAGTGCTCGACGACGTCGTCGCCGCGCAGCTGCGCGCCCTTGATGCCCTTGCCGCCGCGCTGCTGCGAACGGTAGTTGTCGCTGCGGGTGCGCTTGACGTAGCCGCCGCGGGTGATCGTGACGACCATTTCCTCTTCGGGGATCAGGTCCTCCATCGACATGTCGCCGTCGAAGCCCAACAGGACCTTGGTCCGGCGGTCATCGCCGTGTTTGGCCACGATTTCGGCCAGTTCGGTGCTGATGATCCCGCGCTGGCGTTCCTCCGAGGCCAGGATCGAGTTGTACTCGGTGATCATGGCTTCGAGTTCCGAGTGGCGGTCCTGGATCTTCTGGCGTTCCAGTGCCGCGAGCCGGCGCAGCTGCATGTCCAGGATGGCGCGGGCCTGGAGCTCATCGATGTCGAGGAGCTGCATGAGGCCGTCTCGGGCCGCCTCGGTGGTGTTCGAGGCCCGGATCAGTGCGATGACTTCGTCGAGAGCGTCGAGCGCCTTGAGGAGGGCACGCAGGATGTGCGCTTCCTCCTCGGCCTTGCGGAGCCGGTAGCGTGTCCGGCGGGCGATGACATCCATCTGGTGGGTCACCCAGTGCCGGATGAACGCATCCAGGCTCAGCGTGCGGGGCACGCCGTCGACGATCGCCAGCATGTTGGCCGCGAAGTTGTCCTGCAGCTGGGTGTGCTTGTAGAGGTTGTTCAGCACCACCTTGGCGACGGCATCGCGCTTGAGCACGATCACGAGGCGCTGGCCGGTGCGTCCAGAGGTTTCATCGCGCAGGTCGGCGATGCCGGAGATCTTGCCGTCCTTGACGAGCTCGGCAATTTTGATCGCCAGGTTGTCCGGGTTGGCCTGGTAGGGCAGCTCGGTGACCACGAGGCAGGTGCGGCCCTGGAGTTCCTCCACATTGACCACGGCGCGCATGGTGATCGAGCCGCGGCCCGTCCGGTAGGCGTCCTCGATCCCCTTGTGGCCCAGGATGGTCGCACCGGTCGGGAAGTCGGGTCCCTTAATGCGAACAATCAGCTCTTCGAGCAGTTCCTCACGGCTCACGGTCGGGTTGGCCAGGTACCACTGGACGCCGTCGGCAACCTCGCGGAGGTTGTGCGGCGGGATGTTGGTGGCCATGCCGACGGCGATGCCCGAGGAGCCGTTGACGAGGAGGTTCGGGAAACGCGCCGGCAGGATGGTGGGTTCCTGGTTCTTGCCGTCGTAGTTGTCCTGGAAGTCGACGGTTTCCTCGTCGATGTCGCGGACCATCTCCATGGCCAGCGGGGCCATCTTCGTTTCGGTGTATCGCGGTGCTGCTGCGCCGTCGTTGCCGGGCGAGCCGAAGTTGCCCTGGCCCAGTGCCAGCGGGTAGCGCATGGTCCAGTCCTGGATCAGCCGGACCAGCGCATCGTAGATGGCGGTGTCACCGTGGGGGTGGTACTGGCCCATGACCTCGCCGACCACGCGGGCACACTTGTTGAACGAGCGCTCCGGGCGGTAGCCGCCGTCGAACATCGCGTAGAGCACGCGGCGGTGGACGGGCTTGAGACCGTCACGGACGTCCGGGAGGGCCCGTCCCACAATCACGGCCATCGCGTAGTCGAGGTAGGAACGCTGCATTTCCGTCTGCAGGTCAACCTGTTCAACGCGGTCGGTCAGCACATCGGTGTCAAGGACGGTGCCCTCAATAACGGGCTCAGCGTCGGCCGAGCCGGCCGGAACTTCTGGTGTTTCGTCACTCATAGTCTATATTTTCCGTTTCAGGTATATATCAGTCCGGGAATATTCAGGGCGTGGAAAAACCGCTAGATATCGAGGAACCGAACGTCCTTGGCGTTCTGCTGAATGAAGTTTCGGCGGGACTCAACGTCTTCGCCCATCAGGGTGGAGAAGGTCTGGTCCGCAGCCAGGGCGTCGTCCATGGTGACTTGAAGCAGGGTGCGGTGATCCGGGTCCATGGTGGTGTCCCACAACTCGGTGTAGTCCATTTCACCAAGGCCCTTGTAACGCTGGATGCCGTTGTCCTTGGGGATGCGGCGGCCTGCCGCCTGGCCCGACAGCAGCCGCGCATCGCGCTCCCGGTCGCTGTACACGTAGTCATGCGGTGCATTGGACCACTTGATCCGGTACAGCGGGGGCTGCGCGAGGTAGACGTAGCCGTTTTCGATCAGGGGACGCATGTAGCGGAACAGCAGGGTCATCAGCAAGGTGGTGATGTGCTGGCCGTCGACGTCGGCATCGGCCATGAGGACGATCTTGTGGTAACGCAGTTTGCTCAGGTCGAAGTCCTCGCCGATCCCCGTGCCGAACGCGGTGATCATGGACTGGACCTCGGCGTTGCCCAGCGCCTTGTCCAGCCGGGCGCGCTCCACGTTCAGGATCTTGCCGCGCAGCGGCAGGATGGCCTGGGTTTCCGGGTTGCGGCCGCGCTTGGCGGAACCGCCGGCGGAGTCGCCCTCCACGATGTAGACCTCGCACTTTTCCGGGTTTTTCGACGAGCAATCCGAGAGTTTTCCAGGCATGCCGAAGGATTCCAGCGGGCTCTTCCGGCGGGCGTTGTCGCGGGCCTTCCGGGCAGCCATCCGTGCCTGGGCGGCAGAGATGGCCTTGCGGATGACGTCGCGGGCGGGGCCGGGGTTCCGTTCGAGCCAGTCGCCGAGCCCGTCCGTGACGACGCGCTGGACAAAGCCCTTGACCTCGGAGTTGCCGAGCTTGGTCTTGGTCTGGCCCTCGAACTGCGGTTCGGCCAGCTTGACCGAAATAACGGCGGTCAGGCCTTCGCGGATGTCGTCGCCGGTGAGGTTGTCGTCCTTTTCCTTGATGATGCTCTTCTCCCGCGCATAGCGGTTGATCAGCGAGGTCATCGCGGCGCGGAAGCCCTCTTCGTGGGTGCCGCCCTCATGGGTGTTGATGGTGTTGGCGTAGGTGTGGACGCTCTCGGAGTACGCGTTGGTCCACTGCATCGCCATTTCCAGGGCGATGTGGCGTTCCTTGTCCTCGGTTTCGAAGGCGATGACGTCCTCGTGGACCACATCGACCTTTTTGCCGGAGTTCAGGTGTTTGACGTAGTCCAGCAGCCCGTCGTCGTACTGGTAGACCACGGTGTGGAATTCGGCCGGAACTTCACCCTCGGTCGGAACGACGTCGAGGTCCAGGTCGCCGTCTTCGGATGGTTCCGCTGCGGCACGCCGCTCATCGGTCAGCGTGATCCGCAGCCCCTTGTTCAGGAACGCCATCTGCTGGAAGCGGGCGCGGAGCGTTTCGAAATCAAAATCCGTGGATTCGAAGATGCTGGCATCCGGGTAGAACGTCTGGGTGGTGCCGGTCTCGGTTGTCTCTTCGCCCTGGACCAGACCGCCCTGCGGCTTGCCGCCGTCGGCGAAGGACATCCGCCAGACGTTGCCCTGCCGGCGGACCTCGGTATTGACGCGGCTCGAGAGCGCGTTGACCACGGAGATACCGACGCCGTGCAGGCCACCCGACACGGCGTAGCCGCCGCCGCCGAATTTGCCGCCCGCGTGCAGGATGGTCATAACGACCTCCACGGTGGGCTTGTGCTCCGTCGGGTGCATGTCGACCGGAATGCCGCGGCCGTTGTCGACCACCTTGACCCCGCCGTCGGCCTGCAACACGATTTCGATGTGGGTGCAGTATCCGGCCAGGGCCTCATCGACCGAGTTGTCCACGACTTCGTAGACCAGGTGGTGCAAACCGCGCGGTCCGGTGGAGCCGATGTACATGCCGGGACGTTTCCGGACAGCTTCCAGGCCTTCGAGCACCGTGATGTCGCTGGCGCCATAGCTGTGGGGAGTCTCGGTTTCCGGCGGGGTGTCCGCCGTGTCAGCCACTACTGGTTCCACTGCCGGGATCTCTGCATTGTCGTTAGCCACAGGCGCTTTCGACTCCTCTTTTTCGTTGAAGGCCGGCCGTTGCCCCTTCCCGGAGGAAACAGCTACTGCCAACGGGCACGTCACTGATGACACCGGTTGTGCTGCTGGCTCGAGGATCCGTCTACCGCACGCGGATATTGCGTCGGAAACGGACTCAGTCAACGTTTCACCGGCGCCCAGTTATCTATCACGATTCTACCGTGTTATAGGGACGAAACCCGCATTCCAGGGGGTCAAACGGGCAGGAAAGTGCCGCTGGGAGGCCGCAGACTCCGCCTGCAAGGCCCCAGGGGTACCGGATGCGGGTTCCTATACGGCTCTGCTGCCTCTGAGCGCCCTACACGCCGTTTGCGGAATTTTCAAGAGTTTTGCAAGGAGTGCTTCAGACCGGGTGCGATGGCAGTCCCCGACGTTATCCGTATGTGTCCCGCGGCCCGCGCCCGTTGACGGTCCGGCCGCCCTTGCGCCAGCTGGGCGCCGCGGGTCCGAGGACCTGGATCTTGGTCACGACCCCTTCGCCGAGTTCGGTGCGGAATTTCTCCAGCAGGCTGAGGCTCAGCAGGCGCAGTTGCGTAGCCCAGGCGGTCGAATCACAGCGGACGTGGAGGGTGGTATCGGTGAAGCTCTCGGGGGTGCAGTGGGCGGAAATCTCCGGTCCCACGAGCGTTGCCCACTCCGCCATCACCGAACCGACGGCCACGGGAGAGCTCCAGCCGCGCTCCGCGACAAGGCGGCCCACCACCTTGCCGAGCCCCATCGGATCCCGGCCTGTGCCGTGGAATTGTCCGAAACCGCGGGTGCTGCCGGTACTGCGGCCGGACTTCGGCGGGGTGGTTCCCGGCCGCGGCGGCGCCTTGCGCCGAATTTCGCCCCGTGACGCGGCCGCCTCGCGCATCCTGTTCAGCGCCGACTGGGCGGCGTCGATGTCATCGGGATCGCGGCCCGGCTGCAGACCGCCGTCGGTATCCTTATTCATCGATTCCTCCCGGGATTACCTTCACCCGCCGCCCGGCCAGTTCTGTCGGGATATCGTCCTCGACGGCGGCGGTCACGAGCACCTGCTCGGCGCCGGATACTATTGCGGCCAGTTTACGCCGCCGCTGGACGTCAAGCTCGGCAAAAACATCGTCCAGGATCAGGATCGGGGCGGTTCCCCCGGTGCGGGCGTCATCGAGCATGACATAGTACGAGGCCAGGCGCAGGGACAGGCACATGGACCAGGTTTCGCCATGCGAAGCATAGCCTTTGGCAGGGGCAGCCCCCAGGACCAATTCGAGTTCGTCGCGGTGCGGCCCAACGAGGGAGATCCCGCGCTCCAGTTCCCTGCGCCGTGATGAAGCGAACGCCTGGACGTATCGTTCGGTGAGTTGGTCGACGGAGAGCAGGCGCAGGTCCTCTGCGGGCCCGGCGGCTTCCCCGCCGCGGGCTGACGCGGGGCCGGAAGCGGCGGCCGGCGCAACGCCGTCGTCCTCCCCTGCACCCTGCAGTGTGGAACGGTAGATGGCGCCCGCTTCCTTGGAACCGTCAGTGAGTTGCGCGTAGGCGCTTTTGAGGTGGGGCCGGAGCCGTTCCACCAGTTCGAGCCGCGCGTGCAACAGCTCGGCTCCCGCCCGGGCCATGTGCTGGTCCCACACATCCAGGGTGGCCTCCTGTCCCGTGCCGAATTTGCCCGCGCGGGCGGACTTCAGGAGCGCGTTGCGCTGCTTTAACACCCGGTCGTAGTCGCTGCGGGTCGCTGCATGCCGCGGGATGAGGCTGACCAGGAGTTCATCGAGGAATCGGCGCCGGCTGGACGGATCGCCCTTGACCAGGGCCAGGTCCTCGGGGGCGAACAGTACGGTTTGGCAGATGCCCAGGATGTCCCTGGCCCGGACCGGATTGCTGCGGTTAATCCGGGCGCGGTTGGCGCGGGAGCTGTTGATTTCGAGTTCGAGCACGGTGGACTGCTCGCCGCGGACGAGCTTGGCACGGATCATGGCCCGGTCGGCGCCGAAACGCAGCAACGGGGCATCGGAACTAACGCGGTGCGAACTGAGCGTGGCCAGGTAGCCGATGGCTTCCATGAGGTTGGTCTTGCCGATGCCGTTAGAGCCAACCAACACTGTGACGCCGGGCTCCAGGCTCAGCTCCACCTGGGCATAACTGCGGAAATCTGTGAGCGAAAGTTGTTCGAGGTACACGCCGGGTTCAGGATTTCAGGGCTGGACTACTTGGCCGGACGGGTCGCGTGCCCGCCGAACTGGTGGCGCAGCGCGGAAACCATCTTCATCGCGGGCGAGTTATCCTCCCGGGAGGAGAAGCGGGCAAAAAGCGCTGCCGTGATGGCCGGTGCCGGCACGGCGTTGGCGATAGCTTCCTCCACGGTCCAGCGGCCTTCGCCCGAATCCTCGACGTAATCGTCAATCGACTCCAGGCCGGGATCCTCGTCAAGGGCTTTGACCATAAGGTCCAGCAGCCAGGACCGGACGACGGTTCCCTTCTGCCAGGCCCGGAACGTGCCGGGGAGATCGGTGACGATGTCCTTGGCGGCCAGGAGCTCGTAGCCTTCGGCGTACGCCTGCATCAGCCCGTATTCGATGCCGTTGTGGACCATCTTGGCGTAGTGGCCGGCGCCGATCCCGCCGACGTGGACGAAGCTGTCGGCGCGGTCGCCTTCGGGACGGAGTGCGTCGAAGACGGCCATCGCCCGTTCGATGTCCGCGGCGTCACCGCCAGCCATGAGGCCGTAGCCGTTCTGCAGCCCCCAGACCCCGCCGGAGACACCGCAGTCGGCGAAACGGATGCCTTTTTCCGCCAGGGCTGCCCCGTGCTTCTGGTCCTCGGTGAAGCGGGAGTTGCCGCCGTCCACCACCAGGTCGCCGGCGTCGAGTTTGTTCCCCAGTTCGGTGATAACGGCGTCGGTGATCTCGCCGGAGGGGACCATCACCCAGATCAGGCGCGGCGCCGGGACGGCGGCGATCAGTTCATCGATGCTCGCGACGTCGGTGACGCCCGGGTTGCGGTCAAAACCGGTGACGTCAACTCCACCCTTGCGCAGCCGTTCGCGCATGTTGAAACCCATTTTTCCAAGGCCGATAAGTCCGATGTGCACTTAGATGAACCCTTTTCTGCGCTGGGGTGTTTCGGGTGGGGGCGTCCACCCAACTGACTGGCAGCTGAGGCCGTTTTGATCCCTCAAAACGGCCGTAACTGCGAGTTAGTTGGGCAGCCGGACCGGCATGACCAGGTAGCGGTAGTCGCCCTGGTCCTCGCCGTCGGCGTCGTGTTGGGCCGTGATCATGGCCGGCTTGGGCGCGCTGGTGAAGGAGAACCGCACAAACTTGGTTTCGATGACGCTCAGGCCTTCGATCAGGTAGTGCGGGTTGAAGGCGACAGTGATGTCTTCGCCGGTGAGCTGGGCTTCGAGTTCTTCGGAGGCCTGCGCATCTTCTCCCGTGCCGGCGTCCAGGTGCAGCTGGCCCTGGGTGAAGGCGAGCCGGACCGGGGTATTGCGTTCCGCCACGAGCGAGACGCGGCGCACAGCTTCGACGAGTTCGGACGTCTGCACGGTCGCGTGGATGGGCGTGGACTCGGGAAAGAGCGAGCGGATCTTGGGGTAGTCGCCGTCAACCAGGAGCGACGTCGTCGTGCGGCCGCCGCTCTCAAATCCGATGAGTCGGCTGTCGTCATCGGCAAGGGCGAGGTGGATGTCGCCGCTGCCACCAAGGGTCTTGGCCACTTCGTTGAGGGTCTTGGCCTTGACCAGGGCGCTGGTTGAGATGCCCGGAGTGACGGGCTTCCACGGGACTTCGCGCATGGCCAGACGGTAGCGGTCGGTGGCCAGCAGCGTGATGAGGTCGTCTTCGATCTCCATCCGCACACCGGTGAGGATCGGCAGGGTGTCGTCCTTGCTCGCCGCGATGATCACCTGCGAGACAGCCTGGGCGAACGAGTCGCCCGGGACCGTGCCACTGATCGGGGGCAGTGCGGGCAGCGGCGGGTATTCGGCTTCCGGCATGGTGGCCAGGTGGAAGCTGCTTCGACGGCAGGTCAGGGTGACTTTGTTGCCATCGGTTTCGATGTCGACCGGTGCGGAGGGAAGGCTGCGGCAGATGTCGGCGAGCAGGCGTCCGGAGACCAGGATGGTGCCTTCGGTTGTGACGTCAGCAGCGATTTCAAGCCTCGCCGAGGTCTCGTAATCGAAGCTCGACAGGCTCACGGTACCGGCTTCAGCTTTGAGGAGCAGGCCGGAAAGTACGGGTACCGGCGGCCGCGGAGACAACGACCGGGCGGTCCAGGTCACGGCTTCTGCCAGGACGTCCCGTTCGACTCTGAACTTCACGGAAGGGTGCCGCCTTTCATTGCTGCTGTCATCGCTGGTAGCCGGGCCACCGGCCCGGCAGGGAATCACAAAAGATGTCCAGGACGGACACACTGCAGACAGCTTAGCCGCAAGAAGTGTGATTCTCCCATCCCCGGGTTACATCCGTGTGGTTCGCTCCGGCCGGCCCGGTGCCGGTTTCCGGCCACGGCCGGGACGGTCCTTGGCTGTGTGCGGGGTCCGGATCGAAGTTGTTATTTGAGGGAATTTCATTTTCTAGGGATTAGTAGTGTTAATAACTGCTGTGGATACTGTGGATAACCCTGTTTGGCGGTGCGATTCCGGGGTTAAGCCCTGTTCATGGACTGTGGGTGGAGCAGGTTTTAAACAGGGTGTGGATGGGGATAACATTTTTTGCCGTTCCGCTGATCCACAGATGCCTTAAGGGTTTTAAGCCCATTAACCGCGGTTGTCCCCTTAACTATCCACAGGCTTGTCCACAGGCGCCTGTTAATAAGGTAAGAGTGCGCGTCTGGTCAGGTCAGGAATCAGCTCAGGAATTGCGTTGCTGCTGCTTGATCCGGTTGGTCAGTTCGGTCACCTGGTTGTAGATCACCCGTCGCTCGGCCATCAGTTCGCGGATCTTTCGGTCAGCGTGGATGACCGTGGTGTGGTCGCGGCCGCCGAGCTCCTGGCCGATCTTGGGAAGGGACATGTCCGTGAGCTCACGGCACAGGTACATGGCGATCTGCCGGGCGGTCACCAAAGTCCTGGTCCGCGACTTGCTGCAAAGTTCCTCCATGCTGAGCTTGAAGTAGTCGGCAGTCTGGGTCAGGATCTGCGCGGAGGTGATCTCCTGGGCTCCGTCATCGGTGATGAGGTCCTTGAGCACCATCTCGGCCAGGGCCACGTCGACCGGCTGGCGGTTCAGGCTGGCGAAGGCCGTGACGCGGATCAGTGCCCCCTCGAGTTCGCGGATGTTGCTCGAGATCTTCGAAGCGATGTACTCCAGGGCATCGTCCGGGGCGGAGAGGCCCTCGCTGAGCGCCTTCTTCCGGAGGATCGCGATCCGGGTCTCGAGTTCCGGCGGCTGGATGTCGGTCAGGAGGCCCCATTCGAACCGCGACTTCATCCGGTCCTCGAAACCAGCGAGCAGCTTGGGTGGCTGGTCGGAGGTGATGACCACCTGCTTGTTGTTGTTGTGCAGGGCGTTGAACGTGTGGAAGAACTCCTCCAGCGTCCGGTCCTTGCCGGCCAGAAACTGGATGTCATCGATCAGCAGGACGTCCACGTTGCGGTATGTCGTCTTGAAGCTGGTGCCTTCATCGTCACGGATGGAGTTGATGAAGTCGTTGGTGAATTCTTCGGAGTTCACGTAGCGGACCCGGATCCCGCTGTAGAGCCGCCGGGCGTAATGGCCGATTGCATGGAGCAGGTGGGTCTTGCCCAGTCCGGAATCACCGTAGATGAAGAGGGGGTTGTAGGCCTTGGCCGGCGCTTCTGCGACGGCGACGGCCGCGGCATGGGCGAAGCGGTTCGAGGAACCGATCACAAAGGTGTCGAACACATACTTTGGATTCAATCGGCCGAATTCGTGGGAGGTGCTTGGCAGCATCGGCTGCGGCTTCAGTTCCACCGACGGATCGGCCAACAGGGACAGCTCGACGGCGGGTTCGGGTTCCGTGTGGAGCGGTACCAGATCGGTGTCAACGTCGATCGCGCAACGGATCTCGTCGGAGAAAACGTTCCGGAGGGCGTCATCGAGGGCCTCCTTCACCTGCGTCTGGAGTACCTCGCGGGTGAGTTCGTTGGGCACGGCGACCAGAAGGGTGGAACCGATGAGGCCCTGGGCCTGGGCGAGGATGACGAAACCACGCTGCCGCGGTGAAACACGGTGGTCATTCTCCAGCAGGCTCACTACCCGCCGCCAGGAACTTCCGACAGTGTTGGCTTGGTTGGCTTCGTCTACTGTCATCAATCAGTTCCTCAAACTTGCTTGCCTGCATTACCTGCAGCCACAAGTCCCGAACCAGTGTGCTGGCCCCGGCTTAATCCACAGGGTTATGCACAGTCCGTGGATAATCGGCTACTGGGACACTCTAGGCGATGAAAAGTCCAGAAGATAGCTGGATTCTGTCCTGTGGATAATGACACTGGTGTAGTTCGAAAACGGGGTGCGTGACGCACTTCATCCACAGGCTGGGGAGGCGGTTAGCCACAGCTGGGGAAAGTCTGCGGCGCGACCCCCGGTTTGACTCCGGAGGGCAGCAAGCCCTAACGTTGTGAAGTCCCATGTGTACGCTTTTCGCCTCTTTTGTTTCTCTCCCGACGCCCTGCGTCTTGCGAGTCGAGGGAAGCGGCACATACAAAACTTAGCGTCGACCAGTTCTTCCCCTTGATCGGGTGGGCGCACCTTTGATCCCACTGGAGTAACTAACGTGAGCAAGCGGACTTTTCAGCCGAATAACCGCCGTCGAGCCAAGAAGCACGGCTTCCGCCTTCGTATGCGTACCCGTGCCGGCCGTGCCATCCTGGCAGCCCGTCGTGGCAAGGGTCGCACCGAGCTGTCGGCCTAAATAACTGACTCGTCGGTCCACATCCCTGTGCGAGTTTAAAGGTGCTGGCCACCCGCAACCGTCTGAGGACATCAACCGATTTTTCAACAACTGTACGTTCCGGTGTCCGCAATGGGCGCCGGAACGTAGTGTTATATACGGTAGCCCTGGCTGCCAATGAACCAAGCCGGATCGGATTCATCGTTTCCAAGAGTGTCGGGAACGCTGTTGTCAGGAACCTCGTTAAGAGAAGACTGAGAGAAGTCGGTGCCTTGTCGTTGCAGCAATACGGCAGCGGGTTCGCGATAGTGGTCCGGGCCCTGCCCNNGGCGGGTGCCAGCTGGGACCAGCTGCGATCGGACTATGACGCCGCCCTTGAAAGCAACATGAAACGGCTGGGCAGCCGCCTTCCTAAGGCTGCTTCTTCAGTTTCTTACGAGAAAACACAGGAAGGGACCCCGCGTGCGTAACTTAACTGCCGCCGTCGTCCCTCCTGCAAAATCCGCAGCCGTTTGGCTGGGCCGGGCAGTCTGGAACTTGCCCCGCAATATCCTCATCCTGCTGCTTCTGGCGTACCGCAAGGCGATCTCACCGCTGTACGGCCAGGTTTGCCGCTTCTTTCCCAGCTGCTCTGCCTACGCCCTTGAGGCGATTACGGTCCACGGCGCGGTGAAGGGAAGCTGGCTAGCGGCCAAGCGTCTGTTGCGCTGCCATCCCTGGAATGCCGGTGGTGTGGACCATGTCCCCGCCGGTAAATACGAGTGGCCCGCGGACCGCACCCCCACAATTGTTGTGCTGAACAATCCGGACAAGTACCTGCCTGCTCAGACTGATGGAGAAGGCCGCTCTGCGGCCTGACGAATAGGGATATCGTATGGATTTCTTTGAAACAATCATGTTTCCGTTCAAGTGGCTTGTGTCCGCCATTATGGTGGTCTTCCACGATGGCCTGAGCGCCATCGGCATGCCCGCCGCCAATGGCTGGACGTGGACCCTGTCCATCATCGGCCTGGTGCTGGTAATCCGCGCGGCCCTGATTCCCGTATTCGTCAAGCAGATCAAGGCCCAGCGCGGCATGCAGCTGCTGCAGCCGGATCTGAAGAAGCTGCAGGACAAGTACAAGGGCAAGACCGACCAGCTGTCCCGCCAGGCCATGGCGCAGGAACAGATGGCCATGTACAAGAAGCACGGCACCAACCCGTTCTCGGCCTGCCTGCCCATGCTGATCCAGATGCCCTTCTTCTTCGCACTGTTCCAGGTCCTCTCCGGGATCACGACGGCGGCGACCAGCGGGAAGAGCATCGGCGCGATGAGCCACGAGCAGGTGGTGCAGTTCGATGAGTCCAGCATCTTCGGGGCCCCGCTCTCCGCCACCCTGCTGCACGGCACGCCCGAGGGCGGCAATGTGGTTGCCGTGTGGATCCTGTCGATTGTGATGATCCTGGCCATGACGGCCTCGCAGTTCATCACGCAGAAACAGATCATGGCCAAAAACATGTCCGAAGAGGCGATGGCCAGCCCGTTCATGAAGCAGCAGAAGATGATGCTCTACGTCCTGCCGATCGTCTTCGGTGTGGGCGGCATCAACTTCCCCATCGGCGTGCTGATCTACTGGACCACCACCAACCTCTGGACCATGGCGCAGCAGTTCTTCGTGATCCGCCGCATGCCGACGCCGGGATCCCCCGCCGCAAAGGCCCTGGCCGAGCGCCGTGCCGCCAAGGGCTTGCCGGCCCTGCCCCTGACGGGCGCCAAGAAGGCCGAAGCTGCGGCCGCCGAAGCCGCGGCCGCCGAAGCCCTGATGGCCAAGAGCCAGCGCGTCCAGCCACAACGTAAGAACAGGAAGAGGAAGTAATGTCCGCCGAGAGCACCGAACACGCTATTTCCGCTGAAGCCATCGACGAGCAGGACGGCGCTTTGAGCGCAGTCCAGGACTCCGCTCAGAACACCGATGAAAGTGCCGAAGAGTCCGAGGGTGCCGAGGGCAAGGGCAACTCCGCGAGCCGTCTGGAAGAAGAAGGCGACGTCGCGGCGGACTACCTTGAGGAATTGCTGGACATCGCCGACATCGACGGCGACATCGACATTGAAGTCCGCAACGGTCGCACCTACATCTCGATCGTGGCTGAGGAAGAATCCGCCGGTCTCGAGAACCTGGTTGGCAAGGACGGGGAAGTCCTCGAAGCCCTCCAGGAACTGACCCGGCTCGCTGTGTTGTCCGCGACGGAAAACCGGTCCCGGCTGGTGCTGGACATCAACGGCTACCGCTCCGAGCGTGCCGGCGAGCTGCAGAAGATTGCCGAAGACGCCGTCGCTTCCGTGAAGAAGTCCGGCGAAACCGTGGCTTTGGCCCCGATGAGCGCCTACGAGCGCAAGATCGTGCACGACGCCGTCGCTGACCTGGGACTCGTCAGCGAGTCCGAAGGCGAAGGCGCCGACCGCCACATCGTCGTCTCCGCCGACTGAACGTGCCGGATAGCTTGATGGTTGACATTACCGAGGCCGAACTGCGTGCGGCACAGGCGATCTTTGGTGACCGCCTGGACCTCGCAAAGCGCTACGTGGAGCACCTCGCCACGTCCGGGACGGAGCGGGGCCTCATCGGTCCCCGCGAAGTACCCCGGCTGTGGAGCCGGCACGTGCTGAACTGTGCCGTGATTGAGAGCCAGATTGCCGAGGGAAGCCATGTGGCCGACGTCGGCAGCGGCGCCGGCCTGCCGGGCCTGTGCCTGGCCATAGCCCGGCCCGATCTGGAACTGACCCTGATCGAACCCCTTGAGCGCCGCGTGATCTGGCTCCAGGAAGTAGTGGACGACCTCGGCCTGGACAACGTCACGATTATGCGCACCCGCGCGGAACTCGCCGTGGGTATGGTGAACGCCGACGTCGTCACCGCCCGCGCCGTGTCGGCACTGTCAAACCTTGCCGGACTCACCATCCCGCTACTGGCGGGTAAGGGTGAAGTTGTCGCAATTAAGGGACGCAGCGCCGGCGAGGAAATTGAAAAAGCCGCCAAGGTGATCCGGAAACTTGGCGGCACCCAGACCTCCGTTGTACTGGTGGGTGAGGACCTCCTCGAAGAACCCACAACCGTTGTCCGAATCGTTGTGAATAAGCCTCAAAAGATCGCCTAGCATCAGCCCGGTGCCCTCGGTCTCCTTGGGTAAGAGGTTAGGCTAGTAACCGGCAGCAAGAGCCGAACGAGAGTGAGTGTGTCACAGTGACCAGTAGCGAAGCCTCCACACAGCGGATTCCCCCGTTCGTGTCCCTGGGGTCCGCACGGGCCTTTGCTGCGCCTGCAATCGCTCACGACTACTCCGGAAATCGCACGGCTTCAGTTGCGAAGCCCGCCGGAATGGCGAGTGTTTCACGTGAAACATCCGTAGTCGCCAGTGGAAATGTTCTGGACTCCATCGATGATTCCAGCCCGATCGCCCGTGAGCTCGCCCACGAGAACAAGCGGCGCGAACGTCTTCTGGGCCGCGAACTTCCGAAGCCGGAGAAAACCCGGATTTTTACCGTCTCGAACCAGAAGGGCGGAGTCGGCAAGACGACCACCACGGTCAACATCGCTGCTGCCCTGGCTGCTGCGGGCTTGAATGTGCTCGTCATCGACATTGATCCCCAGGGGAACGCCTCGACTGCGCTCGGAATTGAACACCACGCCGATGTTGACAGCATCTACGACGTGCTCATCAACGACATCCCGTTGCAGGACGTTGTGGCACCTTGCCCGGACATCGACAAGCTGATCTGTGCACCCGCCACCATCCATCTTGCCGGCGCGGAGATTGAGCTGGTCAGCCTTGTTGCCCGCGAGCAGCGCCTCCGCCGTGCGATTGACGTGTACTCCAAGGAGCGTGCGAAGAACGGTGAGGAGCGGCTGGACTACATCTTCATCGACTGCCCGCCGAGCCTGGGTCTGCTGACCGTCAACGCGTTCTGCGCAGCCAACGAGGTGCTCATTCCGATTCAGTGCGAATACTACGCGCTGGAGGGACTAAGCCAGCTGCTGAAGAACATCGAAATGATCCAGAAGCACTTGAATGCGGATCTGGTCGTTTCCACCATCCTGCTGACGATGTACGATGGCCGCACCAATCTCGCTGCCCAGGTGGCAGCTGAGGTGCGAGAACATTTCCCCGAGCAGGTGCTCGGCGCTGTGGTCCCCCGATCGGTCCGTATATCCGAAGCTCCCAGCTACCAGCAAACCGTGATGACCTACGATCCCTCATCCAGTGGGGCCCTGTCCTACCTGGAAGCCGCAGCCGAAATCGCGGAACGTTAGAATCTTTTCAAGAATTGCACTAGCTAGAGTCCGGTGATGCCCGGCTCTTCCAATGGAGGGATTTATCCATGAGCGATAAGCGACGCGGCCTTGGCCGTGGACTTGGGGCACTCATTCCAAGTTCCGCCGCGGCTTCCGGCAACGGTTCAGCGCCGTCCCGTCCCGTGGATCTTTTCTTTCCTGAAGCCCGCAAGCGGACACCGGCCGCCGAGGTAGCGAAAGACACCGCAGTGGTGCCCGACGAGGAGACAGCTGCAGCGTCGCAGGTGCTTTCCGCAACAGCCGCCGGCAAGGGTACTTCCAGCGCGCCGGATACGAAGACCGTTCCCGCGGCCAAGAAGGCGCCGGCACGGAAGACTCCCGCCACAAAGGGCGAGTCCCCGGCAGCGGCGTCCAAGCCAGCCTCGAAGATGGGTCCCGAGACAGCGGCGGTTCCCGACGTTGAAGATCAGGGCGTGGAACTCGTCGAAGTGCCTGGAGTCCGCTTTGCGGAAATCCCGGTTACTGACATCCACCCGAACCGCAAGCAGCCGCGTTCCGTCTTCGATGAAGACGACATGGCGGAGCTGGTGCACTCTGTTCGGGAAATAGGCGTCCTCCAGCCAATTGTTGTCCGTACTTCAACCGAAGAGGGTGGCGAACCCTACGAACTCGTTATGGGCGAGCGTCGGTGGCGGGCAGTACAGGCCGCAGGCCTTGAAACTATTCCCGCCATTGTCCGCGACACCACCGATGATGACCTCCTCCGCGACGCCCTGTTGGAAAACCTGCACCGGAGCCAGCTGAACCCGCTCGAAGAGGCAGCCGCGTACCAGCAGCTGCTGGAGGACTT
Source organism: Arthrobacter sp. TB 26 (assembly GCF_000427315.1). Classification (GTDB taxonomy): domain Bacteria; phylum Actinomycetota; class Actinomycetes; order Actinomycetales; family Micrococcaceae; genus Arthrobacter. The sequence goes on from NZ_AUPJ01000318.1 coordinate 20,576, forward strand.
CGGTACCACCCATGAACAACTGGCTGACCGCATCGGGCGTTCACGCCCCCAGGTGTCCAATACTCTTCGTCTGCTCAAACTTCCGCCGCTGGTTCAGCGCCGTGTAGCCGCCAGCGTCATCTCTGCCGGCCACGCTCGGGCGCTGCTTGCGCTACCGGATGCCGCCGCGATGGAACGCCTCGCCCAGAAGATCGTTGCCGAAGGCATGTCCGTCCGTGCGACGGAGGAGGCCGTGACCCTCTACCAGAATCCGGCTTCGTCCCCGAAGAACAACATTCCGCGTCCCGGTGCACGGCACGAGCGCCTGGATTATTTGGCTTCATCGCTTTCGGACCGGCTCGACACCAATGTGAAGATCTCTCTTGGTGCCCGTAAGGGCCGTGTGAGTATCGAATTTGCAAGTGTGGAGGACCTCAACCGCATTATGGATGTCCTGACGCCCGGGGCCCCGAGCTAGTTCAGCCCCGCAACGTCCACGGGACCCGTTTCACGTGAAACGGGTCCCTTTGTTATTTGCAGCCACTCCGATACTTACCGCTGCTGGAGCCACCCACAGCGGTGGGTCTGCTTTTCCGTTTCTGTCCTAGTACCGCGCTGGGAAGGTATCCGATTGTGGTTTAGGGCTACATCGGTCGCTCAAACGCCGCTCCGCGTCCGGACGGACGTGGCACCTCCTTTCGTTATCCGAGCAGTACAGCGACGCTTGCTCGCTTCTTGCAGGACTGTCTGCAGTTTGTTGGGATACTGCGGACGCAGGCAAAGATGAGCTCCGTGCGGGCGGCCCGGTTGTTGGAGGCGGTGTGCCTGTAGGCATCCCCCCTTGGATCGGCAGGGCTACTGCCGCGCCTGAGCGCGACGACGGGCCGAAGCGTTTCACGTGAAACACGAGAGTTTTGCCTGGCGGGCCTTGGGAAGGCGCTGAAGTCTATAGAAGGCCGCTGAACTCCAGGCCCGGCAGGCGGGCAGTGCACCTACTCCGCGCCACGATGTTGGCAGCCCGCAGCCGGAAAGTATTCGACAGTGCGGGGATCCGGTCTGGTCCAAGTGGGAGCTGCTGAGTCCCCTGACAGAGGCAGCTCAGCAGTACTTCTCCGGTTGACGGTACCGCTCTGGACTTCAGAAGGAACATACGACAGTGGGACCACGCCGTGACGCGAAGTGATCCACCGACGTGTCCGACGGGCCTGGCCTACTCGCCATAATCACCCGCCGGCGCGTCCCTCAGGGTGTCCGCGGGGCGCAACATTTGTTTCACGTGAAACATGCGGCGCGTTGTCGCCCGCATGAAGGGTGTGGACCCCGGTGGAGGAAGTGGAATCCTTGATGGCGGACCGGCAGGACGATGCGGAACAACAGGGGACGGGCCATCGGACCCGGCCCGGCATCACCCATGAACGCGGCCTCAGGGCCCCTAGGCGCTCTAAGCGCAGCAATGCTAGCTCCGCTTCATCAGGACACCGCAGGAGGGCTTGCTGTTTCCGTGGCGCCCGCTGCGGCGCAGAGGAGTGGGGTGCGCTGCTGTCCCCACGGCCAGGTCTCCCCCCGCGGTAGCCGGATGCCCTCTGTTTGTGGCCCACATCCCAGTTCGACCCGTCGATGTCCTCGGGTGCTGATGCTGCCGCCGGCTCCAGAATCTTCGGACAGCTCGTTCAAGACACAGTGATTGCTCCACGGGTGATGTCAGTTGGTGCGCCACGTTGTGCGGGGCGTCGGGTCAGTCACTGGGTGGTGGTCATTCAGTGGGGCACCAGCCGGAGAGTGAGTGTGTGGACCAGCTGTGGTTGGGGAATCGGCGGGCGGCCGACCGGTGACAGCGGTTGTGGGGTGGACGAACCATCTGCGTCGCCGCTGCGGCGGCGCCCGAGCGTATTCACGGTAGCAGTCGCGGCAGGGAGGGTAGGGAGGGCAGGGGGCGCACGAAGTGCGGTCAGACCCTTGTGTTGGGAAAACCACATGGTGACCCTGTCAGGAGAAGAAGGACTCGCCAGAAGAAGACAGACCCGCCACGGGATTGCTGTTGGCCCTTCAAGGGAATCCGGATCATCCTGAAGGATCCTCGTGTGATCGGCACTTGTCCTGTGCGACGTGGTGTCTTCCCGAAGGTGTCACTGATGCCGACACGTGTCTGCAACGGACCTGGCCGGCGCAGGTCCTGGAAGGGGACAGTGGGCCGTCTGGGCAGGCCCAGCGGACCCGGCAGGTCCTGTAGGGCCGACAGACGACAAGTGACAGTGGGTACTCCGCAGGAAGCTCCCTGACGGAACATGTCACTGGCAGGAGTTCCCTGATCGTATGAGTGATTGGCGCGCTGACACCACCGTGCGCTGGGCTCGGCTGGTCGCGCTATTCGCGATCGGTGACTCGTGAACTGGGCCCGTGATCGAGTTCCAAGAAGGTCGGCTCCCCTGCGATTCGACGGCGGGGTTGAACTGTGGAGCGAGCGGCCGCTCGATAATGGACATCGGCAACGGTGGATATCGCGGTGGATATCGCGGTGGAAAAAGCTGTGGATAACTTTGTGGATTACCTTGATGTCCAATGTGAGCTTCGGGCGTGGCGACAGTGTTCTATGAGCGCCGACGGAGAACTCGCGGCGCGGGTGCCTTCGGGTATCCAGGCTGTTTCACGTGAAACATTCAAGAGACTCAATCCGTGACCTGGTTCACGCCCCGCTGTGCTTTCTAAATCCCCCGCTGTTGGTTAATTTTCTGCGGTTTTCTGCGCTTTACGCCGAGTGTTTTCGGGGCGCCGGTGTCTGGTCACGTGGGCGCCTAGTCGACGCGGGAACCGTAACCGCCGCTGGTTCTACGACGAGAAGGGAGTACTGGTAGCACCCACGGAGGAGGGACGGATCTTAGGGGTGTGGTTATACCGTCGTCGCCTGTGGATAACTATGTGAATAAGTTCTGTGGAGAACCCTGTGGGAATCCAGCCCGTTCCACGCCTGGATCACAACAAGAGTGATTCTGGGATCCTTCGGCCGACCGACGTCAACCCCAAGGATTCCCAAAATCACTGCCCTGCGTCAGCCGCTCCGATCGCAGTAGTCGCTCCCCCTGCAGGGCATAGACCACCTACCGCCTCCAACTTGGGGGGTGCATCACTCGGACATTCGGCCGTTTGATGTAGGAGTAGTAGACGATAGCTCCGGGCGGCAGGCCGGCCGCAAGCTGGAGGTCGGCGGCGAAAGAATCCGGAGGTCTCCACCTCGGAGTACAGCGAGCCACGGCGGCCCAGGTGGCGGCAGTTCCGGGACCTCATGTGGGCACGGGCAGAGGCGTTTGCCTGGCAAGAACTTTCCTCCTCCCGCTCGGTTGAACAGGGTTCATGAGCGCATTCCTCCTCCGCTCCCCCTGTGGCGGAGGTGAGCAGAAGATCGCAGTGAAGTGGCTGTTGCCTCGCGCATGGCAGCTAGAGCGCCATCTTGCCGTGCCCAGTGAAGTGAACAGCCGGCGGGGCGCTGATCGCGCTGCGTCTTTGTGGAGGGCGGGGCGTCGAGTGCCGGAATGTCACCTCAGCTTCTGCAGCTGGCGCCAGCGAGCGAGAGGTATACGCTTGGCGGTCGGGCGTCAGATGGTGGAGTGTACCGGGATTACACACGCCGCCAATATTTGGACCCAACTTTAGCGGTCCAAGCTCCGCGGTCTTTCCTACTACTGCCCATCGGGGGCAGGTAGGTGCTGCTCAGGGTGACTGGCGGCGTCCGCAGCTGCTCCCGCAGCTGCTGGTAGCCAGCCGTGGCAGCGGCTCGGGGCAGCATGATGCCTAGTTCTCTATCAGCGAGCCCGAGGTGAGCGATTCCTTGTGTTTCACGTGAAACACCGAAGTATGGTGAATCTACTCGGGGCTTCAGACGGCGTCTCAACCGAATGCGTGTCCTGAGAAACTGACTCGTAGGCGTCTTCCCGCGACTGGCCGAACGGCGGGATCAACAAGGCCGCCGAGATCCACATCGCTGCTGGGCGAAGCCAGTTGAAATGAGGGTCGGCCACCCCCACACGGCGATTGCAGTTTTGGGGCGCAGGAAGTGAAGGCGCTGCTGTATGGGCAGGTCCTGACACGTCGATTTTGTCGCTGAACGCCACCAGGTCCGGACTGGGCGCGCTAAGTAAGAGTGGAGTATCGGATTGCGCCTGGTCCGGCGCGCCGACAAGCCACTGCAACAGATGGCACCACGGGGGCGTCTTGTTTCACGTGAAACATCTCATCGGGCTGATGGGCTACGGAAACCCGCCCTACCTGGATCTACGAGCAACATGGAACTTGAGGAGTCATGTTCGCGGCGGGTTTGAGCCCCCACCCGGAGACCGGTGTGATTGAGAGCGTTGCGCGCTTGACTGAACATGCACGTTTCACGTGAAACATCTCGCCTTGCGCCGGAGTGGGTGGAGGATCGATTCTTCCTGGCGGGCACGGTTGGGCTCGGTGGTAAAGCCGCCCGGTCGTATGCACGCTGACTCGAGAAGGACGACTCCTCCACGCGGTGCGGCTGCAGAGACGCAACCCGGGCCTGTCGGCGGGTGTCTGCTCGACCATTCTGTGCAGACAGGACAAATCGGGTGTCCGCGGCTCAAGGGGTTCGTTGATGCACCACAACACCGCTCGGGGCGGGCTTCGGAGACCAGGTGCCACCGTGGCCGCCTTCCGCAACAGCACGCAATCCAATTGGTGGGGGTCAACCCGGAGTGACCGCAGCAGCGGTCACCTTCGTTGCCCAAACATGCAGGAGTGTGTGAATTGAAAGCGGCCACAAGTCCATCCAGGCAGAGAACCGGTGGCGAAGCTTCGTGGGGCAAGTCTGGACTGTCGGCGGTCAGAGGTGAGGCGCCCGGCTCGCCCAACCAACATGTTTCACGTGAAACGTCACTGGAAGGCGCCATGACCCGCGGACCGCGGCTGCAGCGGAGCGAGCCATCCGTCTTGGGGAATCGGCCACGTGGTGTTTCACGTGAAACCAGGCGGCGGCGCTCCGCACGCCACGCTGGCGCTCAGCCCATGGAGAGTAGATCCCTTACTCATGTGAGGGTCAGTCCCACCGATTTCGTGGCGCCACTTTCAGACAACCTAACGCCAATAAACACTAGATTTGAATTGTATACGCCGAAAATCATGCAATCCTTGGCCCGCGGGACTCCCCCACCCGGGCCCAAGGCAGCGAAAGCCACCGATGAAAAAAGATGGCCCCGCTTCCCGGGAGGGAAGTGAGGCCACCTCGGGGTTTGGTCTGCGCTAAGAACCGACCAAACCGAAACTAGGACAGAACGTCCGCGAATTCCTTTTCGAAGAACTGCTTGGGACGTGCCCCGATGACAGTGCCCTTCACTTCTCCACCCTGGAACAGGTAAACGGCGGGGATCGACGTGATGCCGTACTGGGCTGCGATCGCAGGGTTGTCATCAACGTTGACCTTGACGACGTCCACCTTCTCGCTGTACTCAACGGAGATCTCATCGAGGATCGGTCCAAGCTTGCGGCACGGTCCGCACCATTCGGCCCAGAAGTCCACGATGACCGGCTTGTCAGAAGCCAGTACATCGGTGCTGAAGCTAGCGTCGGTTACGTCTTTTGCGTTGCTCATAGCCCTGTCTTTCTCTTAGGTTGGTTGCTGCGCGCGCCGTTTAGGCGTGGAAATCTGCGAGGTAGTGCTCGACGTCGAGGGCGGCTACACAGCCGGACCCCGACGCCGTGATTGCTTGGCGGTACGTTGGGTCGATGACGTCGCCGGCTGCGAAGACACCCTTGAGGCTGGTCTTCGAAGTGCGGCCCTCGACGGCGATGGTTCCCTCGGGGGTCAGGTCTAGCTTGCCTTTGACGAGGTCAGTGCGCGGATCGTTGCCGATCGCCACAAAGACGCCTGTGACGGCGAGTTCGGTCACGGTGCCGTCCATGAGATTCTTCAACCGAAGACCGGTGACCTTGTCGCCGCCGAGGACATCCTCGACGCCGGTGTTCCAGACGAAGCTGATTTTCTCGTGCGCGAGGGCCCGGTCAGCCATGATCTTGGAGGCACGCAGGGTGTCGCGGCGGTGCACCACGGTGACGGACTTCGCGAATTTGGTGAGGAACAGTGCCTCTTCCATCGCCGAGTCGCCGCCGCCGATTACGGCGATGTCCTGGTCTTTGAAAAAGAAACCGTCGCAGGTTGCACACCAGCTGACACCATGGCCGGAGAGGCGCTTCTCGTTGGGCAGGCCGAGCTCACGGTACGCCGAACCCGTCGACAGAATGATGGAGCGCGCCCGGAAGGTCTCCCCCGAACCGATGGTGACGGTCTTGATGTCGCCGTCGAGATCGAGTTCGGTGACGTCCTCAAACTGGATTTCTGTGCCGAACCGGGCGGCCTGCTTCTCGAAGTTCTCCATCAGGTCCGGGCCCATGATGCCATCCGGGAAACCCGGGTAGTTCTCGACATCGGTGGTGTTCATCAGCTCGCCGCCGGCGGTTACGGACCCTGCCAGGAGCAGCGGCTTCAGGTTGGCGCGCGCCGTGTACACCGCGGCGGTGTAGCCCGCGGGGCCGGAGCCGACGATGATGACATCACGTACTTCGGCCGCGGTGTTTTCTGCGTTGCTCACTGAACGGTGAACCTCTTCCTTTGTCGATGCGCCCGCCTGGATGGCCGGCCACATGGCACAACTACTACTGGGTGCTGAATATTCCGGTCGAACTGGGCATCACGAGAGGACACCGTCACTCAGGGTACCGTCTGGGCACCGGGGATCGCGGGGTTGGAGCTTGGGTTACGGACGGGCTACTGGACCTTGATTTCGGCCAGGCGAAGTCCGAATCCGTAGCGGGTCTTCGGGGCCGCGAGCTTGGGCAGGGTCTTGATTGACACGATGACGTACTGTGCGGTGGTGGGCTCCGGCAGGGGCATCGTCAGGTCCGGTGAGGTGAAGCTGTTGCTGCCTACTTGCTTGGCACCTTCGAGGGACGGACGGTCATTGGTGAAGACGCTGATGCTGCCACCAGAGGCCCCCAACTGGCTGAGGGTCACCGAGGAGACCTTAGAGGGGCTCTTGAGCTTGACGACGAGCGGAACCTCAGTGGCCAGGCCACCCCAGTTGTCAGTGGCGAATTCCATGTCCGACCAGTAGCTGGCGGCATTGCCGTCGAAGGTCTTGACCAGGTCACCGTCGTAGGTTCCGGCGAAATCGAAGTTGCCCAGCCGCGTAACGCCTTCGACGGCGGGCGGACCGGAGGCCGGGGCAGGGCTGCCGCTTGCCGACGGCTCGGCCGTGGCCGAACCGGGGGCGCTGGTGGACGCATTGCCGCTCGCGACGGGCTGCGGCGTGGTTTTGAAGAGGCTGCCGAGATTGGTCACGGCAAGAACCAGTCCGACCACGAGGACCGCGGCAAGGAGTCCGCCGACCAGCCAGCGCATGGAACGGGGCTCGCGCTGGGGTTCCTCATCCTTGCCGTAGTACTCGTCATCCGCTGCCGAGTCGTTGCTCCGGGCCGAGCCCGGGAAGTATCCGGGGTCCCGGTCCACAGACGCGCTCCCGACCGCGGCGGCAGACGCCGGGACGTGATCCTGGTGGGAAGTCCGCCGGTCCTCGGGAGCGGGGTGATCGTAGTCGTCGTCGGACCACAGCGAAACCTTGGGTGTTTCGGCGGG
>NZ_AUPJ01000319.1 GCF_000427315.1 Arthrobacter sp. TB 26
GTAAAGAGGCTATTCGCATTTTCTGCGAATACATCCACTTCTGATAACGATCGCTCAGGAGCCGAGATCGGCCCTGACCAGGCGATTCGCTCGATTCGCCACGCGCAGGATCACCTCGGGCGAGGCGAACTGTTGTGGTTTCCTGTGTCGCAAAATCCGGGTCTGATCAGGCATTTTGTGTCTCATTGTTGCATTTTTTGCATTTTGACTGCAAAAATTGCAGTCGACATAGGAGGCTCCTTGGGTGATAAGTTCGGCGGTCTCGCGTTCCTCCCGCTGCCTAATCGAGAGCCGGATCGTGACGGGTTCCTGAGCGAGGTGCTCACCGGGTGGAAGCGATCGCACTCGGCGCAAAACTTCACCATGCAAACGACCAGGCGCCGGGTCGCATCTGTTATGCGCCTGGCGGACTTCTCGGGCAAGTATCCGTGGGAGTGGGCCCCCGTCGACGCGGACGAGCTGTTCGACCATCTTCGCGGTGTCGAGAACCTGGCCTTGTCCACTGTCCGGGCCTACCAGACGGACATCAAACTGTTTTGCGAGTATGCAACCAACCCTGAATACCCGTGGAACGAGAACTGCGGGCGCCTCTTCGGGACAACCTTTTCCCAGGTGATCACCGAGTTCAACAAAGCCAGGCACGTCCAGGATGCCGATATGGGTCCGGAGAAGCGTGCCTTTACTCTCGAGGAGCTGCAGGCCTTCTTCGACCTAGCCGACCTGGAAGTCGAACGGATCATAAACTCCGGACGCAAGGGCGCTCTTGCCGCGTGGCGTGACGCCGTCGCCTTCAAGACCGCCTACGGTTGGGGCCTTCGGCGCGACGAACTCCGTCACCTCGGCCTGGTCGATTTCTCCCGCAATGTCAAGGCTCCGTACTTCGGCGACTACGGCATTCTGCGCGTCCGGTTCGGGAAGTCGCAGAAGGGCTCCCCCAAGAAACAGCGGTCCGTGCTGACCCTCCTGGACTGGGCAGCCGAGGCGGTTGATGACTGGGTCAAACGCGGTCTTCCCCGCTACGGGCAGCCTGTCAGCGATCTCTTCCCGACTGGCCGCGGCGGCCTGGTTCCGGAAAAGAACCTCCGGGATCGGATGCGCGGATTCCTCGACGAACTCGGCTTTCCGCCGGGGCTCGACCTTCACTCCCTGCGACGGTCCTATGTCACGCACATGCAGACCGAGTACGGCTATGACACCAAGTTCATCTCGATGCAGGTTGGCCACGAGCACACAGCGACGACCACGATCTACACACTTCCCTCCCCCGACTTCGCCGCGCGCGAACTGGAACGCGTGCTCAACACAACCCTCCTGGCCAGCAACAGCAAGCTGCTGACCAAACCCACAACGCCTTCCGGAAAGGCATCACGATGAACCGTCAAATCGACTACCAGTTCCGCGTCAAGGAGCTGATGGCACGCGCCGGGATGCGCAACAGCCGCGATCTGGTCGCTCCGCTTCGGGAGCGTGGCATCACGCTCTCCGAGTCGCAGATCTACCGACTCGTCGGACAGAACCCGGACCGGATCGCCTTCCAGGTCTTGGCAGCACTTTGCGACATCTTCAAGGTCGAAGCCAACGAAATCTTTACCTACACAGGAACGGAAACCCGCACCCAGCGCCGTCGGACCGCCGTCGGCGACGGCACGGATGTCCCCCTGATGGAGGCCTACCGCCCGGTCCGCGCCCGCATTACCCGTCCCGATGAGCAGTGAGTTCAAGCCGCGCGGTCGTCCCCGATCAAACAGGACGAGCGAGGGTTGCGACCGCTGCGGGAGAACCACCGGAAAGATCCGGGTCCGCTGGCCAGACGGACGGATCTGCGGAATATGCTTCACGAACGCAACCCACCGATACGGTCAATGCCCGCTCTGCGGTGCCGACAGAATGCTGCCAGGTCGAACGGATGCGGGCGACGACATCTGTCGCGAATGCGCCGGCATCACGACGGACCTCACCTGTGACAACTGCGGCCGCGAGGCCGAGCGCTTCCGCGGGGGTCACTGCATCACCTGCGTTCTCGCCAACGATCTGACGGAGCTTCTGAGGCCGAATGACCCACCCGACCTGCGGCTCAAACGCCTTATCAAGGTATTGACCGGGGCCACGCGGCCGGAGAGCATCTACACCTGGCTGCGCAGCAACGGTGGCCGGTCCGCCGGGCTGCTCAAACGGATCGGTGACAGGGAGATCGAGCTCTCCCACCGGGCTTTCGACGAACTGCCCAAGACGCCGGCGGTCGAGCACGTCCGCGCGATCCTCACTCATAACCGGATCCTGCCCGCACAGGAAGACCGGCAGCTGGCCATGTTCGAGCAGTGGCTGGAAGAACGCCTCGACCAGCTCTCCTCGACGCCGGAAATCCACGCCCCCATCGAGCGTTTCGCCCGCTGGCATCACCTCAAGAGACTTCGGGCGGAGTCATCCGCGACGAAGAACATGAACTATGCCGTGCGCTCGGCCAAGCAGGAGATCACAGAGGCCGGAAAGTTCCTCCGCTGGCTCCTCGATGAGCACCGCCGGACAGCAGCTTCCTTCCGCCAGATACATATCGACGAATACCTCTCCGAGGGCACCTCAACCCGTCGACATATCCGGAACTTCATCCAATACCTCAAGCGGGAAACGCCGGGGAAGGACATCCAGGTCGCTGCGCGGCTGGCCAGGACGACGCCCGTCCTCAGCCAGCAGGAACGCCTGGACCTTGTCCGCAAGCTCATCGAGGCCGACAACGTCGCCTTGTCGATCCGCATCGCGGGGCTGATCTTCCTGCTCTATGGCATCCCCATCGGCAGGATCGCCATGCTCACCATCGACGACGTCGAAGTGACCGGCAAAGGCATGTTCCTCAGTCTCGGCCGGTATCCGGCACCTATTCCCGAGCTGCTGGCACCCATGTTCTGGGCCCACCTCCAGGACCGCGCCGGCCAACAGACAGTCAACCGCGATACACGCTGGCTCTTCCCGGGCGTCCGCGCAGGAGCACCCCGATCCCCCAACACCCACCTCCTGAAGCTGCGCGGGATGGGCGTCAACATCCAAGGCATCCGCAACACCACCCTGCAGAGCCTGGTCAAAGAAATTGACGCCACGTCACTTGCCCGCATGCTCGGATACAGCAAGCAGACTCTGTCCCGCCACGCGGGAGCCGCCGGCGCACCCATGTCGAGCTACGTTGTCGGCAAGAACCCCCGCTTCGCCGAAGAGCGCAGTCGCGACCAAACTGCGAACAAAACCCAGTGACAAAGCACCAGAGGGTATGACGGCGAGCATCATCGATAGAGACCCTCAGCTCGCCCACGGAGCGAGGAATAAACCCCAAAGCGATAACCCGCTTATCCAGTTGAGGCTCGGAAGCGGTTAGGTTTGGGGACGATTTGGCATGTCATCCCCCTGCGTCCATGGCCTATTTGCGGCCGTGTGTACTTGGCAAGTGCAGCCGGAGGGCTGGGGCTGCCGGCTGAGCTCAGTTGGCGGTTTCGGTTCCACTACATACTGATATGCGAAATCCTTGTCACTCAGTTTTAGGGCAAACTCGGATCATCAATCGCCCGGAATTTTAGATTTTTCATTGTAGATTCTATTTGCTGTTCGTAGGCGGTCCTGAACGAGTGCCGAATGGAGTCCTTCTTAAATCGAATACGGCTTGCTTCCAGATCGGAAATAAGGCGTAACAAGCGATGAGAATCGTCTACTCGACCCATCCGACTCATGTAGGCCGACATGCAGATTAGCTTGATCGAATCCGCCATTATTCTTAGTTCTTTATGTCTTTCTGCGACTTGCTCCAATCGGCGGACCCAACCCGGCGGTTGGACATCCAGCAAGAGTATGGCCGCCCCGATGGCCCCATCTATGTCGGCCGCCAAGTCGTTTTTGTCCAGGGCGTCTTCCAAAGCCGCAACGAGACGAGTCGTACTCAGCGAACTTGAGACGCCGCCGGACATGAGAAGGACTGGGGAGATGCCGGCCAGGACTCGAACGAACGCCTCTCTTCTTTCTTCTGGGACATCGATTGTGTTCGTCATCTGGTCCAGCGTCCGCTTTAGTGCTTCAACTAATTCCGGATCATCTGCAAAGACCGAACCGAGTTTCCCCCATCCAATCAAAACCGATCCTAGGATCCGGGCTTTCATGTCAGGATCAGCAATAAGCACCGAATCGCGGAGCGCGGTGGAAATGACGTCCAAACCGATGGCAAATCTGTGGAAGTCTGGCAACTCATTCGGAAGTGTCAGGAGTGCCACCTTGCCATCACGTCGAGGGTACATCTCAAGGTCGTCTCTGCCGTCTTCGGGGGCCTCAATCTCCCGAAGGTCTGACGGTTCCTCTTCAGGTTCAAGGGTAAGGAGCCGTTCCTCCAGATCATCCGGCGCGTCGATTTGCGTGACTCTTGCGTGAAGGGACTGTGAGGAGTGAACGCCCTCGTTCAAATGGCTAAAGAAGCCCTCCAATGCAAGAAGGAAATCCTTGTCGGCACGCTCCAGGGACGGATAATGCTTCAAAATGGGGGCATACAGGAGCGGGTTCTCCAACATCCGTCCTCTGAGTTCCCGGTTTTTTGTTGCCGCCTTGGCCGCAAATACGTACAAGTAACTGCTGTGCGAGAACGATATGTTGCCGCCTTCGTGTTGCAGCACTTTGCGTTCACGAAGCTCAGCCAGCAAGTCTCCGGCTGACTCAGGAATTCCACGTGCCGAGAAAAAGGCGGCAACCCGTGTCGTCACTTCTCCCTCTGGAACTGATCCAGATTCTTCCTCAATAAAGTACTGCGCCAAGTCGGCTAGCACGGCAGCTCGAAGGTCAGAGTCCATCCCCCACCGTGAATCTTCTTCGAAGTCGCCGCGACCTATCAACTGATTCAGATATAGATCAAGCAGCGTCGTATGCGAACTATTCGCGGGGACCATCTTTCCGCCAAGAAGGACAGAGATGAGCAACGAGATGGTGAAAGGTGTACGCGGCAGGTGATGCTGTTGAAGAATGCTGACGACGTTGTCTTCGATGGTCTTGGACCGAGCCGGCGAGACAAGATCCAGCAGACCCCGGATGTCGGAACGCCAGAGTTCGCCGATGTACTGGATCTCGGAAGGTATTCCGTAGTCGAGCAACAGCTTGGAGAGCTCAGCTTCGTAGCCCTCTTGGCACGTGATGAATATTGAGGACTCATCGAGGCCCTTTATGTCCTTTATGGTTTGCTGACAGATCGTCGTGGTGTAGGGAGATAGGTCATCGATGCCGATAATCAGGTCGGGAAACGACTCATTACGTGAAACGGACAGTCCCACTTCACGTGCCCGCTCCTTCAACGCGGTGATCAGTGGGCGGCCGCCCTTGTGCAAGTCCTTCGATGCAACCAATAACGGTATGCGACCCGAACTTCTTGCAGCTTCCTCCAAAAGCCAATACAGAGCTGTTGTGCGGCCGGAGCCGCCATGACCCGCGATGATTGTTACGCCGCGCCCGCTTGCCACTTCGCGGGGGTCAGATCGCTCTATCTGCCGCTTCTCTGCAAGAGCGGAAGTCTGGGCAGCACGCGCCTGTTCGGACGACAGGGGTTGGAGTACCGGGGGGGCGATCAGCTGATCGATTGTTTTCTCGCCAACGTCTGCCGCATTTTCGCACAGGATAGTGCCCTTGCGAACCCTCGAAGCTAAGACGTCGCGGGCCAGTTCGACACGATTCTGCACCACGACCGCAGCGCCAATTTGAGGCTTGAACTGGTCAAGGAAGTCTGGAAGGTCTGAATAGTTGGCGCCGTAACTAACGGGTGTGATGTTATCTCCGGCATGAATTTGGCGGAGCCTGGGAAGTTCAGAGTCTCGACAGAGCCTGAAATGGGTGACTGCTGAGGTTACGAAGGTCTGTCGGTGCCATTGCAGGAGGCGGGAAAAATTAGGGTCAGCCAGGCCATCCCCGACTCCGACGTAGATCAGAGACCTCACGGAAGACGCGGCTTGCTGCAAGGCCTGAAGTGGAGCCGAACTCAAAGCCCGTTGGTAGTCCGATTCACTTAGCACTACGGAATCTGCTCGGCTCCACACACCGTGCAGATGCCCGACTGCAGGGGAACGACGGCTAATCACCTTATGTAGCTCGGCGGGCTCGGTCCAGTCAGCTGATGGCCGGCCGGTAGTCTGCTCTATCAGGGTGTCGTAGTTGGTAGTGAGAATCGGGCATTTAAGCGCATCGAGGGCCATGGGCCACGAAGGGTCAAGGGGCTTGAGGCTACCCACGAGTGCGCTCAGCCAGTTGGCCACGGACTGTTCGCCTTGGGCGCCGATCTTGCTCGAGATCAGCCCAGCAGCAGCGAGCAACAGAGAAGTGTCGCCCTCGTCTTTCGCGGCCTGTAGGTTTCCCTTGACTGTAGCCATCCAGGTTGCGGTCACTCCGGGGGCATTATCCTTGGCCCAGTAAATGCTTTGTTCAAGAAGGCCAAGCCAGCTTGCAGTCTGGGCGTTTTCAGAACAAGAGATCGATAAACCGGTGCCGACGATTAACGTGGCCTGGACCTCGGAAAAAGCCAGAGCAAGCGATTCCATTTCAGACATTTGTGCCTATTCCCCCTACTTCAACACGGCATAATGACCGCCTAGACAGCCTAACCTCGGTTCCAGAATAAGACGATGATGGTTTGCTGGTTACGCAGAAGTTTCCTGCAATACGATCCACACACTAAACATTGGGTCGGAGGCGGATGAGCGAGTGCGACGCATCCCCGCCAATAAGGGCCGATATGTAATCCTGTGGCGACCGTCCCGTCGCACCATGGATCGTCCACGGATGGATCCCTTCCAGCGGCAGGAGCAGCGTCCCTAAACTTCCGCCACCGGAGCCGCGAACTGGGCCGCATACAGCGCCGCATACGCCCCGCCCGCTTCCAGCAGTGAAGCATGCGTCCCCTGTTCCACGATCTGGCCGGCCTCCATCACCAGGATGAGGTCGGCGTCGCGGATGGTGGACAGGCGGTGGGCAATGACGAACGACGTCCGGTCCGAGCGCAGCGCGCTCATCGCCTTCTGCACCAGCACCTCGGTGCGGGTATCCACTGAAGAAGTCGCCTCGTCCAGGATCAGCACCGAAGGCCGGGCCAGGAACGCGCGGGCAATGGTCAGCAGCTGCTTCTCCCCCGCCGAGACGTTGGCGCCCTCGTCGTCCAGCACGGTGTCGTAGCCCTGCGGCAGGGACTTCACGAACCGGTCCACGTACGTCGCCTTCGCCGCCTCCAGGATCTCCGCCTCGGACGCTGACGGCCGGCCGTAGGCGATGTTGTCCCGGATGGTGCCGCCGAACAGCCACGTATCCTGCAGCACCATGCCCATCCGCGAGCGCAGCTCGTGCCGGGACATCGCGGCGACGTCCACGCCGTCCAGCGTGATCCGCCCGGCGTCGAGCTCGTAGAACCGCATCATCAGGTTCACCAGAGTGGTCTTCCCGGCCCCGGTCGGGCCCACGATCGCCACGGTCTGCCCCGGCTCGGCCACCAGGCTCAAGTCAGCAATCAGCGGCTTGTCCGGCGAGTAGGCAAAGGACACGTCCTCGAACACCAGCCGCCCCCGCCCGCCGTCGGGAGCCTGAGACGGCACCGGGTCGGCCGACTGCTCCTCGGTGTCCAGCAGCTCGAACACCCGCTCGGCGGAGGCCACGCCGGACTGCAGCAGGTTCGCCATGGAGCCCAGCTGGGCCAGCGGCTGGGTGAACTGCCGCGAGTACTGGATGAACGCCTGCACGTCGCCCAGCTGCATCGCCCCGGAAGCGACCTGCAGCCCACCCACCACGGCGATCCCCACGTAGACCAGGTTCCCGATGAACGTCATGGCCGGCATGATCAGCCCGGAAATGAACTGGGCGCCGAAGCTGGCCTGGTACAGCTCCACGTTCTTCTGCCGGAACGTCTCCTCCACCTCGCGCTGCCGGCCGAACACCTTCACCAGCGCGTGCCCGGTGTAGGTCTCCTCGATCTGGCCGTTCAGTTCGCCCGTGTTTTTCCACTGCGCCACGAACAGCTTCTGCGAGCGCTTGGCGATCACCGTGGTGGTCACCAGGGTCAGCGGAATGGTCACCAGGGCGATGATGGCCAGCGTCGGCGAGAGGATGACCATCATCACCAGCACCCCCACCACGGTCAGCACCGAGGTCACCGCCTGGCTGATGGACTGCTGCAGGCTCTGGGAGATGTTGTCGACGTCGTTGGTGACCCGGCTGAGCAGCTCGCCGCGCTGCACGGTGTCGAAGTAGCGCAGCGGCAGCTTATTGATCTTCGCCTCGATCCGCTCGCGCAGCCGGTACACGGTGCGCTGCACCACGCCGTTGAGGATGTGGGCCTGGATCCACATAAACGCCGAGGCCAGCACGTACAGCGCCAGCGCCCACAGGAGCACGGAGGACAGCGCGGCGAAGTCGATCCCGGTGCCGGGCGTCAGCGTCATGGCGCTGAGCATGTCCGCCTTCTGGTTCTCCCCCGCAGCCCGCAGCTGCGCGATCAGCTGGGACTGGCTCACCCCGGCAGGCAGCTGTTTGGACACGACGCCGGCGAAGATCAGGTTGGTGCCCTCGCCCAGCAGCCGCGGGCCAATCACGGAGAACGTCACGCTTATGACGGCGAGGAGGAGTACCAGCGTCAGCCAGAGCCGCTCGGGGCGGAGTTCGCCCAGCAGTCTCTTCGCCGACGGCCAGAAGTTCATCGCCTTCTCCGCCGGGATGTTCATCCCGGCGAACGGGCCGCCGTGGCCGGGGCCGCCGCGCGGACGGGGAATCCTCAGCGGGGCCTCCTCGCCGGCGCCAGCGCTGCCGGAAGCTCCGGCGCCAGCACCGGTTCCGGGCGTCTGGGACTCGACCTTGCTCATGCCGCCTCCTCCGCCGCGAGCTGGGAATTCACAATTTCGTTGTACGTCTCCGAGGTCTCCAGCAGCTCCTCGTGCGTTCCGTGCGCCACGATCCTGCCGTCGTCGAGCACTAGGATCTGGTCCGCGTCCACGATGCTGGACACCCGCTGGGCGATGATCACCAGCGTCGCGCCGGCGGTGTGCTGCCTGAGCGCCTGCCGCAGCCGGGCATCCGTGGCGGTGTCCAGCGACGAGAACGAGTCGTCAAAGATGTAGAGCTCGGGCCGTTTCACCAGCGCCCGGGCAATCGCGATCCGCTGCCGCTGCCCGCCGGAGACGTTGGTGCCGCCCTGCGAGATCGGTGCGTCCAGCCCGCCCTCCATTTCGCGGACAAAGCCCTCCGCCTGCGCGATGGACAGCGCCCGCCAGAGTTCGTCCTCGCTGGCGTCGGGTTTGCCGTAGAGCAGGTTGCTGCGGACCGTGCCGGAGAACAGGTAGGGCTTCTGCGGGACCAGGCCGATGTGCCCCCAGAGCAGGTCCGGGTGAAGCTCCCGCACGTCCACGCCGGCGATCCGCACCGAGCCGGAGGTGGCGTCGAAGAGCCGCGGCATCAGGTTCACGAGGGTGGTCTTGCCGGAGCCGGTGCTGCCGATGATCGCCGTCGTCTGCCCGGCGCGGGCGGTGAAGCTTACGTCCGAGAGGACCGGCGCCTCGGCACCCGGGTAGGCGAATCCGACGTCGCGCATTTCCAGTTCGCCGCGGGCGGCGCGGCCGGAGAGGCTGACCGGGTGCTCGGGTGGCCGGACGCTCGATTCGGTGCCCAGCACCGCGCCGATCCGGTCCGCGGAGACGGCCGCGCGCGGGATCATGATCGCCATGAAGGTGGCCATCATGACAGACATCAGGATCTGCATGAGATAGCTCAGGAACGCGATCATTGTCCCCACCTGCATGGAGCCGTCCTCGATCCGGTACGCGCCGAACCAGATCACGGCCACGGACGAGACGTTGAGCACCAGCATCACCGTGGGGAACGCGAGCGCCATCAGCCGCCCGGCACGCAGCGCGGTGTCCGTGACGTCCTCGTTGGCGCGGCCGAAGCGGGCGGTCTCGATGTCCTCGCGGACGAAGGCACGGACCACGCGGATGCCGGTGAGCTGTTCGCGCAGCACCCGGTTGACCGTGTCGATCCGGGTCTGCATCAGCCGGAACAGCGGCACCATCCGGGTGACAATCAGGCCCACAGCGATGAGCAGCACCGGCACGCTGACGGCGATCAGCCAGGACAGCTGCACGTCCTGGCGCACGGCCATGATGACGCCGCCGATGCTCAGCATGGGCGCGGTGACCATCAGCGTGGCGGACATCAGCACCAGCTGCTGGACCTGCTGGACGTCGTTCGTGGACCGGGTGATCAGACTCGGCGCGCCGAACCGGGTCACTTCCTGCTCGGAGAACTCCGCCACCCGGGTGAAGATCGCGCCGCGGACGTCCCGGCCCAGCGCCATCGCGGCCTTCGCGCCGAAGTAGACCGCGGCGATGGTGCAGGCGATCTGCAGCAGCGTGATCATGAGCATCTCGCCGCCAGTGCGCATGATGTAGTCGGTGTCCCCCTGCGCCACGCCCTGGTCGATGATGTCGGCGTTCAGGGTGGGCAGGTACAGCGAGGCGATGGACGCCGCCAGCTGGAAGACGACGACGGCGAGCAGCAGCCGCCGCTGCGGCCTCAGGTATTCGACGAGCAGTTTCCAGAGCATCCGGTCTCCACGGTCCCTAATTCACGCACGGTGATTCGAACGCCAGTTTACGTCCGGATGCTGGGTGCGGACCCTGTTCCTCTCAGGGCGGATGCGTTCCGACGGGCCGCCCTTGCCTAGGTGCGTCAGGAGCCTGCCTCCACCGAAATCTGTGTGCGAGGCGAACGGCCCTAGTCTGCGCCTCCGGGAGTTGTGACAGTGGAGGGGAGCCACGCAGTTGGTTCCTTCCTCTCACTCCTCAAATCGTGCTCCTGGAGGTTCGCATGGCAGCTGTACGGGCATTTGTCGGGATCCACCCGATCCCGCCACACTCCGCAGCGCATCGGCCGGTTCCCGCTGAGTACCGCTGCGTGGTCGCGGTGCGGGCGGGCGGCCCGGAGGTGCTGGAGGTCGTGCGGCGCACGCTGCCGGAACCCCGAAGGGGTGAGACGCGGGTCCGGGTCGAGGCCTGCGGCGTGAGTGCCGTCGATGTGCAGATGCGCCAAGGACTGTCGACATATCCGCCGCGGTTCCCATTCACACCCGGCTACACCGCGGTCGGTGTGGTGGACGCGGTGGGGAAAGGCGTCACCGCCGTCGCACCTGGGGATCGCGTGGTGGTGCTGACGGAGACGGGCGGATACGCAGAGTACGTCTTCGTGCGCCGGCACCCGATGATGCGGATCCCCGCCAGCCTGGATGCGGGTGAGGTGGTGACCGTGGCCCTGAACTACCTGGTGGCCCACCAGGCACTCTCCCGTGTTGCCCGAATCCGGCACGGGCAGGTGGTCTTGGTCACCGGGCCCGCGGGCGGGATCGGCACGGCCATCGTACAGCTCGGTCAGCTTCTGGGATTGAAGATGTACGGGGCCGCCGACGCCGCGAAACAGCCCTGGCTCACCGACCACGGGGTGGTGCCCCTCGGCTCGCGGGGTGCGGACGTCGTGGACGCCGTACGGCGTCTCGAGCCCGACGGGTTGGACGCGGTGCTCGACGGCGTGGGCGGCGAGTGGGTGGAGCAGGCCCTGGCGGTGCTTCGTCCCGGGGGTGTGCTGGTGGAGTACGCCAATCCCGGAAGCCCGGGCGCGACCCTGCGCCTGCTGCTCCGGGCGGTGCGCCACAACGTGGCTGGGCGCGGGGCGAGGATCCGGTCCTACAGCACCGGGGTGTGGCGGTTCGACCGTCGTCCGCTGCTGGGGGCCTGGGCCACCCTCTACGAGTTGCTCGGGGCCGGGCGGATCCGCCCGGTCATCGCCGGCCGTATCCCATTGCTGGAGGCGGCCCGGGCCCACACGCTGCTGGAGGGCGGCGACGCCGTC
>NZ_AUPJ01000320.1 GCF_000427315.1 Arthrobacter sp. TB 26
CCGGAAGCCGCTGAGGGATGACCGGCGACGGCGCAGCTGGACGTCGGCTGCTCCTGGACCAGTTTCTGCCGGAATACGATCTCTCCATCGTGCACGCAGACGTCTTCCGGGCACCCCCTGCCGAGTGCTACGAGGCGGCCCGCGAGATGGACCTCTTCCGGGCCCCGCTGGCCCGGGCCCTGCTCGGCCTCCGGGCGCTGCCGCAACGTGTGGCAGAGACCGTGAGGGGACGCGGGAGGACACCCGGCGCCGCAGCGGCCCGGGGAACATTCCGGCTCAAGGAAATGGTCAATCTGGGCTGGATTCTGCTGGGTGAGGCCCCGGGGGCGGAGATGGTCCTGGGCCAGGTGAGTCGGCCCTGGAAGTCGGTCGCAGCCTCCGCGGATGTCCCGACCACCCCTCAGCAGTTCGCCGGCTTCAGCCAGCCGGGCTACGCCAGGATCGCTGTCGGTTTGAGGATTGATCCTTACGGGGCCGGCTCCTCGATCGTGACAGTTGAGACGCGTGTCGCCATCAGGGACGAGAAAAGCCGCCGCCGGTTCCGCCGCTACTGGGCGCTCGTCGGGCCCTTCAGCTCCCTCATCCGGCGAATGGCGCTGCGCCAGCTCGCCCGCGAACTCCGGGGCGGGTCTTAGCCGTCGACGGCGGCGCGGACGTCGCCCTCTTCGTGCCCGCCTTCCTTCTTGCCGAACGGCAGCACCTTGAGCAGCGGCTGCAGGACCGCCATGACGACCAGGCCCCAGGCGAGGCCAAGAACGGCCGAGCACAGGGTGTTCACGAGCCAGGCCAGGAAACCGCCCACCACCGGGATCCCGGCGACAGGGTGCTCGAGGGCGTGGACCAGGTCGTAGGGCAGGTGCCAGCCGAGGTCGTGGGCTCCCTGCAGCATGATGTGGCCGCCCACCCAAAGCATGGCGACCGTCCCGATGACGGTGATCGTGGTCAGCACGGCGGGCATCCCCCGGACGAGCAGCTCGCCGAAGCGCTGGGAGCCCGCGGACTCCTTGGTGGTCAGGTGCAGGCCGATGTCGTCCATCTTGACGATGAGCGCGACGGCGCCGTACACGGCCGCCGTGATCGCGATCGCCACGGCGACCAGGATGGCGGCCCGAACCCACAGGGATTCGGTCGCCACCTCGTTCATCGCGATGACCATGATCTCGCAGGAGAGGATGAAGTCGGTGGTGATGGCGCCCTTGGTGACCTTGGCCTCCGCCTCCGGCCCCCGGTCGACCGCCGGCGTGTCTTCTTCGGCGTCGTGCTGTCCGCGGAGCTTGTGCCAGACCTTCTCGGCACCCTCGTAGCAGAGATAGGTGCCGCCCAGCATGAGGATGAACGGAATGACCCCCGGGATGAAGGCGCTGATGAGCAGCAGCGCCGGCAGGATGATCAAAAGTTTGTTTCGCAGCGAGCCCCAGAAGATCCGCTTGATCATCGGCAGTTCGCGGGACGGGTCCGCGCCGGACACGTACTGCGGGGTGACGGCGGCGTCGTCAATGACCACGCCCGCGGCCTTGGCCCCCGCCTTGGCCGCTCCGGCGGCGACGTCGTCCACCGAGGCGGCCGCAATCTTGGCCAGGGCTGCGATGTCGTCCAGCAGGGCGACGAGCCCGCCGCTCACAGCTCGCTTCCGGACTGCTTGAGGGCGTACGGCTGGACGAAGTTGCCTTGGTCAGGGCGCGTGATTGGCATGCTCGAATTATATGGTGGCGCGCAGCCCGTCGACGCTGGATCTGGACCGGGTCGGCTCGGCCCGGTGTAGCTTGGCCTGATGCTGAGCATTGGTTCGATCGTGATCCGGGTGGAGAACCTCGAACGCCAGATGCGTTTCTGGCAGGCCGCGTTGGGATATGTGCCGCGGCAAGAGCCCAGCGATGACTTTGTCATTCTGCAGCCACTAGACGGTACTGGTACCTGCATCTCCCTGGATCGCGTCCCAGCAGCGCTTCAGATCCCTCCGCGCCTGCACTTGGACCTGTACGCCGAGGATCAGGACGCCGAAGTGCAGCGGCTCCTGGGTCTGGGAGCCACCCGGATCGAGTGGAGCAAGCGGCCGGAGGACGCGGACTACGTGATCCTTGCCGATCCGGAAGGTAATCGGTTCTGCGTGGTGGACACGGCGGGG
>NZ_AUPJ01000321.1 GCF_000427315.1 Arthrobacter sp. TB 26
CCGGATGAAGGACGGCCGCCATAGTGCTTGCGTTCCACTCCCGCCCGGGAATACCTTCTCGAGAAGCAGGCGCAAACCACGAGGGGAAGGCATGCCGTGCTGAAGCAAGTCGCTGAGGGCGTTTGGGTCCACGAGAGCACGTTCCTGCAGAGCAACTCCGCCGTCGTTCAGGGCCAGGCCGGGGTGCTGCTTATCGACCCCGGGATAACGCGCGACGAACTGGCCTGCCTCGCGAACGACCTTAGCCAACTGGGCCAGCCCGTCGTGGCAGGCTTCTCCACGCATCCGGATTGGGACCACGTGCTCTGGCATGCGGCCTTCGGCGACGCTCCCCGTTACGGTACAGCCCGCTGCGCGGCTTCGATGCAAGAACTGCTCTCGAGCACTGACTGGAAGGACCGCGTAGCCGGGGTGCTCCCGCCGGAGCTGGCCGAGGAGATCCCGATGGAACTGTTCGGGCTCATTACCGGCCTGCCCGCCGAAGCGGCGCACATTCCTTGGGACGGCCCCTCAGTCCGCATCATCGAGCATCAGGCCCACGCCCAAGGCCATGCGGCGCTTTTGATCGAGGAGCGCCGCGTCCTCGTTGCCGGCGACATGCTCTCCGACATCCTGATGCCGTTCCTCGACCTCGACGCCGAGAATCCGACCCAGGACTACCTCGCGGCGCTGCGGCTGTTCGAGAGCGTGGCCGACGGCGTCGATGCCGTCATTCCCGGTCACGGCTCGGTCGGCGGAGCCGAGCAGCTACGGTCACGGATCAAACTAGATCGCGCCTACGTGGAAGCCCTCCGCGACGGCGCTGAGCCCGAGGACCCGCGGGTCGGCCCCTCGGCCCCGCTGGAGTGGCTGCCCGACGTGCACAACTGGCAACTACAGCGGCTCGCCCAAAAAGCGCAGAACGGGACGCCCGAATAGCACCCGGGCTGACTCAGCCGCCCAGCACCACGTTCACCGGCGGTTCGCCCGCCAGCATGAGCTCGATCTGCCGCTGGACGAGCTTTCCCATCCGCGGGCGCATGGCCGAGCTCGCTCCGCCCACATGCGGGCTGATGATGACGCCGGGGATCCCCCACAGCGGGTGGTCCTGCGGCAGCGGCTCCGGATCGGTGACGTCCAGGGCGGCACGGATCCGGCCGGCGGCGGTGTGCCGGACCAGGGCCTCGGTGTCCGCAACCGGCCCGCGGGCCACGTTGACCAGCAGGGCGCCGTCGGGCATGGCCCCGAGGAAGGCGTCATTAATGAGGTGGCGGGTGGCGTCGCTGAGCGGGACGCCCACAATCACGATGTCATGCTCCGGCAGCAGGCTGGGCAGCTCGTCAATGCCGTGGACGTGGCCGCGCGGGTCCGTCCGTTCCCGGCTGGCCACCCGGGTCACGGTGGTTTCGAACGGCAGCAGCCGGTCTTCAATGGCCTTGCCGACGCCGCCGTAGCCGACGATCAGCACGCTGCGGTCGGCGAGGCTGGCGGTGGGCCGGGTCTCCCAGCGGCCCTCCTGCTGGTTCTGCAGCAGCCGCGGGAGCTCGCGCTGGCTGGCCAGGATCAGGGCGAGGGCCAGTTCGGCGGTGGAGGTTTCGTGGACGCCGGCGGCGTTGGCGTAAACCCGGCCGGCCGGCAGGAACTCCGCGACGCCGTCGTACCCGATCGACTGGCTTTGCACGAGCCCGGTTTCCACAGCTTCCAGGCCGCGCAGGACCTGCGGGCCGCCCATGTAGGGCGGAACCACGATGTCGATGTGCGGCTGGGGCGGTTCCCCGGACAGGTCCCACTCGAGGATGGTGACGTCCGGGTGGGGCTGGAGGTACTCCCGCAGGGTCGCGTCCGGCAGGCTGACGGTAATTTTCTTCGGCATAACTGCCAGCCTAATGCGGCGGGCGCGGGTTCCCGGTGAGGGCGCCACCGGTGGTGGCTGATGCCTTTGCGGGCATCCGGCAGCCGTCCGCCGCGGTCCCAGCTGGGAGTTTGCCCTCACCTTCGGGGTCCCCCGCGCGGGGCGTGGACATGCCCCGCCGCCCGGCATACATTGCAGGAAACCCCACCCCTTTGACCTGGAAGGTCCTGCACCACATGAACACCTCGGGACCCTCCCGCCCGGCTGCCAAGCCCCTCAACGCCCGGGGGAAGCTGCTCCTGCTCTGGGCGGCGACGGTCCTGGTGCTGCTGGGCGTGGTGACCTTCGCCGTCGTCCGCACCGGTCCGGTCCCCAGGACGGACTTCCTGGCCGGCCCGGACGAGCAGTGGCAGGAACCC
>NZ_AUPJ01000322.1 GCF_000427315.1 Arthrobacter sp. TB 26
GTAAAGAGGCTATTCGCATTTTCTGCGAATACATCCACTTCTGATAACGATCGCTCAGGAGCCGAGATCGGCCCTGACCAGGCGATTCGCTCGATTCGCCACGCGCAGGATCACCTCGGGCGAGGCGAACTGTTGTGGTTTCCTGTGTCGCAAAATCCGGGTCTGATCAGGCATTTTGTGTCTCATTGTTGCATTTTTTGCATTTTGACTGCAAAAATTGCAGTCGACATAGGAGGCTCCTTGGGTGATAAGTTCGGCGGTCTCGCGTTCCTCCCGCTGCCTAATCGAGAGCCGGATCGTGACGGGTTCCTGAGCGAGGTGCTCACCGGGTGGAAGCGATCGCACTCGGCGCAAAACTTCACCATGCAAACGACCAGGCGCCGGGTCGCATCTGTTATGCGCCTGGCGGACTTCTCGGGCAAGTATCCGTGGGAGTGGGCCCCCGTCGACGCGGACGAGCTGTTCGACCATCTTCGCGGTGTCGAGAACCTGGCCTTGTCCACTGTCCGGGCCTACCAGACGGACATCAAACTGTTTTGCGAGTATGCAACCAACCCTGAATACCCGTGGAACGAGAACTGCGGGCGCCTCTTCGGGACAACCTTTTCCCAGGTGATCACCGAGTTCAACAAAGCCAGGCACGTCCAGGATGCCGATATGGGTCCGGAGAAGCGTGCCTTTACTCTCGAGGAGCTGCAGGCCTTCTTCGACCTAGCCGACCTGGAAGTCGAACGGATCATAAACTCCGGACGCAAGGGCGCTCTTGCCGCGTGGCGTGACGCCGTCGCCTTCAAGACCGCCTACGGTTGGGGCCTTCGGCGCGACGAACTCCGTCACCTCGGCCTGGTCGATTTCTCCCGCAATGTCAAGGCTCCGTACTTCGGCGACTACGGCATTCTGCGCGTCCGGTTCGGGAAGTCGCAGAAGGGCTCCCCCAAGAAACAGCGGTCCGTGCTGACCCTCCTGGACTGGGCAGCCGAGGCGGTTGATGACTGGGTCAAACGCGGTCTTCCCCGCTACGGGCAGCCTGTCAGCGATCTCTTCCCGACTGGCCGCGGCGGCCTGGTTCCGGAAAAGAACCTCCGGGATCGGATGCGCGGATTCCTCGACGAACTCGGCTTTCCGCCGGGGCTCGACCTTCACTCCCTGCGACGGTCCTATGTCACGCACATGCAGACCGAGTACGGCTATGACACCAAGTTCATCTCGATGCAGGTTGGCCACGAGCACACAGCGACGACCACGATCTACACACTTCCCTCCCCCGACTTCGCCGCGCGCGAACTGGAACGCGTGCTCAACACAACCCTCCTGGCCAGCAACAGCAAGCTGCTGACCAAACCCACAACGCCTTCCGGAAAGGCATCACGATGAACCGTCAAATCGACTACCAGTTCCGCGTCAAGGAGCTGATGGCACGCGCCGGGATGCGCAACAGCCGCGATCTGGTCGCTCCGCTTCGGGAGCGTGGCATCACGCTCTCCGAGTCGCAGATCTACCGACTCGTCGGACAGAACCCGGACCGGATCGCCTTCCAGGTCTTGGCAGCACTTTGCGACATCTTCAAGGTCGAAGCCAACGAAATCTTTACCTACACAGGAACGGAAACCCGCACCCAGCGCCGTCGGACCGCCGTCGGCGACGGCACGGATGTCCCCCTGATGGAGGCCTACCGCCCGGTCCGCGCCCGCATTACCCGTCCCGATGAGCAGTGAGTTCAAGCCGCGCGGTCGTCCCCGATCAAACAGGACGAGCGAGGGTTGCGACCGCTGCGGGAGAACCACCGGAAAGATCCGGGTCCGCTGGCCAGACGGACGGATCTGCGGAATATGCTTCACGAACGCAACCCACCGATACGGTCAATGCCCGCTCTGCGGTGCCGACAGAATGCTGCCAGGTCGAACGGATGCGGGCGACGACATCTGTCGCGAATGCGCCGGCATCACGACGGACCTCACCTGTGACAACTGCGGCCGCGAGGCCGAGCGCTTCCGCGGGGGTCACTGCATCACCTGCGTTCTCGCCAACGATCTGACGGAGCTTCTGAGGCCGAATGACCCACCCGACCTGCGGCTCAAACGCCTTATCAAGGTATTGACCGGGGCCACGCGGCCGGAGAGCATCTACACCTGGCTGCGCAGCAACGGTGGCCGGTCCGCCGGGCTGCTCAAACGGATCGGTGACAGGGAGATCGAGCTCTCCCACCGGGCTTTCGACGAACTGCCCAAGACGCCGGCGGTCGAGCACGTCCGCGCGATCCTCACTCATAACCGGATCCTGCCCGCACAGGAAGACCGGCAGCTGGCCATGTTCGAGCAGTGGCTGGAAGAACGCCTCGACCAGCTCTCCTCGACGCCGGAAATCCACGCCCCCATCGAGCGTTTCGCCCGCTGGCATCACCTCAAGAGACTTCGGGCGGAGTCATCCGCGACGAAGAACATGAACTATGCCGTGCGCTCGGCCAAGCAGGAGATCACAGAGGCCGGAAAGTTCCTCCGCTGGCTCCTCGATGAGCACCGCCGGACAGCAGCTTCCTTCCGCCAGATACATATCGACGAATACCTCTCCGAGGGCACCTCAACCCGTCGACATATCCGGAACTTCATCCAATACCTCAAGCGGGAAACGCCGGGGAAGGACATCCAGGTCGCTGCGCGGCTGGCCAGGACGACGCCCGTCCTCAGCCAGCAGGAACGCCTGGACCTTGTCCGCAAGCTCATCGAGGCCGACAACGTCGCCTTGTCGATCCGCATCGCGGGGCTGATCTTCCTGCTCTATGGCATCCCCATCGGCAGGATCGCCATGCTCACCATCGACGACGTCGAAGTGACCGGCAAAGGCATGTTCCTCAGTCTCGGCCGGTATCCGGCACCTATTCCCGAGCTGCTGGCACCCATGTTCTGGGCCCACCTCCAGGACCGCGCCGGCCAACAGACAGTCAACCGCGATACACGCTGGCTCTTCCCGGGCGTCCGCGCAGGAGCACCCCGATCCCCCAACACCCACCTCCTGAAGCTGCGCGGGATGGGCGTCAACATCCAAGGCATCCGCAACACCACCCTGCAGAGCCTGGTCAAAGAAATTGACGCCACGTCACTTGCCCGCATGCTCGGATACAGCAAGCAGACTCTGTCCCGCCACGCGGGAGCCGCCGGCGCACCCATGTCGAGCTACGTTGTCGGCAAGAACCCCCGCTTCGCCGAAGAGCGCAGTCGCGACCAAACTGCGAACAAAACCCAGTGACAAAGCACCAGAGGGTATGACGGCGAGCATCATCGATAGAGACCCTCAGCTCGCCCACGGAGCGAGGAATAAACCCCAAAGCGATAACCCGCTTATCCAGTTGGTGTGTTGGGGCCCGTTCGCTATTGCCGCGGGACGACCTGGGCTACGCTCTTTCCATGTACGGACTGGATTGCCGCTGAGGCACCCATGAGAATGGTAAAGACCGAAACGGTCGCAGGACTGCCCGCACCGGCCGCCAGAGATTTCCTGCGCCGGGTCAGAGTCACGGACTTTGATGAGGAATGGGCGTTGTCCCTGTTGGAAACGATCGGTGCCACAGACCCCAAATCCACCCTGGACAGTTTCGAAGGCGCCCGGTACATCGAACGGGCAGACCGCTCCCCCCGACGGGTGCCGCTGGTGGACGACGACAACCCTGGGCAATGCCCTCGCCATGGCCAGCTTCGGGAAACCACTCACCCGGAGAACCGCGGATCGGCTGGTCGCTGAAATGCTGGACCGCGCCCGCGCTTACAACGCAGATCCCGGGAAGCCCAGCTATGTGCAGCGCCTGCGGATCTTTGGGAGTTACCTCGATCAGTCGGTTGATCCCCTGGGAGACGTCGACGTGGAACTTGTCCTAGGCCGCCGCGTGAATGACCCCAAGGAAGTCCTGCGATACGCCACCGCCAGCGGCCGCTCATTCCCCACTTACATCGACAGGATCCTGTGGCCACAAACGGAGGCGGTGCAGATCCTGCGCAACCGTTCGGCAGCCATCAACATCACCACGGAGGACATCGAGCAGCTCACCGACAACGTCGAAACGGTCTACTCGATCTATGACGACCCTGGTGCCGTCCCGCCACCCAACCTCTAGAACATTCAATCGAACGGGCCTGACGTCTTGACGAATTGGCTGAGGACGGGCCAACGGTGCGTGCTTGGACCTCGTGATTTACCCAGCTGGTTGTGGCAGCAATGGCGGGCGTCCTTCCGCTAAAGCCCGGCACCGATAGCGGATATACGTCAAGCTGTGCTCTGCGATCTCGTCTGTGCCTTGTTGCCGTCAGAGCTCCAAGGAAAAGTGCAGGTCCTGCCCATACCTTGACCTCGGACGTGGCACTGGCTTCGGTGACATTGCCACACGGCACACCCCAGCGCGGTGCCGATTCCCCGGGGCTGGCTCCAGGCTCCCCCCTGAAAATGGAGCCAGCCAACGGGGACGGCGTCGCAGACAAGGTCGACTCGGCGCCCCATGCCTCCAACAGGTCCGTTTGAGAGTCCCTAGGAAAGACACAGCATCGGCAATTTGTCCCCACAGCCGGTGGGACAAACGCGGGTTGAGGGGGCACCTCCGCTAGCCTGAGGCAGCCGAATCGGGGCAGCCTTTTGACGGGCATTGTTCTCCTTTAAGCAGGCTGATCCAGTGCCCGGTCCGAAGTCCTGGCGGATCGTCCAGGGGCGTGAGGACGGATTGCCTCAGAAGCTGCCCGTTGCCCGGCAGCTGGCGACATGTTGGGCGCTGCGCCTCAGCGGTTGCGAAGTTCTTCCAACGTCAAACCCAGCACAAGCACGTCGGATTCTGAAAGCGAATGCAAAGCATGGATGAACGCTTCGATGTCCAAAACGTCGGCATCACCTCCGTATGACGAGAACCTGATCCAGATGTCCCACAGGGTGAAGTCGCCATCTTTCAAGCCGGTTCGGGCCACCCGGCGTAGGCCGTTGGTGTCCACGGCTTTTCCTCCCGTGTCGTGCGTCATTGTGGTACCGCACGCAGCCGTTGACCGGCTGCCTGCGCAGTCCTTCGGTTTGCCTGGGCTTCGCGCTGGTGGGCTTCGAGTTTTTCCTCTGAATCCCGGCGTCGCTGGCCCACGGTACGTGTCTGCGACGTGAACGGCTTTCCTGGCTGGACTCAGGGCGGAGTCGGCCCGTGATCCTCATCGCCACCAGGAGCAAGCCTGTCCGAACGGTGCTGCCTTTTCCCGTTCATACGCGCATCGTCCCACCGTGATGGGGCGGGTTACTAGAGCCCTCTGACATGACGCCCCATTTCGCCCAGTTCCGCGATTTGGTTGCCGGGTTCCGGCCCACTTCGCCGTCGGCCAGGCGGTGCCGAATGCTAAAAGAACCGACGCTCGACTCATGAAGCCCCAGCAAACGCGCGCATTGTGTGTTCTGTTTAGGGAGTTCCAGCTGCTAATCCGGGCGCTGCTGCTGCTGGCAGGCACGGCCGGTGTCAGCCGGATCCGGGGGTGGATCTCATCCGCTGAGGGTGAATCGATTGGGAACTCACGCGTTGGACCGGCGCCCTGCCTGATCCGTTCACTGTGGAACCGGTCCGGCAGTTCGCCAGCCGTATCGTGGTGCGGGAGCGCCACCGACGGTGCTCCTGGCAACCTCAATCTGGTCCGTCGGGAGACCAGATCACAGGGTCACCGAGGGGGGACCCTGAAGCGCGTGCTCATCTGGTCCGGGATGCGGCCGCTCACCCTCCGCGGATGGTCAGGTCTGCAACTGCCGTCCCGCTGGTCTGGCAACAGGCTGGTCTTCAGGCCACAATGAGTGCACCGGTTCGTAGGTGGTGGTGATGGTGGCGTGACGCTGATGATCGTGGTCTCCTGCACGCTGCTGCTGGTCATCGGCGCGGGTCTGGTCATTGCCTTTGGCGACCGGCCCGTCCGACCGCCGGCCGCCCTTGCCCGGCCTGCACCCGGATCGGTAACTCCGGCTTCGGCGTTTCGTCGCTACCTGTGGGGAGCGAACGTGGCGACTGTAGCCGCGGTCGCGTCCGCGTTCCTGGTTGCATGGCCGGGCGGACGGCTTGCGATGCGCTTCCTGGCCCTCACCTCACCGGCGTCGGCGCAGGGAAGTCTTACCGAGGCTCAGGCAATCGTTGGTATTCCCACGGTCGAGGGCACGATGGTGTTGTTGATATTCGCGGGCCTCCCGGCGGGCTTCGCGGCAGCATTTATTTACATGCTGATACACCGATGGCTGCCAGCCGGCCGGTTGGCGGGCCCGGCGCTGGGCGTAGTGCTTCTCCTGGGCTTCGGATCGTCCGTGGATCCGTTGCGGCCGGACAATATTGACTTCGACATTATTGAACCCGGTTGGCTGTCGGTCGTCTTGTTCGCTGCCCTCGCCGTGTTCCACGGTGCGCTCGTCGCGGCAGTGGCCGGTGCGGTCAGTGACCATCTTCGGCCCTTGACCGGAAAAACCTGGAAGTCCTATCTTCCACTGCTGGCGGCGGTCCTTTTCCCGCCGGCGGGAATCGTGCTCGGACTCGGCGCGCTCCTCGTAATGGCTTGGGCCAAGATCGTTCCCGCCACAC
>NZ_AUPJ01000323.1 GCF_000427315.1 Arthrobacter sp. TB 26
CGGGGCATGCTCCTTTTGGCGTCGCTGGCTGTATTGCCGATGTTCGTTGGCGCGGTGACCTCGATCGTGTCACGGTGAGCCGGTCCGGAACCGAGGACCAGGACGGCTGCCCGATGGCCTCGGGCCAAGGTCCACGCTGAGTCATCACAGCGTCATTCCCCGACAGGGACTTCCCGCTCCCACCTCCCACTGACAGCCCTGTTTACGCACCAGTACCCCGCAACTTCGCTGTTGGTCGGACCCCGGACACTCAGCCATGTCCGATCGCCGTCCCGGGGCGGCCGGAGGACAGAAAGCTCACGCCGGGCCGCACCCGACGGGATCGGTTCCTCGATCACGTGCGCTCACCCCTCACCCTTTCGCGCTCATGAAACAAACATTCCAGTGCTGCGCCAAGGGCGACATGTCCTTCTTGCCCGGGACCCTCTCGGCCCCGTGCCGCTCGGTACGTTCAGGAGCGACTTTGGTGGGGGCTACTACCGTGATCGTGATCGTGATCGTGGTCCGGGCTGTGCTGCAGCGCGACGTCGATAAGGATCTCGGCCGCCGCCCGCGTTTGGCGCGCGGGTTCGGCACTGGAGGCTATCGCCGCGGTGGATATTTGGCGGGGCACACTCACCGACAGGATCCTCGAAGACACCGACAGCGACAAGCTTTACGACCGGAGTCTTGATGGATTCCAGCACGATGAAGGCCTGAACCAGCAGCTCCGTCTGGCACCCATGGCATTGGGGCACTGGGTCGAACTTTGAGACGATGAAAGGCACGCTCCGCTCCCCCGCACAATGCCCCGCCGGCGTGCACGCGGAGCTGAACCCTAGCCGTCACACTCGACGCAATACGAGTGGCCGTTCTTTTCGCGTGCGAGTTGGGAACGGTGCCGGACCAGGAAGCAGGAGTAGCAGGTGAACTCGTCCCCGGCCTGGGGAATGACCTGAACGATGAGTTCCTCGGCGACAATCTCTCCGCCAGGGGTCATGGCCTCATCCATCGCGTCGGATTCGTCCGGGTCGCGGACGACGCTGCGGGCATCCGGGGCGTTGGCGGATTGCAGCGCCTCCAGGGAGCGGTCTTGGGATTCCTTGACGTCGGAACGTACTTCGTCGTAATCGGTTGCCACTGGGGTCATTCTCTTCTCTGGCGTTCTTAGCTGACGGAACTGCAACCTACACCATGGCCCCGGTATTTCCCTGTCGCGGGGACCGGCAGGCTCCGTCCGGGAGCCCGGCAACACGGGACCCGATCTTGCCCGGGGACGTGGCCGGAAACGCGCCCAAGCGCTTTCCCGGAGTCCTTTCTGGCCTTGCGCTGTCGCTGTTCAGCCGTCCGAATCCTCGGTCCAGTCCAGTGCCGCGGTGAGCCGGTCGGCGTCCGGTAGATCATTGCGGACCTCGGCGGGCAGGGCGTCGTAGGTGTAGGAGGCGACGGCCATGGGTGAGGTCGCGCGGCCGAGGCTGTAGCGGACGGTGTGGTCGTTCTTACTGCCGCAGATCAGGATCCCCACGGTGTCTGCGTGCGTTTCGCGGCGGAGCCGGTCGTCGACCAGGGCGATGTAGAAGTTGAGCTTGCCGGCGTATTCGGGTTGGAATTTGCCGGTCTTGAGTTCGATGACGAAGTACCGGAGTTGCTCGACGTGAAAGAAGAGGAGATCGATGTAGAAGTCGTCGCCGCCGACGTCGAAGTGGACCTGACGGCCGACGAACGCGAACCCGGGCCCCATCTCCCGGAGGGTGTCGGTGATGCGGTCCATGAGAGCCTGCTCGAGGTCTCGTTCTGCGACCTCTCCGGACAGACCAAGGAACTCAAAAGAGTAGGGGTCCTTGGCCACCTGCTGCGCTAGCTCCGAGTCTTGCGCAACAAGCTGTTGCGCAAAGTTCGACGGCGCCGACCCCGTACGCTCGAGAGTTTTGTTCATGATCATGTTCATCAGGACGTTGCGGGACCAGCCGTATTCGACGGCTTCTGAGGCGTACCAGTCGCGCTTTTCTTGGTCGGCAAGCTTGTCCAGCAGCACGGTGACGTGGCCCCACGGCAATTGCGCAACAGGCTGTTGCGCAATTGCACCGCCATTCCAGGCCCGGGCAAATGTCGTCATGTATTGAACGTTCCGGGCGGAGAATCCCTTCATCTGCGGGAACTCCGCCCGAAGGTCGTCGGCCAGTCTTTTGATGACGCCACTCCCCCACCCCTGTTGCTCCTGCTGGGCACTGACATCCTGCCCGATGGACCAGTACAACTCGATCAACTGGGTGTTGACTGTCCGCAGCGCTCTCGTGCGTGCGGCCCGGACCCGGTTCTTAAGCTCTCCGAGCAGGTCGATGTAGCCCGTGGGGAGGGTGAGGTCACGGGCATCAGTCATAGGTTCGATCCTATCGAGCCGGCCAGGTTGGAAGGGCATCTCCAGCTGGAGCTGCGGTCCTTAGTGGCTGGACCGGTTTTCCGTTGTTAGCGCGTTGGTTTCCCCGTCGCTGCTTGCCACTGACGGCGAACGGATCCCGAGGCAGCAGCAGGGTTAGGTATTCAGCACGTGAATGGCTTGTCTCGGCGGGGACGGGCACCAGTCTGACCAGAGCCAGCCCCGGTGGCAGCCACATGTGAGTCACGCAGGTCGACGAGCGAAATGGCAAGAAACGGGCTGCTGCGCTTCAGAGGCCGAGAGCGTCAAGCATGGCATCCTCTTCGTCGTCCGACCCGGCGCGCCGCCGCGTGCGGGACGGGTGAAGCGGCCTGTTGGCCGTGACCGGGCCATCCTGTTCAAGTTCCTCGCGCCGCATCCGGGCGTGTTGCCGGGCCGTGTACCCGAAGCCCACGAAGGCGAGCACGCCGAAGGTGATCCACTGCAGGGCGTAGGAAAGATTGGACCCCTCCTGCACGGATGGTGAGGTCAATTGAAACGGCGTTTCATCCGGTCCGGGAGACTCGGAAGCCATCAGACCATAGCTGCCCGTCATCAGCGGATACGCCAACTGGCGCGTGTATGCCACCAGTTCGATGCTGGCCAACTGACCCTCGGGCGCGGCACGGTCCAATCCGGGCTCCGCGGGCTTCAGCCGCACGACGGCGTCGATGATTCCTTC
Source organism: Arthrobacter sp. TB 26 (assembly GCF_000427315.1). Lineage (GTDB taxonomy): Bacteria > Actinomycetota > Actinomycetes > Actinomycetales > Micrococcaceae > Arthrobacter. The sequence continues at coordinate 3,078 of NZ_AUPJ01000323.1, forward strand.
CGGAGGAGCAGGTACAGCATCGGGGTAACCGGGCCTGAGATTCCCGATGGGCAGCCACCCCCGGTTGATCACGATCGTCTCACCGGAAGCCAGCCGAAAGGGAACCAGGACCTCATACCCGGGCGCGGCATTGTTCGGCCGGTTTCTGACGATCCGCTGATCGGACGCCAGGTAGTGGCCGCGCACCGATACGGGCGTCCACTTGGCTCCGGGCTCAGCTACTGCGAAGTACCTACGGGCAGATTCGAACGGGATGGGTTCTTTGTCATAGTTTTGCTGGACACGCTGGATCTCTGCCACGGCCTGATTCCGGCGGTCCAACTGCCAGTTTCCCAATCCGACGCAGGCCGCGGCGAAGAGCGCGGCGAGCCCCAGGATCCCAAGCCACTGCCGGGTCAGAAGGAACGAGTACGTCACTGGCCGGACCGAAGGAGCGCCCTCGGCCCCAGCGCGCCCCGCCTGGCTCCGGCAAGGCACGGCCAGCCCGCACCTCGCGCCCAGGAGGATGTTCTGGACCGGGATTTTTCTTCAGTAATGTCGCAGTGCACACCACCACCCTAGCCGCGGGCCCGACCGTCCCCCATTCCGCAAGCCAGTTCTGAGAGCCCGAGCTGCCCGTGCTCCGATGCGCGCGGGGAAGGAGCAGAGTCATCGCCCGCACACCAGCCGCGAGGAACCGGTCGTGCCGGTNGTTCCCGCGGCCGTTCCGGAGAACAGGCCGCTAAGCTGGCAAGGTGCTGAATGAATTTTGGAACACCGCGACCGGCTCATACAAGGCGCTCGTGTTTGGCGCCATGGGCCTGATCGCGGCCGGGATACTGCTGAACATCGCCGGAAACCTGTCACGGATCGAGGCCCTGACGGCCGCGTCCCTTCCGGTCATCGGAGTGGGCCTTGTGCTTCACAGCGCAGGCGTCGTCATCCGCGGTCAGAGGGTCCGAAGGCGCCTCCAAAAGTAGCCCAGAGGCGGGCGGGGCGCCGGGAGCGGCTTCCTGGCCGCTGAGGCCTCCATCCCATCTGGTGCGTGGCCCGGCGTCGGCATTCCCGCAGGCTGGCAGTCTTGGGCCTTTTCATCGAATAGCCTTTCCCGACACATAGTCGGGACACCCGCGGCAAGGGATTCGCAACAGGACAATGCGGTCCATGGCCAATATCTTCATTGACGGGGCGACTTCCCAGCGAACCGTAAGGTTCAGGTAGGCATAATGGACCGGAGCTTCGGTCAACCGCTATTTGACCGGAGCTTCGTCAATTGAGCGGCGCCAAGGCCTGCGCCTGCCTGTTCCAGTGCTCCACGGGACTGAATGTAGAGGGACTGAAAAAATGGTCTCAGGTGATACCCGCACGCAGACCTCTGTACCTCCTGTCGAGGCCAGCCCGGCCCCTCTGGAACAGCCGGCGTCAGGGACGCTGGGACGCAACCTTGAGGGCTATCGGTGGATCCGCCGGCCTCAGGAAGCATTCACGGAAAGCGCCCTGCAGGAACGTCTGCTTGGTGGCATCCGCTCATGGCGCGACTATCCGCCTTCGCTGCGGCTGTGGTTCTGGCTGATTCCGATTATCACCGCCGGGATCGGCGGCGTCCTCCGCTTCGTCCGCCTGGACACTCCGCACAGGCTGGTGTTCGACGAAAACTATTACGTCAAGGACGGGTACTCGCTGCTGGTGAGCGGGTACGAACGCAGCTGGCCGGACGAGGCCAATGTCTCCTTCAATGCCGGCAACCCGGCCGTGCTGCTGGACACCCCCCAGTACGTGGTCCACCCGCCGGTCGGCAAGTGGATGATCGCGGCAGGAATGTGGCTGTTCGGGCCCGACAACCCCCTGGGCTGGCGGTTCGGTGCCGCCTTGACCGGAACGCTGTCCCTCCTCCTGATCACTCTGATCGCGCAGAAACTCTTCCACTCGCTGACGTTAGGGGCCGTCGCCGGCCTTCTGCTGGCAGTGGACGGGCACCATCTGGTGATGTCCAGGACCTCCCTGCTGGACATCTTCCTGATGTTCTGGCTCCTTGCCGCTTTCGGGTCGCTCCTGATGGACCGCGACGACGGCAGACGCCGGCTCGCCGCCAGGCTGGGGCGCCAGTCCGCCGCTGCCACGGATGGCCGGCCGTCCGTGCTTCAGCTGGTTTCCGGACCGTGGCTTGGCATCCGCTGGTGGCGCGTCGCGGCGGGAGTCTGTCTGGGCCTCGCCGTGGGCACCAAGTGGTCCGCGCTGTTCTTTCTGGCCGGCTTTGGGCTCCTGACCGTCTTCTGGGACCTGAGCGCGCGCCGGATCGCGGGCGTCCGGGGCTGGATCAGCGGCGGCATTATCAAGGACGGAATTCCTGCTTTCCTGAGCATCATCCCGGTCGCCGCCCTCGTGTATGTGTCCACGTGGACCGGCTGGTTCCAGTCGAAGGATGCGTATTTCCGCCACTGGGCCGACACCAACCCGTCAGCCCAGTGGGGGTGGATCCCGGGCCCGCTGCGGTCCCTGGCCCACTACCACCTGGAAGCGTACAAGTTCCATCAGGGACTCAACTCCGACCACCCCTACGAGGCCAGCGCCTGGAGCTGGCTGGTGATGGGCCGGCCCACGTCGTTTTTCTACGAGTCCCCCAAACAGGGAAGCCCCGGCTGCGACGTTGCCAGCTGCAGTTCGGCCATCCTCTCGGTGGGCAATCCCCTGATCTGGTGGAGCGCCACGGTTTCGCTGGTCATCCTGCTGTTCTGGTGGGCCGGACGCCGCGACTGGCGGGCCGGCGCCATCCTGGCCGGGGTTGGTGCGGGTTACCTCCCGTGGTTCCTGTACCCGGAACGCACCATGTTCACTTTCTACGCCGTGTCCTTTGAACCATTTCTGATACTTGCCCTGACCTATTGCTTGGGACTGGTGCTCGGACGGCGGCAGGACCCGCTGTGGCGCCGGCGTTCCGGGCTCTACCTCGTGGCACTGTTTGTGGCCGGAGCAGTGCTGCTCTCGGCGTTCTTCTATCCCGTCTGGACCGGGGAAATCATCCCGTACCAGGACTGGCACTTCCGGATGTGGATGCCGTCCTGGATCTAGGGCACAGTTGGCGACCCCCTAAACCGCAGCAACGCGGCCCGCAGGGGACTTCGCCAACTTGGTAATCTGTTCAGGCGTTCCTGTAACGTCGCTGGAGGAGGTTAACGTTGCCTGTGCCTCCAGCTTTGCGCCCTGCCGCTTTCGGCGCGGTCGCATCAGCCCGACTCTCCCAAGGATCCATGAAAACGATGACTTCAGCCGACGAGGAACGCCAGAACCCCCCGCACCCCGGACCCGGCACGGGCCCGGACGCAGGGATGCCGCTGGGCGCCCGGCGCCTGGTGCTCATTGGCGGGCTTTGCGTTCCGGTCGGACTGGTCGCCGGGCCCTACCTGCTTGGGCTTCAGCTGCTGGCTGTCGGCGGTGTCGTGGCCGTGGCCGTGGCATTGTCATACGGCCCTGGCCGGGCATGGTTCTGGAGGTGGTCCTGGCTCACGGCTGCCGCCGGCGCTCTCTGGATGGCAGCCACCATCGCATACTGGGGGACCATCGTCGCCGCGGCAGATGCGTCCGCGCCACTGTCGGGCTGGTCCCCGG
>NZ_AUPJ01000324.1:0-3877 GCF_000427315.1 Arthrobacter sp. TB 26
CTCACGGAGCTCTGCTTTCCGCGGGCTGGCGCTGCCGTCGCCAATGCGCGACTGCCGACGGGACCAGGAACGCCAGCGCCGGCACGCTCCACAGCCAGAACCCCCAGCCGAACAGCATGAGTCCCAGGTGGAATGCGATCACTCCGGCCCAGCCGGCGGTAGCCCACGCCCCGCCCCTGAGCAGCAGGAGGCCGAGGGCAACCTCGCCCAGGGACAGGGCCAGGCCCCACGCGGCAGGATTGGCCATGAAGACGTCGCGCCAGGAATCGGTGATAAACGGCAGCAGGGCCCCGTCTGCGAAGTGCCGGTAGAACTCCGGGCCGGCGGCCACGATCCCGAGGTGGATGCCGCCGGTGAAGAGGAAGAAGCCGCCCACGACCCTTCCCGGCCGTCCGGTGCGCTCCGCGGCCCGGATCCGCTCCGGGGCCTGCAGCTGAGCCACGGCCCCTACCTTTCCGTGCCGGCGCCAGCGCCGGTTTCCGTGGCGGCTTCCACGGTGAGGGGCCGGCGGGTCCCGTCACCACGGGCCACGCCGCCGGGATTCAGCTCAACTTTCCACAGGTGCAGCCCACCCAGCACCAGGAAGAAGGCAGACAGCAGGACCGAGGACCAGAGGGACAACGCAGACACGGGGACGTTGAACAGCGGTTTGAACAGCTCCCCCAGGGCCAGGGAGAAGATCAGGGTGAAGCCGAGCAGGTACAGCGAGGGCATCAACACCAGCCCCGGCCAGCGGCTACGGAATGACAGGACGGCGAGGATGAGGAACGCCGGCATGATGAAGCACAGGTCGAGGATGAAAACGGAGTAGAGCGAATCGATTTTCTCGCCGGTCCGCATCAGCGGCAGCAGCATGGCAATCCACAGCGGATAGAAGATGAGCGGCTGGAGGAGTGCGCCCGAGGCGGACAGCACCCGGATGCCTTTTGGCAGCCGCGCCCGCATTGGCCCCTCCGCCCGGAGCTCCACCGCCGTGTAGACCATCCCCCAGAAGGACAAGGCAAAGACGGCCAGGTAAACCAGGTAGAAGCCGTTGTAGGTCCGCTCAATGGAGTAGATTCCATAGGCATAGAACAGGTAGCCCAGGATCCCAAGCGCCACGAGCTGTACCTTGGGTTGCCCCCGCCGCACGGTCACTGCCAGGACCAGCAGGGCAACGCCGGCGACGGCGGACATCAGGTCCTGGGACACCGCACCGGGAATCAGGTCCGCAGCCACGATGCCCCGGTAGATGTCCGGGAACAGCAGCCCCGTCACTGCGGCGGGGAGGGTAAGTGCACCGGTGAGTATCCAGAGGGCCCGCACCGGCCACGGGCTGCGGTTCATTCCTTCGCCTGGCGCTTGTCCGCGTGATCGCCGACCACCAGCACCGGGCAGTGTGCATGGGCCGCGCAGGCACCGCTGACCGATCCCATGACCTGGGCGAGGAAGCCGCCACGGCCGCGCCGGCCGACCACCAGGAGCTGGGCGTCCCGGCTCTCCTGCACGAGGACCTTGGCCGGCGGGCCGAACTTCACCGTCCGGGTCAGGCCTTCCGGCATGTCACCGCCGAAGGCACGTTCGAGGGATTCGTCGACGAGCCGTTTGGCCGTCTCTTCCAGCTGGGTGGTGGTGGGGGAGCTCTCTTCGGGCAGGTGGGAGGCCAGGAAAAGATCCGAAGTGCCCAGGCACGTGACGACCTCCAGGGGCGCGTCAAGGCTCCTGGCCATGCGCCCGGCGAGCCGGAGCGCCGTCGTCGAGAAGTCCGAACCGTCCACGCCCACGACTATCCGCTGATCAGCGTTCATGGCCCCCAGCCTGCCCGGCCCGCCCCAGCGCGCCTAGGGCCAAAAGTCACGCGGGGGTGTGCACAGTCCCCCGGCCCCCTCTAGGGTGGAACAATCCCAGACCGCCCCACAATGCGAGGAGTACTGATGAGAGTTGCTGTCACCGGAGGAAGCGGAAAGCTCGGCCGGAGCGTCGTGCGGCGGTTGGGCGGGGACGGCCACGAGGTCACCAACCTCGACCGCACCGGCACGCGGGGGCGCGGTTTCACCGAGGTGGACCTGCGCAACTACGGCCAGGTGCTGGACGTGCTCCTGGGGCTTGAGGACCGGCACGCGGGGTTCGATGCGGTGGTGCACCTGGCCGCGATCCCGGCCCCCGGCCACGCCCCGGACGCCGCCACTTTCGAGAACAACATGCTGGCCACGTACAACGTGTTCCAGGCGGCCCGCCGGGCCGGGATCAAAAAGATTGTCTACGCCTCCAGTGAGACGGTGCTGGGACTGCCGTTCGACGTCGACCCTCCCTACATCCCGGTGGACGAGGAATACCCCGCCCGGCCGGAAAGCACGTACTCGCTGGTCAAACACCTCGAGGAACAGATGGCGATCCAGCTCACCCGCTGGGACCCGGAGCTCAGCATCACCGGGCTGCGCTTCTCCAACGTGATGGATCCCGAGGACTATGAGGAGTTCCCTGGCTTCGATGCCGAGGCGAAGCTGCGCAAGTGGAATCTCTGGGGCTACATCGACGGCCGGGACGGGGCGCAGGCCGTGGCGCGCGCCCTTGAACACGGCACGCCGGGGTTCGAGGCGTTCATCATCGCCAACTCGGACACCGTGATGAGCCGTTCCAGCGCCAGCCTCGCAGCGGAAGTGTTCCCGAATGTGCCTGTCGTGAAGGAGCTCGGTGAGCACGAAACCCTGCTCTCGATTGACAAGGCCAAACGCCTGCTGGGCTACGCGCCGGAGCACAGCTGGCGGAACTACCACCCGCTGCGGACCACTCCCACCGAAGATTGAGAGGAGACCCATGAAATACCGCCCCCTGGGCGCCAGCGGCGCCGTCGTCTCCAACTACGCGCTGGGCACCATGACCTTCGGCGCCGAAGCTGCCGAGGAACAATCCCACGCGATCCTGGATGACTACCTCGCGGCGGGCGGCAACTTCATTGACACCGCCGATGTTTACGCCGCGGGGGTCTCGGAGGAGATCATCGGCCGCTGGCTCGCCGCGCGACCGGAGGCCCGGGACCGCGTGGTGCTCGCCACCAAAGGCCGCTTCCCGACGGGCAAAGCCCCGAACGACGTCGGCACCTCCCGCCGGCACCTGAACCGCGCGCTGGATGAGTCGCTGCGCCGCCTCGGTGTGGAGCAGATCGACCTTTACCAGCTGCATGCCTGGGATCCCATCACACCGCTGGAGGAATCCCTGCGCTTCCTGCACGACGCCGTCTCCAGCGGGAAAATCGCCTACTACGGCTTTTCGAATTTCCTGGGCTGGCAGCTGACGAAGGCCGTCCACGTGGCCCGGGCCCACGGCTGGAGCGGACCCGTGACGCTGCAGCCGCAGTACAGTCTGCTGGTCCGCGAGATCGAGTCCGAGATCGTTCCGGCCTCGCTCGACGCCGGGATCGGCCTGCTGCCCTGGTCGCCGCTGGCCGGGGGCTGGCTCTCCGGAAAATACAAGCGGGATCAGACCCCCGCCGGCGCCACCCGGCTGGGCGAAAATCCGGAACGCGGCATGGAGGCCTGGAAGGCCAGGAACGCGGACCCGCGCACCTGGGAAATCGCGGAGGCAGTGCACGAAATCGCCGGACGGCACGAGGCAAGCGCCGCCCAGGTGGCCCTGGCCTGGCTGGCGGAGCAGCCGGCCGTGACCTCGGTGATCCTGGGGGCGCGCAGCACGGAACAGCTCGCCGACAACCTCGGGGCCGCGGACCTCGCGCTGACCGAGGGGGAACTGATGCGGCTGAGCGAGGTGAGCCGGCCGCGCGTCGGGGTCTACCCGTACGGGCCGATGGCCCAGGAGCAGCGGAGCCGGAAGATTACCGGCGGCCGCTAAGGAAGCAACGCGGGGTCACTTCGCGCCTATCCGAGCGCCTCGGATGGGC
>NZ_AUPJ01000324.1:3887-10379 GCF_000427315.1 Arthrobacter sp. TB 26
CCCCGCGTTGTGGTTCCGGGGCTGTTTCCGGGGTAGGGGCGGCTGGCCGCTGGTGGCTGGACCAGATGTCGCCCATCTCCTCGGTGGATTGCTGCACGATCCGGCTCATCGCGGCGTGCGCCGCGTTCGCCTCGCCGCGCTGGATGGCGCTGGCCACATCCACGTGCAGCTGAAGGGCCTCATGGTGCGGCAGGTGCGGCATGAGGCCGTGCTCGGTGCGCCCGGTCAGGACCTCGGCGACGAGGTTGTGCAGCTGGGAAAACATCGGGTTTCCGGAGGCCTTGAGCACCGCGGCGTGGAACTCGATGTCCAGCCGGAGGAATTCGTCGTTGTCCCCGCGCTGGCCCGCCGCCCAGAGCCGGGCCGCCTGCGAGACAAGGTCGCTGCCGGCGTCCAGGGAGGCGCGCCCGGCGGCGAGGCGCGCGGCCTGGGGTTCGATCGCGCCGCGGAGTTCGTTCAGCGCCTGCAGTTGCTCCAGCCGTCTGGACGAGGCGAGCCGCCAGCGGATGACCTGCGGATCGTAGGCGTTCCAGGAGTCTTCCGGCTGCACCACCGTGCCCAGCCGGCGGCGCGATTCCAGCATTCCCTTGGAGGAGAGCACCCGGGTGGCTTCCCGGACCACCGACCGCGACACGCCGTGCTCTGTCTCAAGCTCGTCCAGGCGCAGGATCGAATGCGGAGCCAGGGTCCCCTCGGCAATGGCAAGTCCCAGGTTCTGGACCAGCACGGAATGCAGGTCAGCTGAGGACTCCGCCTTTGGGGTTTTCATAAATAAATCATACGGGTGGACCGCAAGGGGTTGTTTAAGTCTGCTTTATTTCTCTAAGATCGCTTCCAGAGCAGATGTAACGATGCATTTGCAGCCGGGCTGGACAGTGACAACCAGCCCTCAAGAAACCAAGGAGTCGTAATGAAGCGACGTTCGATCATGCAGTACGCGGCTGTCGCCGCGGCCCTGTCTCTGGGCCTCACCGCCTGCGGCGGAGCCAGCGGCAGCACCGATGCCAAGACCGCCGGCACCGTCCGGGTAACCCTCGCGAACCACGTCTGGACCGAAGGCATCAAGGCAGCCATTCCGGAATTCGAGAAGTCCACGGGCCTCAAGGTTGAGCTGACCCAGCTCGGCGAGGACCAGCTCTCGGACCAGTACAACGTCAAGCTCAACGCCGGCAGCGACGAGATCGACGTCATGATGTACCGCCCGCTCCAGGAGGGCAAGGCGTTCGCCAAGAACGGCTACCTCGCCGACCTGACGTCCAAGGTCTCTTCGGACGCCGGCTGGGACTGGAAGGACTACCAGGAGGGCCCGGTCAAGGCCAGCACGGTTGACGGCAAGGTGGTCGGCGTCCCGATCATCACCGAACGCGAAGTGCTCTACTACCGCAAGGACCTGTTGAAGGCCGCCGGCCTCGAGGTTCCCAAGACCATGGACGAGCTCGAAGCGGCCGCCAAGGCCATCAAGGCCGCCAACCCGGACACCGCGGGCTTCGTGGCGCGGACCAGCAAGTCCGCCGCCGTCACCCAGTTTTCCAGCTTCCTGTACAGCTTCGGCGGCGACTTCACCGACGCCAGCGGCAAGTCCGCCGTCAACTCCGACGCCGCCAAGAAGGCCTACGCGTTCTACGGCGGCCTGATCAAGAACTACGGCCCGGCCAACGTCAGCACCGACATGAGCTGGCCCGAGGCGATGGCCATCTTCACCCAGGGCAAGGCCGCCTTCTACACCGAGGCCGACTCGCTCTACAAGAACGCCACCGACCCGGCCAAGTCCAAGGTCGCCGACACGGTCGGCTTCGCCGCACTGCCCGCCGGTCCGGCCGGTTCCAAGCCGTACAACATCCCGTCGTGGGGCCTCGCCGTCAACCAGGCCTCGGGCAACCAGGACAATGCCTGGAAGTTCATCCAGTGGGCCACCAGCAAGGAACGCACCCTGGCGGCCCAGAAGGCCGGTGTCCCCGGACCCCGCGCCTCCGTCTGGTCCGATCCCGCCGGTACCTCCACCTACCCGAAGGACCTGGCCGAGGCCATCGCCACCAGCGCCAAAAACGGCGTCGGCCACGACCGTCCCGAGGTTGTCACGGTCGGCAAGGCCCGCGAAATCGTCGGCGGCCCGATCGTAGCCACCATCACCGGCGCTGACGCTTCCGCCGCAGCCGACACGGCCCACGAGGCCTTCCAGAAGTTCCTAGACAGCGAAAAGAAGTAGCGCACCCGGCGCACCACGCGCCGCCCACCAAACCGCCCGGTGGGGCGGCGGCCCAGCCGTCGCCCCGCCGCGGCCAGCACTTCACTTCACCCCCGACTCCTTAGGTGAACCATGTCTGTATTGACCCCTCCCCGCAGCGCGCAGTCCGAGCCGCCGTCCGGCCGCAGCGCCCGCCGCGCCCCCGGCGCCCGTGAGAACTTCTCCGCCTGGGCCAACCGGCACCGCAAGTGGCTGTTCGCCGCCCCCGCGATGATTTTCGTCGGTGTCCTCATCGTCTTTCCGCTGGCCTGGACCTTGTACCTAAGCCTGACCGATTCGCAGGGCTCCGTCCGGGCTGCCTCAGAGTTCGTCGGCCTGCAGAACTACCTCACGGTCCTCTCCGACGCCGAGCGCTTCTGGCCGGCGGTCGGACGCACACTGTCCTTCACCGGCGTCGCCCTGGTGTGCGAAGTGGTGCTGGGCATGTGCATCGCGCTGCTGCTGTGGCGCCCGTTCCGCGGCGAAAAGTGGGTCCGCGTGGCCATTCTCCTGCCGCTCGTCGCCACACCGGTGGCCGTCGGCATGATGTGGCGGCTGATCTTCGACCCCAACATCGGCTTCGTCAACCAGCTGCTCGGCATGGTCGGCATTCCGCCCCAGCCATGGCTGTCCGGACAGGACACCGCACTGGGCACCACCATCTTCATGGACGTATGGCAGTGGACCCCCATGGTGGTGCTGATCCTGCTCGCCGGCCTGACCTCGCTGTCCGAGGAGCCCGACGAGGCCGCCAGGATGGACGGCGCCAACGCCTTCCAGCGATTCTTCTTCATCACGCTGCCCCTCATGATGCCGACCGTGATCGTCGCCATCCTGCTCCGGGGCATCGACGCCCTGAAAACGTTCGACATCCTCTACGCCACCAAGGGCAAGGGCGGCGGCTCCTTCCACGAGGTGGAGACCCTCAACGTCTACGCCTACGGCCTGAGCTTCGACTACAACCAGTACGGGCTGTCCTCCGCGGTGCTGATCCTGTTCTTCATGATCATCATCGGCTCCATGTGGCTGCTGACCATGCGCAAGAAAGCGGTAAGCAAATGACCGTCCTGACAGGAAACACCGAAAACACCGGACACACCGAAACCGCCAACACGGCCCGGCCAGCGCCGGCCCGGCGCCCCCGCAAGCCCCTGGGCACCCGCGCCTACAAGGTGTTCCGCGTCGCCGCGCTCGTCGCCGTCGTACTGTTCCTGGTGGCCCCGCTCTTCTGGATGCTGCTCGCGTCGTTCAAGACCAACGTGGACATCTACGACACCGGCAAGTCGTTCTTCTTCACCCCGACGGGTGAGAACTACGCGAACGTGCTGCAGCGCAACAACTACTTCGTCTTCATCTTCAACAGCTTCTGGGTGGCGTTCGTCTCCACCGCACTCTCGCTGGTCCTCGGCGTTCCGGCGGCCTACGCCATGAGCCGCTTCACCATGCACCGCTCGGCCCTCGTGGTCCTGATGGCGCGCGTCATCCCGGGCGTTTCGCTGCTGGTGCCCTGGTACTACGTCTTCTCCAACCTGAAGATGGTGGGCGGCTTCGAGGTCCTCATCCTCAGCCACATGTTCGTCTCGCTGCCGCTGATCGTCTACATCATGATGAGCTACTTCGACTCGCTGCCGCTGGAGCTGGAGGAAAGCGCGCAGGTGGACGGGCTCACGCCGATCGGCGCCTTCCGCCGCATCACCTTGCCGCTCTCCGTGTCCGGCATCGCCACCGCGGGCATCCTGTCGTTCATCTTCTCGTGGAACAACTTCATGTTCGCCCTGGTGCTCTCCGGCTCCAAGACCAAGACCCTCCCGGTGGCGATCTTCGACTTCGTCTCCTACGCCAGCATCGACTGGGGCGGACTGATGGCCGCCGCCACGGTGGTCACCATCCCGATCATGATCATTGCGCTCTTCACGCAGAAGTACATCGTCTCCGGCATGACCGCCGGCGCGACCAAGGGCTAGGCCACTCATGACACTGATCAGCAGGATTGAAACCTTCCTCGTCGCACCGCGCTGGCTCTTCGTCCGGATCGAGACGCACAGCGGGATCGTCGGCTGGGGCGAGGCCAGCTGCGAGGGCCGCAGCGAAACGGTCCGCACCGCCGTCGACCAGCTCTCCGAGCTGCTGATCGGCAACGATGCGCTCCGGATCGAGGACCACTGGCAGGTGATGACCAAAGGCTCCTTTTACCGCGGCGGCCCGATCCTGGCCAGCGCCGTCTCCGGCCTGGACCAGGCCCTGTGGGACATCGCGGGCAAGCACTTCAACACGCCCGTGCACCAGCTCCTGGGCGGCCACGTCCGGGACCGGATCCGGATGTACGGCTGGGTGGGCGGGGACGAGCCCAACGAGGTGGCCGACCAGATCAGCGCCCAGCTGGAAGTCGGACTCACCGCCGTCAAGATGAACGCCAGCGGCCGGATGAGCCCCATCGCCTCGGTGGCGGAGCTCGACGGCGTCGTCCGCCGCGTCGCCGCCGCCCGCGAGGTCCTCGGGGACCACCGCGATGTCGCCGTCGACTTCCACGGCCGCTTCAGCCTGGCCAACGCCCGGCGGGTGGCGCCGCTGCTGGAACCGTACCGGCCCTTCTTCCTGGAAGAACCCGTGGTCCCGGAAAACACGCACCTGCTGCGCGAATTCACCTCGTCCACCACGACGCCGGTCTCCACCGGGGAGCGGCTCTACAGCCGGCAGGAATTCCTGCCCGCGCTGCAGGCCGGCATCGCCGTGGCCCAGCCGGACCTCTCGCACGCCGGCGGCATCACCGAGGTCCGCAAGATCGCCTCGCTCGCCGAAATCTACGAGGTCCAGCTGGCCCCGCACTGTCCGCTCGGACCGCTGGCCCTGGCGGCCTGCCTGCAGGTGGGCTTCGCCACGCCCAACTTCCTGATCCAGGAACAAAGCATCGGGATCCACTACAACCAGGGCGCCGAAGTCCTGGACTACGTGGTGGACAAATCCCCGCTGAAGTTCGTGGACGGGCACATCGAACGCCTGACCGGCCCGGGTCTCGGGATCGAGATCGACGAGGCCGTGGTCCGCGCCGCGGACAAGCGCGGCCACGCCTGGCGCGGGCCCGTCTGGCGGCACCCCGACGGAGCCTTCGCAGAATGGTGAACCACATGACCGAAAAACCAGGCAATGCTCTGACCCCGGAGGCCCTGTTGGCCGGAATCCGGGACACCCGGCTGGTCGCCATCGTCCGCGGCACCGACGGCGGCGCCGCGGCGAAGGCGGCCCTCGCGGCCATGGAAGAGGGCTTCCGCTACGTCGAAATTGCCCTGACCACCCCGGGGGCGCTGGAGGCCATCCGCGACGTCCGCGCCGCCGCCCCGGACGGCTGCTTCGTCGGCGCCGGCACCGTGCTGACCGAGCAGGACGTGGAACACGTTTCAGCGGCCGGCGGCCAGTTCATGGTCACCCCGGCGCTGGCAACCTCCATCCAGGAATCCGCCCGCCTTGGAATCCCGGTCCTGGCCGGGGCGCTGACGCCCACCGAGGCCTACGAGGCGATGACCCGCGGAGCCACCGCGGTGAAGCTCTTCCCCGCCTCCATCGGCGGACCGGGCTACCTCAAAGCGCTGCGTGACCCGTTCCCCGGGATCCCCTTCATCGCCGTCGGCGGCGTGGGGCTCGAGGAAGCGTCGGGCTACTGGCAGGCGGGCGCCGTCGCCGTCGGCCTTGGCGGGCCGCTCTTCGGGGACGCCGGCTCCGGCGGCGACCTGGTTCCGGTGCGTGCCCGGGCCCGCGGCTTCGTGGCGCTCGCCGCCGAGTTCGACCGCCGGATCGCCGCGGAGAGCCTGCAGTGATTCCCGGACCTGTGCTTCCCGTCCCGGGGATTCCTGACCTGCTGACCTTCGGGGAATCAATGGTCTCGCTGCGCTCCGCCGGGCCGCTGTCCGCCGGCGGCTCCCTTGGCATGCACGTGGCCGGGGCGGAGTCCAACGTGGCCGTTGGCGTCGCCCGTCTCGGCCACCGGGTGGGCTGGGCCGGAGTCCTCGGCGCCGACCCGCACGGTGAGTTCATCCTGCGGCAGCTGCGCAGCGAGGGCATCGCGGTGCACCACCGCGAGGACGCCAGCCGCGGCACCGGGGTGATGTTCCTCGAACAGCGCACCGCCGACGTCACCCGGGCCTTCTACTACCGCGCAGGGTCCGCCGGATCCACGCTCACCCGGGACGACGTCGACGCGGCCTTCCGCGACGGCGCCCGGGTCCTGCACCTCACCGGGATCACTGCCGCCCTGAGCCAGGAGGCGCGGCGGG
>NZ_AUPJ01000325.1 GCF_000427315.1 Arthrobacter sp. TB 26
CGGCCACCAGCCGGGATGCCGGGACCACGGGTGCGGGACGGCGGGACGCGGCCCTGGCGGCCTTCGCCGGGCACCCGCTGGTCGGTTCCGGGGACCTCGCGGGAAAACTGCTGGCCGGGTACGAAGACGCATTTCCGGAATTGCAGGAGCTCTGGCGCGGGAAGCAGTAGGTACCGGACCTACAGCCGGCGGTACATCACGTGCAGGCCCACATAGCCCAGGCGCGGGTGCAGGAACGCCTCCGGGATGGTGGCCAGCACTTCGAAGCCCATGGACCGCCAGGCCGCAACGGCCCGGACATTGCTTTCCACGACGGCGTTGAACTGCATGGCGCGAAACCCGGCGGCCCGTGCCGCGTCCAGCGAGTAGGCGCACAGCGCGCGGGCCACCCCTTTGCCCCCGTGCGCCGGATGGACCATGTACCCGGCATTGGCGACGTGGCTTCCGCCGCCGCCCTGGTTCGCGTGCAGCTCGCCGGTGCCCAGGATGACCCCTGCCAGCTCCCCCCGCCCCTCCGCAACGAAGGTCTGGCCCGGGGCCTGTTTGAACCAGCGTTCGCGGGCCTGGTGCTCGGTGGTGTCCCGGTCCCAGGTAAATGTTTCCCCGGCCCTGACGACGGGCTCAAGGATCGCCCAGACCGCAGGCCAGTCCGCGCCGGCGGCCGGACGAATTACCCAGCCGGGGGCGGTGGACTCAGTCGCGTCTCTTATGCTCACAGCCGTCACGTTAGCAGCACGCCCGGCCCTGTGACCGGCGCCGCCCGCCGCCCTGTGAACCCGTGGGAACTTCAGGAGTAGTGTTTTATCGAAACGCAGATCCGGCAGTGTCCACCAGGGCGTGGCCATCAGGACCTGTCCACGAGAGGGAGGGAGCAGAATGTCGCTGATCCGGCGCGTCGCTTTCCTCTCCCTGCACACCTCGCCGATGGAGCAGCCCGGCTCCGGCGACGCCGGGGGCATGAACGTTTACATCCGCGCCCTGGCCGCGGCCTTGGCCGATACCGGCGTCGAGGTGGAGATCTTCACCCGGTCCACGTCCGCCGGACAGGCCGCCGTCGAGCACCCCTCCCCCGGAGTCTGCGTCCACAACGTCCTGGCTGGCCCGGCCCGGAAGCTGCCCAAGGAGGAACTGCCCGAACTGCTGCACAGCATGGTTGCCGAAATCGACCGGATCCGGCAGCTCCAGCCGCACGGCCGCTACGACGTGATCCATTCGCACTACTGGGTTTCCGGGGTGGCCGGGCTCGAGCTCGCCAGCCTGTGGGGACTGCCCCTCGTGCACACCATGCACACCATGGCCAAAGTGAAGAACCTGCTGCTGGTTGCCGGTGAGCAGCCGGAACCGCGCCGGCGCGAGGACGGCGAGCAGCGGATTGTCGACGGCGCCACCCGGCTGATCGCCAATACGGGCACCGAAGCGGCGGAACTGGTCTCGCACTACAACGCGGATAACGACCACATCGACGTGGCGCCGCCGGGCGTGGACCTGGACATCTTCACGCCGGCGTTCCGCAGCCGGGCCCGGGCCGCCCACGGAGTGCCGCCGGGCCGCTTCCATCTGCTGTTCGCGGGGCGGATCCAGCGCCTGAAAGGCCCGCAGGTCCTGATCAAGGCCGCCGCCCTGCTGCGGGCACGCCGCCCTGACATCGACCTTCAGCTGACCATCGTCGGGGCGGTCAGCGGGTCCAAGGACTTCGATCTGAAGTCGCTGATCAGCGCCGCCGGGATGGACGACGTCGTCACCCACCATCCGCCGGTCAGCGCCCCGAAGCTGGCTGGCTGGTACCGGGCCGCCGACGTTGTGGTGATGCCCTCCTACAGCGAATCCTTTGGTCTCGTGGCGCTCGAAGCCCAGGCGTGCGGGACACCGGTGGTGGCCACCAAAGTCGGCGGGCTGTCCCGCGCCATTTTCGACGGCCGGACCGGGTTGCTCGTCGAAGGCCACAAGGCCGCGGACTGGGCCGACGCCCTGGAAGCCCTGTATGACGACCCGGCGACCCGCGAGGACATGGGCCGCGCGGCTTCACTGCACGCACAGGAATTCGGCTGGCAACGCACGGCCGCGATCACGCTGGAGAGTTACCACACCGCGCTGAGCCAGTATTTTGGAAACCTGAC
Source organism: Arthrobacter sp. TB 26 (assembly GCF_000427315.1). Classification (GTDB taxonomy): domain Bacteria; phylum Actinomycetota; class Actinomycetes; order Actinomycetales; family Micrococcaceae; genus Arthrobacter. Next base: position 2,118 of record NZ_AUPJ01000325.1, read on the forward strand.
CATTCCGGTGGGCCACACGCCCTCCACCGGAACCGCGGGCCGTTAACAGCGGCCTGAAACCACTGGCCGGAACACCCACCGACGCCACGAGCCAAAGGACAAGGATGTCTGAAACCACGATTCCCGGAACCGCTGCCCCCGCCGCACCGTCCGGCCGTGCCGCAGCGATGAGTGACCTGGAGATCGCGCAGAACGCCACGATGAAGCCGATCGAGGAGATAGCTGCCGCGGCCGGTATCAGCGCCGAGGCCATCGAGCTCTACGGCCGGTACAAGGCAAAGATCGATCCGGCCAAGCTCGCAGGCTCGACGGCCGGCGGCCCGGCCCGCGCCCCGGGCAAGGTGGTGCTCGTCTCCGCGATGTCGCCCACGCCCGCCGGCGAGGGCAAGTCCACCACGACGGTGGGGCTGGCGGATTCCCTGGCCCGGGCCGGCCACAAGGTGATGATCGCGCTGCGGGAGCCGTCACTCGGCCCGATCCTGGGCATGAAAGGCGGCGCCACGGGCGGCGGCTACTCCCAGGTGCTGCCGATGGACGAGATCAACCTGCACTTCACCGGCGACTTCCACGCCGTCACCTCGGCGAACAACGCCCTGATGGCCCTCGTGGACAACCACATCTACCAGGGCAACGAGCTGAACATCGACCCGCGCCGGATGACCTTCAAGCGGGTGCTGGACATGAACGACCGTTCCCTGCGCGAGGTCGTGATCGGCCTGGGCGGTCCGACGCAGGGCATCCCCCGGCAGGACGGCTTCGACATCACCGTGGCCTCGGAGATCATGGCTGTCTTCTGCCTCGCCACGGACCTCGCCGACCTCCGGGGTCGGCTGGGCCGCATCACTTTCGGCTACACCTACGACCGGCAGCCGGTCTCAGTGGCTCAGCTTGGGGTCCAAGGGGCCCTGACCATGCTGCTCAAAGACGCCATCAAACCGAACCTGGTGCAGACCATCGCCGGGACCCCGGCCCTGGTCCACGGCGGACCGTTCGCCAACATCGCCCATGGCTGCAATTCCCTGATCGCCACCCAGACCGCCCGCAGCCTCGCGGACATCGTCGTCACCGAGGCCGGCTTCGGCGCGGATCTGGGCGCTGAAAAATACATGGACATCAAGTCACGCGTCGCCGATGTGGCTCCGTCCGCCGTCGTGATCGTGGCGACCGTCCGCGCCCTGAAGATGCACGGCGGCGTCGCCAAGGACCAGCTCAAGGAGCCCAACCTGGACGCGCTGGCTGCCGGCGTCGTCAATCTTCAGCGCCATGTACGGAACGTGGAGAAGTTCGGCATCACGCCGGTGGTGGCGATCAACAAGTTCGCCACAGACACCCCCGAGGAGCTGGACTGGCTGCTGGAATGGTGCGCCGCGGAGGGCGTCCAGGCCG
>NZ_AUPJ01000326.1:0-1818 GCF_000427315.1 Arthrobacter sp. TB 26
CGGTGACGAGCTCGCGGCCAAGGTGGCCGCGGCCATTGACGCGCCGCACACCTTCCGGCACCTGTACCCGCTGGAGATGTCGGTGGAGGACAAGATCCGGACGATCGTGCAGGAAATCTACGGCGCTGACGGGGTGGATTTCTCCGTCCCGGCCCTCAAGCGGCTCGCGGAGATCGAGAAGAACGGCTGGTCCGGCTTCCCGGTATGCATGGCGAAGACCCAGTATTCCTTCAGCGACGACGCGGGCAAGCTGGGCGCCCCGAAGGGTTTCACCGTGCATGTCCGCGACCTCATTCCCAAGACCGGCGCGGGCTTCATCGTGGCCCTCACCGGCGCGGTCATGACCATGCCGGGACTGCCCAAGGTCCCGGCCGCGATGCGCATGGACGTCGACGCCGACGGCAACCCCGTCGGCCTCTTCTAGCGCCGTTGCCCTATCACTTTTGGCTGCCATTTCGGGCGGATGGGGACCAAAAGTGATAGCGCAACGGGCGCCTGTGGATAACGCGAGCGGGGATCCGGCGTTCGGATCAGAATGGTCCGCATGCACCCACCCGCAGCCTTGCCAGCCCACCTCGCCTCAGCCCCCTTCACCGTCTACGAGGCGCGGGCTGCCGCCTTGGGCAGCGCCCGGCTCCGTGCTTCCGACCTCGCGACGGCCGGCCGGTTGCTCTATCTGCCCACCGGCTGGGAATTTGAACTCCGCGGGCTAGCCCGCGCCCTGTCCTCTGCGACGCCGGGCGCGTGGATTTCGCACCTTACGGCCGCCGTGCTGCTGGGGCTGTGGCTCCCGTCCTGGTTTCGTGGCTGCCGGGAGCTCCATCTGAGCAAACCCAAGGCGCTGCCGCCGGTCCGGCGTGACGGTGTGGTCGGGCATACCGTCCTGGCGTTCGAGGACGAGCTCATGGTGTGGGACGGAATCCGGATGTCGACGCCCGCCCGGACCTGGCTTGACCTTGCCCGTGTCCTGCCGCTGGAGGATCTCGTGGCGGTCGGGGACCAGCTCGTGCGGCAGCCGCGCCTTGAGCTGGAAAACCGCACGGAGCCGTGGGCGACGCTTCCCCAGCTGCGGGACATGCTCATCCGGCATCCGAAGCTCTAGGGAATCGTGAAAGCGCGCCAGGCACTGGAGCTCATCCGGCCGGGCTCCGACTCAGCGCCGGAGACATTTCTGCGCCTGGCATTGACGGCTGCCGGGCTGCCGGAGCCCGAGCTGCAGCTCCGGATCGCGCCGGGCGACCCCTACTCCCCCGCGGCGGACCTCGGCTACCGGAGGCAAAGGGTCGCTATCCAGTACGACGGCGGCCACCACCTGACGCGCGAACAACAGACCCGCGACAACCGCCGCGATGAAACGTTCAACGCGGCCGGCTGGCGCTACTTCAAGTTCAACGCCGACGATCTGGCGGATGACTTCCGCGGTGCCGTCCGACGGGTCCGGCTGGCGCTCCACGGCCGTTAAACGCCGGTTGCCCTATCACTTCTGGCGGCCAAACCAGGGGTTTGGGGACCGTAAGTGATAGGGCAACCGGGGGTGGAGGAGGGGTTTAGCGCTCCAGGTCCCCGCGGATGAAGGCCTCGACCTTGTCACGGGCGAGGTCGTCGTTGAACTGCTCCGGCGGGGACTTCATGAAGTAGCTCGACGCGGAGAGCAGCGGGCCGCCGATGCCGCGGTCGAGGCCGATCTTGGCGGCGCGGATCGCGTCGATGATCACGCCGGCGGAGTTGGGCGAGTCCCAGACCTCCAGCTTGTATTCGAGCGACACCGGGGCGTCGCCGAAGTTGCGGCCCTCGAGGCGGACGAAGGCCCATTTGCGG
>NZ_AUPJ01000326.1:1824-5085 GCF_000427315.1 Arthrobacter sp. TB 26
GAGCCACTGGACGTAGTCCGACGGGCCGATGTGGACGTCGCGCGGCGCGAGGTCGGCTTCCACGTTGGACGTGACCGCCTGCGTCTTGGAGATCTTCTTGGATTCGAGGCGGTCGCGCTCCAGCATGTTCTTGAAGTCCATGTTGCCGCCGACGTTCAGCTGGTAGGTGCGGTCCAGGGTGACGCCGCGGTCCTCGAACAGCTTCGCCATGACGCGGTGCGTGATGGTGGCACCGATCTGGCTCTTGATGTCGTCCCCTACGATCGGGACACCCGCGGCGGTGAACTTGTCCGCCCACGCCTTGGTGCCGGCGATGAAGACCGGCAGGGCGTTGACGAAGGCCACGCCGGCGTCGATCGCGCACTGGGCGTAGAACTCGGCGGCTTCCTGCGACCCGACCGGCAGGTAGCAGACCATCACGTCGACCTTGGCGTCCTTGAGGGCCTGGACGACGTCGACCGGCTCTTCCGTGGACTGCTCGATGGTCTCGAGGTAGTACTTGCCGAGACCGTCGAGGGTCGGGCCGCGCTGTACGGTGACACCTTTCGGCGGGACGTCGGCGATCTTGATGGTGTTGTTCTCGCTGGCCAGGATGGCGTCAGACAGGTCCAGGCCCACCTTCTTGCCGTCGACGTCGAACGCGGCAACGAACTGAACGTCGTTGACGTGGTACTTGCCGAACTCCACATGCATCAGCCCCGGAATCGTGGCTTGGGGGTCGGCATCCCGGTAGTACTCGACGCCCTGGACCAGCGAAGTGGCACAGTTACCTACGCCGACGATTGCAACACGAATCGGATGTGAAGACACGGAACTCCTTTGAGGACAACTTCATGTGCCCGGCGCGGAAGTACTCTGATGCACGACGGCGGCAGCGGGCACGGCACCATACGGCGCCCTTAGCATTCTAGTCAACGGCGCGGCAGCCCGAGTTGTTCCCGGTCCGCCGCACCGCCTCTGTTACTTGCGGGTGAAGCAGTCTACTTTTGGGCCCACAGGTTGATGTCGGATTCGACGGCGAACTCGTCGATCGCCGTCAGCTCTTCGGCCGTGAAGCCGAGGTTGTTGATGGCGGACAGGGTGTCCTCCAACTGCCGGACGCTGGACGCGCCGACCAGCGCCGACGTCACTGCGGAGCCCTTGCCCTGCTCCCGCAGGATCCAGGCGATGGCCATCTGCGCGAGCGACTGCCCGCGGCTTTCGGCAATCCGGTGCAGGCCACGCACCCGGTCCAGCTTGTCCTCCGTGATGCTGTCTTCGGCCAGGGATTTCTCCTGGGCGGCGCGTGAATCGGCCGGGATCCCGTTCAGGTAGCGGTCGGTCAGCATGCCCTGCGCCAGCGGCGAGAACGCAATCGAGCCGGCACCCACCTGTTCCAGTGCCTCGTACAGGTTGGGGCTGCCGTTTTCGGTCCAGCGGTTCAGCATGGAGTAGCTGGGCTGGTGGATCAGCAACGGGGTGCCGAGCTCCTTGAGGATCCGGGCGGCCTCGAGGGTCTGCTCCGGGGTGTAGGAGGAGATGCCCGCGTAGAGGGCCTTCCCGGAGCGGACGGCGTGGTCCAGGGCGCCCATGGTCTCTTCCATCGGCGTTTCCGGGTCAGGCCGGTGGCTGTAGAAGATGTCCACGTAGTCCAGGCCCATGCGGGTCAGCGACTGGTCCAGGCTGGCGAGCAGGTATTTGCGGGAACCCCATTCGCCGAACGGGCCCGGCCACATGTTGTAGCCGGCCTTGGTGGAGATGATGAGTTCGTCCCGGTAGGGCGCGAAATCGTCCTTGAGGTGGCGGCCGAAGTTGGTCTCAGCCGAACCGGCCAGCGGCCCGTAGTTGTTGGCCAGGTCAAAGTGGTTGACGCCGAGGTCGAAGGCCCGGCGCAGGATGGCGCGCTGGGTTTCGAAAGGCTTGTCGTCGCCAAAGTTGTGCCAGAGGCCGAGCGAAATGGCGGGGAGCTTCAGCCCGCTGCGGCCCACGCGGCGGTACGGCATGGAGTCGTAACGGGTTTCTGCTGCAACATAAGTCATACGTACTATCCTGTCCTATTTCGAGATGATGGCGGCACTGTGGCCCGGCAGGTCGAGCTGGGCGTTGTCGAGGCGCACGGCGCTGTCGGTGGCCAGCACGACCGAGGCTCCGGAAACGGCGAGCCGGCGCGGTCCGGCGGAGAAGTTCATGGCAACCTCCACGCTGCCGCGGCGCAGGCGGAGCCAGCCGTCGGCCTCGCTGAAGGCAACGGCGGTGTCCTCGAAACCGAGTCCGGCGAGTTCCGGCGTCGAGCGCCGCAGCGCGATCAGCTGCCGGTACAGCTCCAGCAGGCGGGCGTGGTCGCCCTCCGCGGCTTCGGCCCAGTTGAGCCGGGACCGGGTGAAGGTCTCCGGGTCCTGCGGGTCGGGCACGACGGCGGGGTCCCAGCCCATCCGCTCGAACTCCCGGATCCGGCCCTCCGCGGTGGCCTTCCCGAGCTCAGGTTCCGGGTGCGAGGTGAAGAACTGCCAGGGGGTGGTGGCGCCGTATTCCTCACCCATGAACAGCATGGGGGTGAACGGCGAGGTCAAGGTCGCGACGGCGGCAAGCGCCAGCTGCCCGTACCCCAGGGTCTGGGACAGCCGGTCCCCGGTGGCCCGGTTGCCGATCTGGTCGTGGTTCTGGCTGCAAACCACCAGCGCCGACGGATGGACGACACCGGTGTTGATGGGCCGGCCGTGGTGCCGGCCGCGGAAGCTGGAGTAGCTGCCGTCGTGGAAGAACCCGTCCACCAGGACTTTGGCCAGCGCCTCAACGGATTCGAAGTCTGCGTAATAGCCCGTGGCCTCGCCGCTGACATTGACGTGCACCGCGTGGTGGAAGTCATCGCTCCACTGCCCGGCCAGGCCGTGGCCGTTGAGGTCGCGCGGGTAGAGCAGCCGCGGATCGTTGAGGTCCGACTCGGCGATCATCGTCGCGGGCCGTCCGGTTTCGGCGGAGACTTCGTCCGCGAGCGCACCGAATTCCTCGAGCAGGTGGAGGGCCCGCTCGTCCTTGAAGGCATGCACGGCGTCGAGCCGGAGCCCGTCCACGTGGTAGTCCCGCAGCCACATGGCGGCGTTCTCCAGGATGTAGCGGCGTACGACGTCGGACCCGGGGCCGTCGAGGTTCACCGAGTCGCCCCAGGTGTTGCCCTCCCCCGCCTTCAGGTACGGCCCGAACCGCGGAAGGTAGTTGCCGCTGGGGCCGAGGTGGTTGTAGACCACGTCCTGGATGACGCCCAGCCCGGCGGCGTGGGCGGCG
>NZ_AUPJ01000326.1:5095-5330 GCF_000427315.1 Arthrobacter sp. TB 26
GTCCACGAAGCGCTGGTACGCGGCGGGTCCGCCGTAGCCTTCGTGCACCGCGTACCAGAGGACGCCGTCGTAGCCCCAGTTGTGGGTGCCGTTGAAGCCGTTCACCGGCAGCAGCTCCACGAAGTCAATGCCGAGCTCCACGAGGTAGCCGAGCTTCCCGATGGCCGCATCCAGGGTGCCTTCCGGGGTGAAAGTCCCGATGTGCAGCTCATAGATCACGGCCCCCGGCAGCCCG
>NZ_AUPJ01000327.1:0-573 GCF_000427315.1 Arthrobacter sp. TB 26
GTCTTCGCCGTCGCGGCCGGAGCCGGGATGGTGCTCAGCGGCACCGACGTCGGAATCGTTGCCGCCCTCGAAACCGGCGGGCACCAGGCCGAAATCGGGCTGGTGTTCCTCTTCTGGTGCGCGGCCTCGGTGGTCGGCGGCGTGATCTACGGTGCCATGCACCGGCCCATCTCACCGATCCTGCTGCTGCTGGGCATGTCGGCGCTGACCATCCCCATGGCCTTCGCGCAGGACACCTGGACCCTCAGCCTGCTCTCGCTCCTGCCGGGCCTGCTGTGCGCGCCCGTGCTGTCGGCAGCGTCCGAGAAGGTCGCCGAACTGGTGGACGAGCGCCGCCGCGGTGAGGCGATGGGCTGGTACGGTTCGGCACTCACCGGAGGCGTCGCCCTTGGCGCACCGCTCGCCGGGGTTTTCATCGACGGCGTCGGCCCCTCGGCCGGATTCGTGGCCGTGGGGGTGGGCGGCGTTGTCCTGTGCCTTCTGGGACTTGTGCTGCAGCACCGCCGCCGGCGGCGCCTCGCCGCAGCCTGAGGGGCAGCGGGACCTCACCTGCACGGCAGACGTTAACGACGG
>NZ_AUPJ01000327.1:583-4496 GCF_000427315.1 Arthrobacter sp. TB 26
GCCGCGTTGTAGCTGGCCTGCTGGTTGCAGCTGGCTTGCTGGTTGTGCCTAGTTGACCGGGCCGGTGTACTTCTCGCCCGGACCCTTGCCCGGCGCATCCGGAATGATGGACTCCTCCCGGAAGGCCAGCTGCAGGGAACGCAGACCGTCGCGCAACGGTCCGGCGTGCTGGGAGCCGATCTCCGGGGCGGCCGCGGTGACCAGGCCGGCCAGGGCCGTGATCAGCTTGCGGGCCTCGTCCAGGTCCTTGAGTTCTTCGGCGTTCTCCTCGGCTGCGAGGCCAAGCTTCACGGCGGCGGCGCTCATGAGGTGCACGGCGGCGGTAGTGATGACCTCGATCGCGGGCACCTCGGAGATGTCGCGGATCTGCTGTGAGACGTCGGCTTGGGCGCTGGCGGGCTCGTAAACGTGTGAATTACTGTCTGAAGTGCTCATGCTGGTAAGCTTGTCACAGACCGACTGATTGTCGTTATTTCGCTCCAGTTCTACTGCTTTTGGTAGTACTGCGGCGGTATGACAGCCGGAACCCGTCCGCAACCAACATGGCTGTCATGTAGGTGCGCCGGACGGGATTTCTTCTGTAGAATCGACTTTCAGTTTGCAAGCGGAGTTCTCTCCCACCCGCGTCAACCGCTCTCCTTCGGGAAGCTTCGCAAGAAGCAAGGTTGCCGGGTACCTGGTCGGGCATTTTTCCCGGGCGCCAGCCCTGGCAGGATGCATGCCGCCTCACACGAGGCAGGCAGTTCCGATCTTCGAGGCCTTCGATTGCTCCGGCAATTGGGGGCCTTCTCTTTTTGCCGGTGGAATACCCCTCACGAACACAGGAGCTTTAACATTAGCGAGCCAAGAATCAATGAGCGTATCCGCGTCCCCGAGGTGCGGCTGGTCGGCCCTGCAGGCGAGCAAGTAGGCGTTGTCCGTATTGAGGATGCCCTGCGTTTGGCTGCCGAGTCCGATCTTGATCTCGTTGAAGTTGCACCGCAGGCCAAGCCTCCGGTGTGCAAGCTGATGGACTTCGGCAAGTACAAGTACGAAGCCGCAGTCAAGGCACGTGAAGCCCGGAAGAACCAGACCAACACGGTCCTGAAGGAAATCCGCTTCCGCCTGAAGATCGACACCCACGACTATGAGACGAAGCGCGGCCACGCGCTCCGCTTCCTCGGCGCCGGTGACAAGGTCAAGGCCATGATCCAGTTCCGCGGCCGTGAGCAGCAGCGCCCCGAGATGGGCATCCGCCTGCTCCAGCGCTTCGCGGACGACGTCGCTGAAGTCGGCGTTGTGGAGTCCAGCCCGCGGATCGATGGCCGCAACATGGTCATGGTGGTCGGACCCCTGAAGAACAAGGCAGAAGCCAAGGCAGAGGCCCGCCGCGCATCGCAGCGTGCGGAAGCCAAGGCCGAAAACGAAGCCAAGGCCTCGGGTGACTTCCGCGTTGACACGTCCGGTCCTGAGGCACCCCTGACACAGTCGCTCGCCGACCTTCTTCCGGAGGGCTACCAGGTCCGGACTGAGGCACCCGAGGCTGAGGCCGCTGCAACGGAGGCTCCGGCAACGGAAGCTCCCGCCGCCGTCGAGGCTCCGGCTGAAAAGGTCGAGGCGGACAAGGCTGAAGCCGCGGAGGCCCCGGCCGCCGAGGCCAAGGTCGAGGAAGCCCCGGCAGCGAAGGCTCCCGTCCAGGAAGCGCCGAAGCAGGAGGCACCCAAGGCTCCCAAGGCCGCTCCGAAGCGCGAGGCCCCGAAGACTGAGGCTCCGAAGGCCGCTGCCAAGCCGGCAGTAGCCAAGGCGCCCGCAGCGCCCAAGGCCGCAGCCAAGGTTCCGGAAGCCGCCAAGGCTCCCGAGGCTGAAAAGGCCGCTCCGGCGGCAGCGCCGAAGCCGGTTGCTGCCCCGAAGCCGGTCCCGCGTCCCGCGGCGCCGAAGCCTGCTGCACGGCCGGCTGCCCCGAAGGCCGCCGCCAAGCCGGGCACCAAGAAGACCAACTAGTTCAGGGCTGCCGGACAGCAATGTCCGGCAGCAAGCAACCAGCACGCCGCCCGCAGGGGCGGCTGCACGAAAGACTGCAGACCTTGTCTGCGGATACGTAAGGAGATCGGTTCCCATGCCGAAGATGAAGACCCACAGCGGTGCTAAGAAGCGCTTCAAGCTGACCGGCAGCGGCAAGCTGCGCCGCCAGCAGGCCAACCGCCGCCACTACCTCGAGCACAAGTCCTCCAGGCTGACCCGCCGCCTCGCCGGCGACAAGATCGTCTTCAAGGGCGACGCCAAGGTCATCCGGAAGATGCTCGGCATCTAAGTTCCAAGTTCTCTGACTGTTGCCACCTGGCAGCGGTCAACTACCAAAAAGGCTTCTCAGGCCAGCCGGTTGTTCCGGCAGTAGATGCTTGGGATCAGATTTTCGAAGGAGTACGCACGTGGCACGTGTGAAGAGGGCGGTCAACGCCCACAAGAAGCGCCGGGTTATCCTTGAGCGCGCAAAGGGCTACCGTGGACAGCGTTCACGCCTGTACCGCAAGGCCAAAGAGCAGCTGCTGCACTCGTTTGTGTACAGCTACGGCGACCGCAAGAAGAAGAAGGGCGACTTCCGCCGCCTGTGGATCCAGCGCATCAACGCCGCATCCCGCGCCAACGGCCTGACCTACAACCGCCTGATCCAGGGCCTCAAGGCCGCTGAGGTCGAGGTTGACCGCCGCATGCTGGCCGAGCTTGCCGTTTCCGATGCCAACGCCTTCGCTGCGCTGGTCAAGATCGCCAAGGACGCCCTGCCCGCCGACACGTCCGCTCCGGCCGTCCAGGCTGAGGCTGCACCGGCCGCCAAGAAGCCCGCTGCGAAGAAGGCCCCCGCCAAGAAGCCGGCCGCCACGAAGCCTGCCGCTGACAAGGCTGCCGAGTAGTACCTGAGGTAGTTCACGAACTACGTCGTTCAAGAGCCGGCCGGAAAAGCCACTAAGGTTCTTGTATGAACGAAACCGGGCGCCCGCAAGACTTTCCACTTTCCAATCCTCGAGCTGATCGGGTGAGGAAGGTGGCACAGCTTGCCGGGCGCCCGGCCCGTTTAAAGCGCCGCGAGTTCCTGGCGGAGGGGCCGCAGGCGGTCCGCGAAGCCCTCGTCCTTCATCAGAAGAGGATTGCCGCGGGGGAGCCCGGCATCGTCTATGAGGTCTACGCGAGCGAGTCCTGCCTGGACCGGCACCCGGACCTGGAGACGCTGGCGGAGGGCACCACCGCCTACCTCGCCACCGACGAAGTACTTGCCGCGATGGCGGACACGGTCACCCCACAGGGCATTCTCGCGGTCTGTGGCTTCCTGGACGTCAGCCTCGAGCAGGTGCTCGACGCCGGCCCGCAACTGGTTGCCGTGCTGTGCGAGGTCCGGGATCCCGGCAACGCCGGCACCGTGCTGCGTGCCGCCGACGCGGCCGGTGCGGACGCCGTCGTCCTGACTGCGTCCAGCGTCGACATCTACAACCCCAAGGCCGTACGGTCCACGGCGGGATCCCTCTTCCACCTGCCCGTTGTCCTCGGCGCCGGGATCGAGGAGATCGTGGCCCGCTGCAAGGAACGCGGCATCGGCGTGCTGGCCGCCGACGGCTACGGCCAGCTCAACCTGGACCGGCTGCAGGACCAGAACGCCGCCCGCCGGCTGGGCGCACCGGCGCAGGATGCCGGGTATGCCCTGGAGAACCCGACAGTGTGGCTCTTCGGCAACGAGGCCCAGGGCCTGTCCGAGGAGGAACTCGCGCTGGCCGACCACCGGGTGGCCGTGCCCGTTTACGGCGCTGCTGAAAGCCTCAACCTGGGCACCGCGGCGACCGTCTGCCTGTACGCCAGCGCCCGTTCGCAGCAGGACGGCGGAATGCCGCAACAACGCTAGCTTCAGGGGACCGTTCACCGGTCCCGGGCGTGGCCAAAAAAGTAC